>NZ_CYTU01000018.1:0-121994 GCF_001299375.1 Achromobacter sp. 2789STDY5608621 | reverse complement strand
CTTCGGATTCCCTCGGGCGCATCGAGGTTGCCCGCCATCGGGTCCGCCCGACCGAGGGGCTACGTGCGTCTTGGCTCGGTGCGCTGCTAGACCTGTGTGCAGGGCATGAAACCTGCAGGGCTGCCCATTGCGGCCGCGCGGGCGGCCGCAATGGGCGTTTGTGTCGCTGCAAGTGATTTGGGTGCGCTGCGCGATGGTGCAGAGTGGTTTTCTGGTGCGCCCATCTCCTTTGGGGGGCGGTGGTGGGCGGCGCGGTGGGTACTGGTTTGCGCGTGGCGAGCGCTTGCGCCGCCCACAAACAGTCGTGGGGCTTGCGGTGTTTCTGTGGTGCGCGGCTTTTGGACTTCGTTTTTTCGACGGTCTTCCTGTTCTCTCTTTTCTCTCGCCATCGAGTTCGCTCTCTGCAAGCCAGGGATCCCGCGCGCTTAGCTATTCGCTTCTCCAAGCCTGATGCACGCAGATCATTGCCATCCATTCGTAGCCCCGCCTCGCCCACACCGACACCGCTCCGGGCGTCTCAAGAATCCAACCCTCGCAACCCAAGATCAGACCAACTCCGCAAAAAAACACCACGGATAACAAAAAAGGCCTGGAGCAACGCATCCAGGCCTTTCATATCGCCCCAAGTCCACCAAACCGCCGCCATCAGCGACCAGCCCGGCAAAGGCGAAATCCGTTCAGAAGATCACTGCCGGTGATAAACCTCGGCGCCCTTCTTCACGAACTCGATCGACTTCTCCTGCATGCCTTTTTGCAGGGCGTCTTTTTCGCTCACGCCCTGCGACGCCGCATAGTCGCGCACATCCTGCGTGATCTTCATGCTGCAGAAATGCGGTCCGCACATCGAGCAGAAGTGCGCCACCTTCATCGAATCCTTCGGCAGCGTCTCGTCGTGGAACTCCTTGGCCGTGTCCGGATCCAGGCCCAGGTTGAACTGGTCGTCCCAGCGGAACTCGAAGCGCGCCTTCGACAGCGCGTTGTCGCGGATCGCCGCGCCCGGATGGCCCTTGGCCAGGTCCGCCGCGTGCGCCGCGATCTTGTACGTGATGATGCCGTCCTTCACGTCCTTCTTGTTCGGCAGCCCCAGGTGCTCCTTGGGCGTCACGTAACAGAGCATCGCCGTGCCGTACCAGCCGATCAGCGCCGCGCCGATGCCCGAGGTGATGTGGTCGTAGCCCGGCGCGATGTCGGTCGTCAGGGGGCCCAGCGTGTAGAACGGCGCCTCGTGGCAGTGTTCCAGCTGCAGCTCCATGTTTTCCTTGATCATCTGCATCGGCACGTGGCCCGGGCCTTCGATCATCACCTGCACATCGTGCTTCCAGGCCACCTGCGTCAGCTCGCCCAGCGTCTTGAGCTCGGCGAACTGGGCTTCGTCGTTGGCGTCATAGCCCGAGCCCGGGCGCAGGCCGTCGCCCAGCGAGAAGCTGACGTCGTAGGCCTTCATGATTTCGCAGATTTCCTCGAAGCGCTCGTACAGGAAGCTCTCCTTGTGGTGCGCCAGACACCACTTGGCCATGATCGAGCCGCCGCGCGAGACGATGCCCGTCATGCGGTCCGCCGTCATCGGAATGAACGGCAGGCGCACGCCGGCGTGGATCGTGAAGTAGTCCACGCCTTGTTCGGCCTGCTCGATCAGCGTGTCGCGGAAGATCTCCCAGGTCAGTTCCTCGGCCTTGCCGTCGACCTTCTCCAACGCCTGGTAGATCGGCACCGTGCCGATCGGCACCGGCGAATTGCGGATGATCCATTCACGCGTTTCGTGGATGTGCTTGCCCGTCGACAGATCCATGACCGTGTCGCCGCCCCAGCGGATCGCCCAGGTCATCTTCTCGACTTCCTCGCCGATGCCCGAACTGACGGCCGAGTTGCCGATGTTGGCGTTGATCTTGACCAGGAAATTGCGGCCGATCGCCATCGGCTCGACTTCCGGGTGGTTGATGTTGGCGGGGATGATGGCGCGGCCGCGCGCGATCTCGTCGCGCACGAATTCCGGCGTGATGGCGGCCGGGATGGCGGCGCCGAACGACTGGCCCGGGTGTTGGCGCAGCAGGCGCTTGACCATTTTCTCGCCGTCCGGACCGCTGTCGCGCAGCGTCTGCAGGTAGTGTTCGCGGCGCAGGCTTTCGCGGATCGCCACGTATTCCATTTCGGGCGTGATGATGCCGCGGCGCGCGTAGTGCATCTGCGAGACGTTGGCGCCGGCCACGGCGCGGCGCGGCGGGCGCTGCAGGTCGAAGCGCATGGCCGTCAGCTTGGGATCGGTCAGGCGTTCCTTGCCGTAGTCGCTGGTCGGGCCGGACAGCACTTCCGTGTCGCCGCGCTCGTCGATCCAGGCGCGGCGCACTTCCGGCAGGCCGCGGCGGATGTCGATCTTGGCATCGGGGTCGGTGTAGGGGCCGCTGCAGTCGTAGACGGTCAGCGGCGGGTTCTTTTCGCCACCGAACATGGTGGGCGTGTCGTCCTGCTCGATCTCGCGGAACGGGACGCGGATGTCGGGACGGGAACCGACTTCGTAGACCCGGCGGGATTTGGGCAACGGGGCGACCGCGGCCGCGTCGACTTCGGCGGTGGCGGCAAGGAATTTGGGATTGGCGTTCATGGAAAGCTCCAAGCGAATGGTTTGGAGCCGATCGGGAATGGACTCCCGCCATGCAGGCATGGCGGGAATACGGCTCCCAGCATCGGCATTATCCGTACTGGTACGAAGGGACTCTCTCAACACGTCGGGCCGGTTCGGCGCGACGAGTACCCCTGCGCGAAAGCGAAGTATAGAGCCTGCCCGGCCCCCGCGCGAATGGCGGTCGATGCTGCGCTGCGGCAGCGTGATCCTCGATGGATTGCCGATGCTGGTAGTACCGCTTTACATTTGGAATCAGTCTGCGGAGACAGTGCCATATAGGTTCTGTACACTTTTTCGGTCAGCCGGGGGTCAGCCCTCCGGCCTCAGTCCACTCAAGAAGGAAACGAGCATGCAACTTACCCTACGCAAACTGGCACCCGCCCTGGTGGTCATGACCCTTGCGCTTGCGGGTTGCAAGACCGCCCCGACCAAATCCGGCGCCGCCGCCACGCCCGATGCGGCCGGCCAGCAGCAATCCTCCGGGCAGCAGCAGCCCGCCACCGCCTCGGTGGTCGAGTTCTACGTGGCCCAGACCCAGGCCGCCCCTGGCCTGGTCGAAGTCAGCCTGCCCGACGGCAAGCTCTACATGCAGCAGCAGCCCGTGCTGACGCGCGCCGACCTGACCGAAGCCGCCGCCCTGGTGGATCGCCAAGGCGCCAATTTCGTTGGTCTGCGTTTCTCGGAAGCCGGCACGCGCAAGCTGACCGAGATCAGCACCCAGAACGTCGGCAACATGCTGGCGCTGGTGATCGATCGTGAACTGATCGCCGCCCCGCGCATTGGCGAACCGCTGAACCGTGGCGTGCTGGCCTTCGGCGTGCCGTCGGCGCAAGCGGCCTCCGACATCGCCGCCAAGATCCGTGGCGAAAGCGCGCCCGCTCCTGGCGCCGCGCCGGCCCCGGCGCCCGCCAAGCCCTGATCTTTCCAGGCATGAAAAAACCCGGCGATGCCGGGTTTTTTTTGTCCTGCTTCCGCCCTTGTCTCAGCCCTTGCGGCCGCGCGGCTTGACGCCGCGACGCGCCGTCATGGCTTCAATGAAGGCCAGTGTCACCGCCTCCAGCGCCACCCGGTCCTCGGCCGTGAGCGTGTCGAGCATGGCGGGCGAGATCGTGGCGTAGGGCCATGGCGCCAACGGCCGCCCGCGTCGCGCAATGGCGCGGGGCAGGGGCTCCGAGACGCCGGTGGCCGGCAGCGTATCGCTCAGGTCGTAGCTTTCCATGGGCAGTTCCATGGGACCCTTGCCGGTCTCCAGCCATTCGAGTTCCACCTTCAACACCTGCGCCAGCTTGCGCAGGGAACGGCTCGAATGCCGCAGCCCGCTCTCATAGCTGCCGATCGCGCTCTGCGACAGGCGGGTCAGGCGCGCCAAGGTTTTCTGCGTGTGGCCACGCAAAAGACGGGCGTGCTTCAGTCGGTCTGAAAAAGTCTTCACGCGTCGATTGAAGCTTGCGCCGTAGGCACTTTGGTGGATATAAATATTACTTAAGTGATAAGTTCGAAGAGGCGCTCACATGCAGGAAAGAGGTTACGTCCTCGTCGTGCAACTTGGTGGAATGGCATGCAACAAGTTCGTGCATACCTTACGTCAATTTCAATGGGAGGTCGGTCTGTGCCGCTCGCCGGAGGGCCTGTTGGCGCGGCTGCGCAATGAACCCGCCGATGCCATCGTGTTGCGCGGCGCCACCGACGACCTGCCGCAACTGATTGCGGCGTTGCGTCGCGCCGCGCCGGGTTGCGCCGTGGTCTGGCAATCCCCCGAAGATTCCGCGCCGGCCCGCATCGCCGCGCTCGACGCGGGCGCTCATGTGTGCGTGCCGCTGCAGGCGAACATCCCCGAATGGGATGCCGTCCTGCGCAACCTGATTCGCTACCAGCATCCCGCGGCCGACGCCATGCCGCGCTGGCGCGTCGATGGCCGTGGCCGCATGCTGGCCGGGCCCGCCGGTGAACGGCTGCCCCTGACCAACACCGAACGCGCCTTTTTCGTCAGCTTGTTGAATGCGCCGCACCAGTGCCTGCCGCGCGAGGGCTTCTTCCCCGATGCCACGCGTGATTCGCTGGACGGCGCGCGGCGTGTCGATGTGCTGGTGTCGCGCCTGCGTTCCAAGGCGCGTCGGCTCAACATCGACCTGCCGGTGCTGGCCGTGCGCGGGTGGGGCTACATGCTGCTGCCGCAGGGCGTGCCGGCCGAACAGCAGTAACCTGGCCCGCCGCCGGCGCGGTCCGGCTGGCGCGGTGCGGACGGCCATTGCGATCACGTGCTCCCGGTCGCAAGCAGGCGCTGTCCCGACCACAAAAAAAGGCGCCCCTGAGGGCGCCTTCTTCATCGTCAACCGGCGGTGCCTGTCAGAGCACGACCAGGTTGTCGCGATGCATCAGTTCGGGGTCGGTCATGCTGCCGAGGATGCGCGCGATCTGCGATGACGGCTGGCGCAGGATGCGGCGCGTATCCACCGACGAATAATTGATCAGGCCGCGCGCGCATTCGCGGCCCTGGCCGTCGACGCAGGCGACCACGTCGCCGCGGCCGAATTCGCCTTCCACGTCCACCACGCCGATCGGCAGCAGGCTCTTGCCTTCACGCAGCAGCGCCTGCACGGCGCCGTCGTCCAGCACCACGCGGCCGCGCAGGCGCAGGTGGTCGGCCAGCCATTGCTTGCGCGCCGACCAGACGGGCAGCACGGCGCGCAACTCGCTGCCGATGCATTCGCCTTGCGCCAGGCGCGTCAGCACGTTGCGTTCGCGGCCCGAGGCGATCACGGTGTGCGCGCCGCTGTGCGCGGCGCGCTTGGCCGCCAGCACCTTGGTCAGCATGCCGCCGGTGCCGATGCCGCTGCCGGCGCCGCCTGCCATGGCTTCCAGCGCCGGATCGCCGGCCTGGGCGTGGGCCATGAACTTGGCGTCGGGATTCTTGCGGGGGTCGGAGTCGTACAGGCCGCGCTGGTCGGTCAGGATGATCAGCGTGTCGGCTTCGATCAGGTTGGTGACCAGCGCGCCCAGCGTGTCGTTGTCGCCCAGCCGGATCTCGTCGGTGACCACGGTGTCGTTTTCATTGACGATCGGCACCACGCCCAGGCGCAGCAGCGCGAACAGCGTGCTGCGCGCGTTCAGATAGCGGTGGCGGTCGGCCAGGTCTTCGTGGGTCAGCAGGATCTGCGCGGTGCGCAGGCCGTATTCGGCGAAGGCCGCTTCGTAGGCCTGGCACAGGCCCATCTGGCCCACCGCCGCCGCGGCCTGCAGTTCGTGCATCACCGACGGGCGCTTGCGCCAGCCCAGGCGGGCCATGCCTTCGGCGATGGCGCCGCTGGACACCAGCACCACCTGCTTGCCCTGCTTGTGCAGCGCGGCGATCTGGGCGGCCCAGTGCGCCACGGCGGCGCGATCCAGGCCTCGGCCTTCATTGGTGACCAGCGACGAGCCGACCTTGGCGACAAGGCGCTGGGCGTGGGTGACGACGGAAACGGCGGGTGATTCGGCAGACATGATGGCGGCGGGCTGCGGCGCGAAAAAGGCGTAATCGAATGAGATTGCGATTATGGCTTATTCGTCGCCACGCGGCGCGGCCGGCTTCTTGTCGGCGTCGGTGCGGGTGTCGTCGAAGCGCGGGTCTTCGGCGACGTAGGTGCCGTCGGCCTGGTCCTGCGCCAGCTGTTCCTTTTCGCGTTCCGCGTCGAGGTAGTCCTGCAGCGCGTAGATCAGGTCCTGGGTGCCTTCGCCGGACAGGCCGGAAATGCCGAACACCGGGCCCTTCCAGTCGTACAGCTCGATGAAGCGGCGCTTGGTGTCCTCGGGATCGGTCACCATGTCCAGCTTGTTCAGCACCAGCCAGCGCGGCTTGGCGGCCAGCTCGGGATCGTAGCGGCGCAGTTCCTCGACGATGGCGCGGGCATCGACCACGGCCTGCTCCACGGGATCCGCGTCGGGATCGGGGGTGGACACGTCGACCAGGTGCAGCAGCACGCGGGTGCGCGCGAGGTGGCGCAGGAACAGGTGGCCCAGGCCGGCGCCTTCGGAGGCTCCTTCGATCAGGCCGGGGATGTCGGCCACGACGAAGCTGCGCGACGGTGAGGTGCGCACCACGCCCAGGTTCGGGTGCAGCGTCGTGAACGGGTAGTCGGCGATCTTCGGCTTGGCGTTGGAGATGCGGGTGATCAGCGTGGACTTGCCGGCGTTGGGCAGGCCCAGCAGGCCGACGTCGGCCAGCACCTTCAGTTCCATGCGCAGGTAGCGGTGTTCGCCTTCCTTGCCGGGCGTCCACTGGCGCGGGGCGCGGTTGACGCTGGACTTGAAGTGCATGTTGCCCATGCCGCCCTGGCCGCCCGCGGCCAGCACGACTTTCTGCTCGTGGCGGTTCAGGTCGAACAGGACTTCGCCGGTGTCGGCGTCATGGATGATGGTGCCGACGGGCACGCGCAGCGTGATGTCCGGGGCGGCGGCGCCGTACTGGTCCGAGCCGCGGCCGTTTTCGCCGTTCTTGGCGCGGTGCAGGCGCGCGTAGCGGAAGTCGATCAGCGTGTTGATGTTGCGATCGGCCACCGCGAAGATGGTGCCGCCGCGTCCGCCGTCGCCGCCGTCCGGGCCGCCCTTGGGGATGAATTTTTCGCGGCGAAAGCTCGCCACGCCATTGCCGCCTTTGCCGGCGACGACTTCAATGGTGGCTTCGTCTACGAATTTCATGATGTCTGCGCGTGTATGAGATAGGGGGCTTCGCCGCAACGCGGCGAGGGTCACCGCGCATTTGCGGTGGCCGGAAGGAAAAAAAGCCCTGCCGCGTGCGACAGGGCTTTGCCGTTCTGGCCTGCGGCGGATCGCTGAGGCGACCGCGCCGCTGGCCGGATCGTGCTGCGTCGAGGATTACTCGGCGGCGACGATCGAAACGGTTTGCTTGTTCAACGCGCCCTTGAAGCCGAATTGAACCTTGCCGTCGATCAGCGCGAACAGGGTGTGGTCCTTGCCCATGCCGACGTTCACGCCAGCGTGGAAACGGGTACCGCGCTGACGCACGATGATCGAACCAGCGGGAATCAGTTCACCGCCGAAAGCCTTGACGCCCAGACGCTTCGATTCTGAGTCGCGTCCGTTTCGCGTAGAGCCGCCGCCCTTTTTCTGTGCCATGTTTAGCTCCTGCTAATGTGGTACCGAGTCGCGTCTTAAGCCGTGATGGCTTCGATGCGGATTTCGGTGTAGTTCTGACGGTGGCCCTGACGCTTCTGATAGTGCTTGCGACGGCGCATCTTGAAGATCTTGACCTTGTCGTGGCGGCCTTGCGCAAGAACCGTTGCCTTGATCACGGCGCCGGCGACGAGGGGCGTACCAACTTTCAGTTGGTCGCCTTCGCCCACGGACAGCACTTGATCCAGGGTGATTTCTTGCCCAATGTCAGCCGGTATCTGTTCTACCTTGAGTTTTTCGCCAATGGCAACACGGTACTGCTTGCCACCGGTTTTTACGACCGCGTACATGGGGTATTCCTTAAATAGGTAAATGGGCTTATTCGCTTGCCGGCCCTGCTGGGCTGGCGGTACTTGCCTGGCGGTTGGACGACCCTGGATGTTCGGGGCCGTGCTGCATGCTGGAAGGCTGCGTATCAAGCGGGCGTGGACTCTGGGCCCATCCGCTTTTCCCCGCGTTTGCTTCCCTGCGGTTCACCGGGCGCGTAGTGCGTAATTCACCGACGTAATTCGGCCATCACTGACCGAATCCGGGATATTAGCGTGGGGCTGGGGAAAAGTCAAAAAGCGCTTGCGGGGTAAGGGCTTAGGTGTCGCCTGGACGCCGCGGCGGCCGTTCCGGATGGTGAAAAAAGGGGGGCCGATCAATGCGGATGACGGCCGTCGATGGCGGGCGCGTCCCGGGGCGCGGGGCGTTCCCGGGTCCGGCTTTGGTTCCTGACAGCCCGTATAATCGCTGGTCGAATCCCCCGCCATTGCGGCGGCCCAGCGGTAAGAGCTGTTACATACGGCTCGTTTCACTCTCCGGATACGTCTTGAATCTCCCCGCGCTCATTGCTCCCATAGTTGACGATATGAAAGCCGTCGATGCGGTTATCCGCGAGCGGCTGAATTCCGAGGTGGTGCTGATCCGTACGATCGGCGACTACATCATTGGCGCCGGCGGCAAGCGCATGCGTCCGGCGATGGTGCTGATGGTGGCGCGCGCGCTGGGCTACGAAGGGACGCATCACCAGTTGCTGGCCGCCGTCGTGGAATTCATCCATACGGCGACGCTGCTGCATGACGACGTGGTCGACGAGTCCGACCTGCGCCGTGGCCGCGAGACCGCCAACGCGGTGTTCGGCAACGCCGCCAGCGTGCTGGTGGGCGACTATCTCTATTCGCGTTCGTTCGAGATGATGGTCGAGGCCGACTCGATGCGCATCATGAGCATCCTGTCCGAGGCCACCACGGTGATCGCCGAGGGCGAGGTGCTGCAGCTGCTGAACGTGCACGATCCGGACGTGTCGCAGGAGCGCTACCTGCAAGTCGTGCGCTACAAGACCGCCAAGCTGTTCGAGGCCGCGGCCCAGGTGGGCGCGGTGCTGGCCGGCGCCACGCCCGAGCAGGAAGCCGCCGCCGCCGCGTATGGCCGGCATGTGGGCACCGCCTTCCAGCTGGTCGACGACGTGCTGGACTACAGCGGCGATGCCGCCGCGCTGGGCAAGAACGTGGGCGATGACCTGCGCGAGGGCAAGCCGACGCTGCCGCTGATCCGCGTGATGGAAGTGGGCACCCCGGAACAGCAGCAATTGATCCGCGACGCCATCAAGACGGGCGATGCCGATTTCGCCGCCGTGGCCGCCGCCATCCAGGCGACGGACGCGCTGGAACACGCCCGCCAGGCCGCCGAGGTCGAGGCGAATCGGGCCCGCGAAGCACTTTCTTCGTATCCCGTTTCCCCTTTTCTAAATTCTCTGTTAGAATTCTGCGCTTTCGCGGTGAATAGAGATCGCTAGCTGAAAAGCAGTGCTGGAAACAGTCGCTAAACAGCGTGGTGGTGAAATGTTCACCAGGCGGGAAGGCCCAAGCCTTCAAGCCGAAGCGGAAAGATGATTTGGTTGCACTGAGCGCAACGAAGTCAGTAGCTGTAAGGTGTGGGAGATGTATAGGCCCATACCCAGACTCGGGGCGTAGCTCAGCCTGGTAGAGTACTGCGTTCGGGACGCAGGAGTCGGAGGTTCGAATCCTCTCGCCCCGACCACTTATCTGTGGTCGAATTCTTGGTGGTGTTCTCGACACCAGCAGCAATAGCCGGAACCGCGAAAGCGGCGCCGGCTTTTTTGCGTTTGCTCTCTTCCTGTGCCAGCAAGATGAACGTCGCATCGATCGCGACGCCCGCTTCCTGAGCCATCAGCATAGCAGTCCGGTAGTCCGGAAGGTGCGTGCCCTTCACATAGCGATCCAGGGTCTGCTGTTTCAGACCCCACGCCTTCGCCATGCTGTTCACGCTGCGCCCCTTGAGCGCGGCTTCTACAAATTCCTGATATTCCATCGCCAGTCCTATCTTGCCGAATTACACGGATTCGGGTAATGTCGCCCTGAATTACACAAAATCGTGTAACACGGAACCGTGTTTTGACTAACGATAACCGCCCTTGAACGGGTATGCAACTGGGCCGAATGGCCTAGCGCCGAAAAGAGGAACGCCATGCCACACGTGATCGCTGTCGCGTCCACCAAAGGTGGAGTCACGAAGACCACAACCTGCGCAAATCTCGCAGGAATATTTGCCGATTTCGGCATGCAGGTGCTGTTGTTCGACGCGGACGAACAGAACAGCCTGACGAAGTACTACCCCATCGAACAGCGCGCTGAACACGGGCTGACGCGAGTTATTACGCGCGGTGGCCTCGTCACCGAAGACTGCATCAGCAAGACCGCGATTCCGGGAATCGACATCGTTTGCTCGGATGCTGTCGCGGGGAATCTGCAAACGTGGCTGAAGGATCGTGAAGATCGTCTGTTGATAATGCGCCGGGCAGTGAGGCGCTCAGCGGCCGTCGAGAAATACCACGCGATCATCATCGACACCCAGGGCGCGGCGGGCGAGCTGCAGAAGACGGCGGCGATGGCGGCGGACGTGATCCTGTCGCCGATCAAGCCTGACGTTCTGTCTGCGGCTGAATTTGCAGACGGCACGCTGCGCATGATGGAGTCTTTGAACAGTCTGTCCGACTTCGGCGCCGACTTCCGCAATGGGGACCTATACGTCGTCATCAGCGCCCTGGAGCGTAACAACAACGCGCGTCACGTTGCGGATCAAATTCGCCGAAGCTTCCTCGGTCATCGGCAGGTGAAGGGCATTCTAGAGACGGTCGTTCCGCATGCAGCCGCCTATACCGCTGCGACGACTGCACGAATTCCGGTTCATCAATACGACCGTCGCAGGGGGGACAAGTCGCCCTGGGACGTCATGCACCGCTTGGCTTGGGAGCTCTTCCCCGCATTGAACGGCATCTACGTGGACGGTCAGGGCCAGCCTAGTGACGCGGGGGCTTGAGCAATGAAAAGAGCCATTAGACTTCCCGAACTGCCGGACATCGGAGACGTGTTCCGCGCAACCGCGCCTGCTGGAGGAGAGCAGCCGCCCCTGACGTTTTACGTGGCCGTGTCTTCAGATCACGCGCCCCTGGAAATGCGACGCGCGCGTGCTGCTGCCGTAGTGCAGACCGCTCTCCTCGCGATGCGACCCGTCGGCCTTGATTCTACGTCGACGGCTCCCTCCGAAGTCGTGAGCTTCAGCGAAATGAGCCTTATGGGCGTCTCAGAGACCGAGGCCGCAAGAATTTTTGAAGACCCAGTCCTCCATCGCTGGGTCCACCGCCCGATCTTTATCGTGCCGGACCCAACGCCCTACTTGAAAGCGTGGTCCGCCATCAGCTCGGGGAGGGTAGAGGCATGAGCACGAACAAGGAGCTTGCTCTCCTGCACTTGAGCACCGAGCTCGATCTTTTGCATCGTGCAACCGCGGGCTCCCCCGAACGCGCCCTGCACTTGGGCGTGGTGTTAGGCGCCGTGAGCGCGTATCGAAACCTCGGCGTGCTTGATGAAGACGACTTGCTTTTCATGGCCACCGCCCTCGCTGGCGAGGACGAAAAGCTGCCAATCCTGAGGGGCAACTGATGAAGCCCGCATCGAAGAAAGTAGACCTGGACCAAATGATCGCTTCGCGGCTGAGCGAAAGGTCGCCGGACCCTGCCGCAATCGACTCGGCGTTGACCAACGTGATTACCCTCAATGTCCGAGACGACTGCCGTCTGTACGAGCGCAACCCGCGGACGGTTCGCAATGAAAAGTACGACGAGATCAAGGAGTCGATCCGCACGCGCGGCCTCGATCAGATGATTGCTGTTACGCAGAGACCTGGCGAGAAGCAGTACATCCCGGCTAAGGGCGGCAACACCCGCTTGGAAATCCTGCAGGAACTGGTCGCCGAAGGCCATATGCAGTTCTTGCATATGGACTTCGTGAAGGTTCCGTACCGCAGCGAGGCAGCCCTTCTCGCGGCCCATATGGTGGAGAACGACCAACGCTCGGGCCTGCTGTTTTGGGACGCAGCGCGTTCGACCTTTGACCTGAAGCAGGAGGTGGAGCGCGAACGCGGCGGCCCGATGAGCTTGCGTGACTTTTCCGAACACCTCAAAGCAGGTGAAGGAATACAGGCGTCCCCTGCGCTTCTGAGCCACTATGGTTTCACCATGAAGCATCTGGCCGACCTGGCGTGCGCGGCCAGCCAGCTCTCCAGGCGCGATGTGCAGGACCGCTTCATACCGGCACGCAGTCGGCTGGCGACGATTGCGGCGAAGCTTGGTGCCGAGGAGGCTCTCGACCAGGCTTGGACGCTCGCGATCGATCACATGCGAGAGCGCTACGTCGCGACCAAGTCGCTGGACTTCGCGGCATTCACTGCTCGTCTTGACGAGAACTTCGCCCAGCGCATCAGTCTTACGGTGGACGAGCTCCAACGCGCGGTGCAGATCCTCCAGGCTAATCCGGACGCTGAATCCGCGAGCTTGGTGCGTGACGCGAAGCAGCATGCGCCAGCACCAGGCAGCTCCCTGGCAGACACGCAAGCCTCGGACGGTGCCGATGAAAGTTCAGGCCGTGATTCAGCGAACGTGGCCACGCAGATGAAGCTGCCTCCGCAGCATGAAACCTCCAATGCCTCAACCTCGCGGCGGAATGGTGAGCACGACACTGAAGCCGCCGGCGCGCAGCCGAGTTCGAAGCAGCCGCCCGCCGACAGTCGAGGCTCCGCCGAACGGGAACTCTGGCATGCGCTGGAGGAACTCGTGACGGTCAGCCATCTTCAAGGGTGCCTCCTGTCCGTTGACGAGCTGCCTTTGCGCTTCATGGTCGAGATACCCAAGGATGTTGGCGGCGACCTGGGCTCATTGCAAGAACAAGCTCTGCAGGGTGGGGACTACGCCGAACGTTATTACGCGTGGTGGTGGCTGGTCCTTCTGTCGCAACAAAACACGCCCGCAGGCCTCGCGGCTCTGTCCCTTGAGTCAGACTTCAAGCTCCACGCCGAAAGCACTGACTCCTGGCAGGATGCGTGCGACAACCTGTTGGGAGACCCGGTTTACGCAGACGGCTCCTACCACGTCGTGCGTCGAATGACGGACCCGGATGATGCCACTGGGCTTGTGTATCTCAGGGTGATCCAAGCCGTCCGACAGTTCAATCAAGCATTTCCTGAGCGTTCGAAGGACTCATTCTGGCAATCGGTGGGCGTGCCGGTGGAGTTGACTGGAGGCGCGTCATGAATTTCCTGGAGTTGACCCATCCCACCCTGAAACGCAAAGCGCTGCGAGAGCTGAACGAACAGATCCGGCGGCGCGCACATGCCGACGGGGCGCTACCACAGCACACGGCGGAACTTTTATTGGCTGGCCTTCGCGATCGAGGGCTTGATGCAATGCTTCCAGCAGTCACGGTGCGCATCTACGTGGACCCCGAAGCACTGGTGGAACAACAGAGCGAGCACCAGCGACGCCAGGAGCTCATGGCGCAGCTTCGACGGTTTCTCCGCGCACAAGCGGGCGGATCGCTGATCCGCGCGCTGTTTCCGGCAATACCGGCAGCGGAAGTGGACCAGATGCGGGCGCATATGCGGCTAAGTCCGCCTGGCCCAGCCGTTGAGCTGGATCCAGCGGAATACCTTCGGGTGCACAGCATTTGGAAGGAGCTGCAGGGGACCACTTCTGACGTCCGGGAGCGATATCTCGCACTCCATGAGGCATTTCCAAAGCACACGCTTCTCACACTGTTCGCCGCGCTCAATCAGCGCTAACTGGAGATCGCCGATGACTTCGACAAAATCACCGCGGGCCTTACCCGCAAACGCTGGCGAGGATGCTCCTGGTGCCATGGTCACCGTCCTCAAGGGCACGCCGGCGTTTCGCCCGCTGACGTACACACTCGCGATGCAACGGGTCGTGGAACGTGCGGCAGATCAGCCCCCTATGAAGGCGATGTCAGGCCGTGCCGGCCTGTGGAGGGCCGGCCGTGATTAGGATCCTGTCGCTGTTGAGTTGCTTCCCAATGCCCAGGAGGGGCTTGGGACCTTTGGCTTCGCCCATCGACCCTGCGTGGTTCCCAATTCGCCTCTTTGATCGACGCGGAAGCGCTGCGAACGATCCTCAGTTCGTCACCGAGGGTCGGCACGTGTGCCCAGACGGGAGTCCGCAATGACAGCATGGGATTTTGCGCTCGATCCCTACGGGCGACAGTACACAGCGAACGCCGATACGGATGCCGTCGCCCAGCGCGACCAGGCCAACGAGCATTACTTGCTAAGAGTCTTGGACGCGCCGATCACCATCCATCGCGCCTTCGTAGAGCTCGCAGGCAGTCTCAACGCTGCGGCCATCTTGAGCGACCTTGCCGCCCAATCCGACCTGACCGAACTAGCGGGCGACTGGGTCTATATCGACGCGGAGGAATGGCGTTCGCGCCTGGGACTGTCCTACAAAGAGCAGCTCACAGCGCGAAGACTATTGGAGCGGAACGGCTTTCTGGAAACGATGCGCATCGGAATGCCCCCGCGAACGGCCGTTCGCGTCAACTGGCTGGTAGTGGATAGGGAACTACGCGTACAGGCCGCGAACGCGGCGCTGGCGCGTCCATCTCCGAGCCTGAGTAGCTGACAGTCGTATGTCGACCAACATCGCCTACGACCGACTTTGGCTGGCCCTGAAGCGGAGCCGGCCTATCGCCTTTGGACTGTTCTTGGCACGTATGACCGGGAATCCGAAGGCGGCGATCGTACTGTCCCAGCTCGCGCATTGGACGCGAACCGGACGAGACGTAGCTCAAACCAACGGCTGGATCTTTAAAACTCAGCAGCAGTGGTGGCTTGAGACAGGCCTGTCGCGCGCGGAGCTCGACACCGCGCGCCGCAGGCTCCGCAATCTCGGCTTCGTAGAGGAGACATTGGCGGGCCGGCCAGCCACGTTGTGGTATCGAATGAACCTTCCGAACATAGCGAGGGCCTTGGAGGTGTGCAGGAAGGAGGCCCTTCCTGTCGAACTCACATTTGAGTTCATGCGCGCGCCTGAGCGCGCGGTGCGGGATCTGCTCGGGCCAACTACGGCGTATCACCGCATCCTGGCAGACGTGACCGGCGGAGTGAACGCCGGTCTACTTCTGTCGCGACTGCTCCAGCTTCAGCGCAAGTCCGTCGAGTCCGGGTATCCCTGGTTCAGCCTGACCGCACTCAACTGGCAAGAGGATCTCGCGCTGAATAGACGCTCGTTGGAGAACGCCAAGGATAAGCTGAAAGAGCTAGGTCTCGTACAGGAGTTCTACCTGAACCGCGGCGCCAAGCGCGTTTACACGCAAGTAGATCCCGCACTGCTCTGCAAGCTTCTGGAAGCACAGTTCGCATCTCAAGCAGCAGCCCGAAAGAGGGCTGAGGTGGAAGGTTTGGCGACCACGCGGCGCCACCAGGCATTCCAAATGTCTAGGGGCGAGCCGGGGCAGACTATGCCGCAAGCGGGCCCCGCGCCTGCCAATGTACGAAACCGACAAACTGGTAATGCCAAACCGGAAATATCAGATTGTGGGATTCGTACATTGCAGATTGCTGGAAACATGCATAGCAGTTTGCCAGATTCGTCCACTTCTATAAGGGATACGACTACAGGTCCGAATACAGCAACGACCACAACCCACGCGCGCGCACGGGAGGCCGTTTTGCAGCGAAACGAGTCAGTGGTGGTTGATTTGGACTCCCTTCTGTGGCCAGACGTGCTTCCGCAAGAGAGCAGGCAGGGCGCGATCACGATTCTTGGCTACGCGCCAACTGCTGTCCGGCAAACCCTGCTCGACGAGTTTGGCGCGCGAGCAAGACGGCAATCTGTGGAGAACCCGCTCGGATACCTGAGGCGACTGGTTCTCCTGGCCCAGCAAGGACGATTCGTGCCCGAGCTTGCCCATCTTGAAGAACAGCGTCGTCGCAACCTGGTTGCGGTTTCCGCCTCGGTGCGGGCGGCGGAGGCTGTGGTGGCGGCGAAGGCCTGCCCGGGTCCTCAGCCTTCGTCGAAGGAAGAGGGACGCGCCCGAATCGCAGAGCTACGCGCGGTGATGGCGGAGCGGAGGGCTCGGCCATGAGTGTTTTGCAGCAAAACAGGTCGACAAGGAAATTGACATTCGCGACCACGCTGTCGCCCTGGAGCAATTTCCTAACGATGCGGGCCAGCATCACCCATAAACACATTCAACAACGGAGAAGCGCCTGATGGCACCGAAAAAAACGGCGGTTGATTCTTCCCTGTCCGCATTTGCGACGGCGGACAACTCCCCATTTCCCGATCGTTACGACCTCGACGGTGAGCGCCGCATACTGGGCTCCCTCCTCAACGACGATGACCCCGACCCGGCCCATCCTCTCTTCGGGCGCTTGCAACTCTACTACGAGCGCGAGGCCGAATTTACGCGTATGCGTCAGGCCCATGAAGCGCGTGCCGGCGCCGACCCCTTGGTTGGGAGTTCTGAGGCGCGCCAGATAAAGACGTTGCCGTCGCTGGTCGCCGAGAGCCAGGACGTTATGTCTCTTCACACGCTGGAGGCCCTTCGGCTGTTTATGGGAAAGGCGGTCGAGCCCGGCAAGCCCGGCGCTCCGATTGCGGGTGGAAAGCGTGTTGCGGCAGCACTTCGATCCCTTTGGTCGCTGTCGTCGAATGACAATCCCTATGCAGACTGGGCTCTGGTCGAAACGAAGGCCCGCATTGAGGAAGTGCGCGCATACATCAAATCCGAACAAGGGCAACTGCTGTTGAAGCTGGACGAGATGAGAGCCAAGGGCCTCGCGTACTCGGTTTTGCAGTCCCGGGAGCCCGCGCAAATGCAGCTCGGCTTCGCCTCGCCCTATGGCTATATGGTGGCGCTACTCATCGTGGAAGTCGACTACTTCACACGAGTGTTGAAGAGTGCTCAACGTCGCGACCTAGTTTCGGGACGCCAAGGTCATGCGCTACTGCAGGCCGTCAAGCACAAATGTCGGAGCGTCTTTGAACGCGTTCTGTACTGGCAGAAGTATCTGATGAAGGACGAGCTCGTCACCCTAAGTCGCGTCGACTTTGTCGCGGGAGCAGAAGCGTCAGCCCAGCAGCGCGTGAGCGCCGTGAAAGCCATATTCGGGGAGGTGCCCAAGCCGGTGTTCATGGGTGAGGAGGCTCCTCGCCATACGAAGCGCCGGCTAAATCTATCTGCTGCCGAATTGCGACTGTTGGATGCGGTGCCGCTAGCGGATGCAGTTGCTACAGGCGTCGACAAGAACCTTCTGACCTAGATGGAGACGCTCATGTCGCCAAAGTCTGTCGCAGATGGTCTCACCAGCATGACAGGTTTGCCGTCACCTTCCGGGCTGGAGGGTGCGCGAGCGGTCGCCAGTGTCCCATCGTTCTCGTGCTCGTCCGTATCCGTGGACATAAAAGCCTTTAAGGGTAAGGGAGCGTTCCGCTCCCTGTCGCGGCAGTTCGCTGATTCGGTGGCGCAGGCAAGGGATGCCATGAGCGATCTGGCGCTGGATACCACCAGATTCGAAGTCGGCTGCTACTTGCGCCTAGTAGAAGAGCGTGGCCGCGGGGCGCTGGGACGGGCGCGGTTGCGTTGGTGCATTCGAGGCCATGCGCGCTACGTGCGATTTGAAGCGCTGGCAGGAATCTTGGAGACGCTCCCGCCATCGGTCGTGGAGCACTTCCGCAACTGCGACGTTCGCGCGATGGAATTGAACGCGCTTGAAAGCGTGCTGCGCCAAGCCGTCGACCAAGTGGAATCGTACTTGCGAAATGGTGCGCTGCGCCAACGGGCTGGAAACTTGGTGCCGCGCGCCGTTTTGCAGCAAAACACAAGAACCTATGAACGAAACCAGCAATCTTGAAGCTGCCGAAACGGGCGAACGACCCTGTCCACGCGGTAAGAGAGTTCTACGAGGATCAACTTTTTTGGAGCATTGAAATGGCTATGAGAAGCGAGATGGGCGGAAATGTTCTGGTGAATCCAGTGCTGAAGACCGTCAAGGTGAAGGGTGATGATCGCCAAATTTGCGAGCTCCGAGTGATGTGCTCGGAATACAAATCTGATGGCAATGGGGGGTACGTGCAGGACGACTCACGGACGTTTCCCGTCCAAGTGACCATCTGGCATGAGGGAACTGCAAAGCGGGTGTACGAGGTGGTGCGGGTTGGGGCAGCCGTCAGCGTGGTCGGGGCCGCATATGTGCGGCCATGGATCAACGAGCAAAGCGGTCAGGCAGAGGCCGGCATGTGCATGGACGCCGAGAAAGTCACCCTGGGCCTTCAGCGGATTGAAGCCGTGCAGTACCGCGCCAAGGCGCAGCCGGAAGCACCCCGAGCTACCGAGGCGGCGCCGACCGCTCTCTAACCATTATTCGATCGGTCGGGGGTGGCTCCGCCACCTCTGACGTGGAGGACATTGATATGCGTATCAGCACGAGAAGGCCGAAGTGGGAGCAGTTTCGCGAGTCGTACGTCCTGCGTGTCGGGAAAGAGCAGCGAGTGGTGGGCAGAGTCGACGTGATTGGCTCGGTGGGGTACTGGTGGCAGACGGCCGATAAGACGGATGTCGCCTACAGCCTTCAAGAGGCCAAGCGGAAGGTTGAGGACTTGCTTAGGCTGGGCGGTGGAGTGGTGGTGCTCAAAGGCATGGCGGCAAGTCCAATGGCCCGGGCCGCATAGGGGCGGGCCATGCGTAACTTTATTGGTCAGTATTTGGCGCGCGTGCGCCTAGCCACTCTTGAGACTGTTCTCGGGACTGCCGCCCTGGCGAGGAAGGGGCGCATCGCTGCGATGGGAGCGCCGCGCCGGTGGTGGCGCGTTCTGGCTCTTTTCTGCTCTGGTGTGCTTTTCGCAAACCTTATCGCCTATTTCGTGTCTGGCGGCGAGTCTGGGCATGAGGGTCTTGCCGGGTTTGCCGCACATCCCTTCAACATGGCCCTCATCGCTTATGTCCTCGGGTACGTGCTCTGCTTCGGCACCTGGAACTTGCTTTCGGTTGTTCGACGGTTGGGCCGCGAGGAAATGACGCGGGCGTCCTTCTTGCGAATGAATGGAAAGCGCACGAACTGGCCGCGACGTATCCCTCAGGAGCGGAAATGACGAAGACCCTCATAATCGCTGAGAAGCCCTCTGTCGCTCGCGATATCGCTGCGGCGCTTGGTGGGTGCCGTCAGGCCGGGAACTGGCTGGAAGGTGAGCAGTTTGTTGTCAGCTCTGGCATAGGGCACTTAGTTCAGATTGCCGACCCCGATCCTGGTCAGCCTGCTGGTGGGTTCGGTGGCCTTCCCCGCATTCCCGACCGATTTGTGCTGAGTCCTATCCCCGGAACGGTCGACCAGCTCAAGCTGCTCGGGAAGCTGATTGCACGCCCGGATGTGATCTCGGTGGTCAACGCTTGCGACGCGGGCCGTGAAGGTGAGCTGATCTTCAATCTGATTTATGAGTTTCACAAGGCGCAGAAGCCGGTGTATCGGATGTGGATTCAGTCCATGACTCCTGCGGCGATCCGCGAGGCCTACAAGGGGCTTCGGCCGGCCTCAGCCTTCGCCAGGTTGGGCGATGCGGCGCGCAGCCGGTCCGAGGCGGATTGGCTGGTTGGCATTAATGGTTCAAGAGCGGTATCTGCATTGGTTGAAGTGCTGACCGATCGACGCGAGCGGAATTCGCTGGGGCGAGTCCAGACGCCGACGCTCGCGATTGTTGTTCACCAGGAGCTTGCCATTCGCTCCTTTGTGCCGCGGCCATACTGGGAACTGCATGCGACTTTCGCCGTGCAGGCGGGCGAATATGTCGCGCGTTGGCGCGGTCCGTCTATCGACTCGGGGGACTCTGGCGACACGACTCACCGCATATGGGACAAATCCGCGGCCGAGGCCCTGCACGCACGATGCCGCGCTGCGGAGCCCTCCACGGTGCGAGATGAGTTCAAGGCAGTAACAAGCGCTCCGCCTAAGTTGTTCGACTTGACGACGCTTCAGCGTGAGGCCAACAAGCGGTTCAAATTCTCCGCCAAGAAAACGTTGGACTTGACCCAGGCCTTATACGAGAAGCACAAAGCTGTAACTTACCCGCGCACAGACTCCAATGCGCTTCCGGAGGACTATGTGGGGAAAGCTGCCTCAGTAATGGAGACGCTCTCTGTGGGTGCGTACGGCGAGCATGCTGGACGGATCATTGCCAATAGCTGGGTGCGCCCGGACAAGCGGATCTTCAACAATGCGAAGATCTCCGATCACTTCGCCATTATTCCAACTGGGAAGCTTCCGGAAGGCCTGACCGAAGGCGAAGCTAAGGTTTTCGACCTGGTCGTGCGACGGTTCCTGGCTGCCTTTCACCCGCCCGCGGTCTACGCTAAGACCGAGCGAACGACAGTCATGGCAGGGCACGAGTTCACGGCCACGGGCCGAGTGCTTCAAGAGGCTGGATGGATGGCGGTCTATGGGCGAGACCTTGATCCGGAGGACGATTCCACATCACTTTGCCCATTGGTGCAAGGCGAAGGCGCGGCGAATCGCGGCGTGAAGCTCGTGGCGCAGAAGACGAAGCCGCCCGCCCGGTTTAACGAAGCCACGTTGCTGGGGGCAATGGAGACCGCTGGAAAGTTGTTGGAGGACGATGATCTGAGAGAGGCGATGCGAGAGCGAGGGCTTGGAACGCCCGCCACTCGCGCGGCCATTATCGAAGTACTCCTAGCGGATCATGATCGTGCCAAACGACCGATTGAACCCTATTTGCGGCGGGAGGGAAAGGAGCAGCATCTCGTGCCCACCGACAAGGGCATTCAGCTTGTGCAGTTCTTGGAATCCAACGGACTTGAAGAATTGACTTCGCCCAGGATGACCGGGGATTGGGAAAGCAAACTGCGACTTATGGAGCGCGCCCAGTACGACCGATCGCGCTTCATGACCGAAACCGCTCAGTTTGCACGTCGCCTGGTTGAGACATTGAAGGCCAGGGCCGCGGCCGCCCCTGCGACGCCAAAGACCAGGCTTGCAGCGCCATGCCCAAAGTGTCAGGCGCCGCTGCAGGCGGGCACGCTACAAGTCTCGTGCAGCGCAGAATGTGGGTTTCGCCAGGTTAGATTGGTGGCAGGACGCGAACTTTCCGACGCAGAGCTGACTGTTCTGTACATCGATGGGAAAACGGGGCTGCTGGAAGGCTTCGTCAGCAAGACGAAGCGACTGTTCAGTGCCAAGCTCAAGGTAAATGCAGAGTGGCGTCTGGAGTTTGAATTCGAGGCCAGAGGTGACGCCAATACGGGCGCCGGTGTGACGCTCGGTGGTACGCAGAAGCGCTATCCGTGCCCGCTTTGCCGGCAACCGCTGCGCCTGCGGCAGAGCTCGAAGGGAGCCTTTTGGGGATGTTCAGCTTATCCGCAGTGCAAGCACACTCAGCCCGACGATGGCGGAAAGCCAGGCGTTCGCACGGCGACGGTCACGGCATCCATGCCGGTCGCGGAGGCGTTGCAGCTATCTGCCAGCCGTGAGGCGCCCGGTGGCGCTGCCGGAGCGGCGTGCCCGACTTGCGGCTCGGGAAAGCTCGTGAGCCGGGCTTCGAGCACGTCGCCCAGGCGCTTTCTAGGCTGCAGCAAGTTCCCTAAATGCCGTCATTTCGAATGGGAGAAAGGTCATGCGTCGAATTAGGGTGGACGTGCCTTTCAGGGCAGCTATTGGAACCATAGGGCGTGTGTCTCTGAACTTTGACCACTATGACAGCCTTCAAGTGCCAAAAGCCAGCTTATCTATTGACTTGGGGGTTGGGGCATGCGGGGAGGCAGTTACTGCCAGTCTTGACGTTGCGGCACTACGGCAGCTTGTGGACGGGATGATGGACGTGACTCTCGCGGTCGAGCGACGCCAGCGTTTGGACGGCCTGCAGGCTGCTGTTTAGCACTGCAGAACCTGTAGGTGCGGTATTCGCTGTTTAGCGTACACACTGCGCGGTGTGTACGGTAGTGAAGAAGCAGCATCATAAATATGACGATTTTCGTGATCAATAGCTTGGAGATCTGCGGCAATGGGTAGGCCTGCGTTTCAGCTAACGGACGACCAGGCGCGGCAAATCATGGCGGAGATCTCTCGCCTCCAGGCTGCCTATCCTGACGTCGCAGATAACCGCGCTTTTCTTGGTGGTCTGATAAGCGCGGTGCTAGAGGTCACGGGCCGCCTATACGGCGTTCCAACATACCAACGGATACTGCGTGCCTACGCGCCAACCCGAAGACCTTCCACGACCACCATCCTTTCCGTGTTGGTTCGCGTGCAAGAGCGCCTGGCTCGTACCTCTGCTGGGCAGGTCGATCCGGATCTCCGCGCGACTGCGCTTCCGCGAGTGACAGAGCGTGCGGCGAGGCAGGATGATCCGACTACCCTTCGACTGCTTGCCGTTGAGTTGGAGGAGCACCGCCGCCGGCGGCAGGTGCTGGAGGCTGACAACGCTCGGTTAGAGGCTGCGATGGTGGCCCAGCAGTGTGAGCTCGCCCGCGTGCAAGGTCAGGCCGACAGCGCCGAGCGGGCGTTGGCCGCGATGGCGGATAAGCTCTCTGCGCTTGTGACTACCGTGACGAACGTCACGGAAGCGGAGAAGGGCGGTCGGGCGTTTGCTCTGCGCGCGATTGAGGCAGCACGCGCGGAAAGCCGGCTGTGGAGGGAGCGCTACGAGGGGCTGCAGGCGCTAAGGAAGGAGGAACAGGCGCTGCTCGAATCGTACCGAAGAGCGGCGGTGGGGGCCGCAGGAGCGCCGCGATGAGCGAAGTGGCACCTCTCCCCCAGTTCGTCACTGCAAACGGCTCTGAGGCCGTTTCTTGCGTCCTTGGACATGTTAGCGATGACTGGGAGGCGGCAGAGCGTTGGCTTCAGGCGCTCGCTGCAAGAAGGCCGCCGGTGAGCCGGCACACACTGGCGAACTATCAGCGCGAGATCTTCCGCATCCGATGGTATTGCGACTTGGTCGGGTCTGATGGGCCGAGTCGATGGTCCATTCCCGACGTTACCCGCTATCTAAAATTCTTGCGGGAGCATTCAGGCGACCACATCTGCGGAAGACGTGCAGCACGCGTTGGTGATATCGATTGGACGCCTTTTCGCGCCAGGCTTGGTGCTTCTGCCTTGGCGAATGCTCAGAAAGTGTTGCATGCCCTCCTCAAGTTTTGGTTTGAGGCAGGGTATCGGCGGGCCAATCCGATGGCATCGATTGGGAGTGGTGGGGGAGTGGGCCGGGATGCTCCACGCCGGCATGCAGTGCCACCAGACTTGATTGAGGAGGTTCTAGATTCGATGGAAAAGGCCTCCCGCACATCGGTTGAGAAGAAGCTCATGTTCTTGCGGGATCGTTTTATCTTGCGACTGCTGCAATTCACAGGAATGAGGGCGAGCGAAGTGGTTCTCGCAAGTATGGGCGATGTCGAGCTCTATGCTGATCCGAAGTCCGGGCGCGCGCACTGGTCCTTAGTTGTGAGGCATGGGAAGGGAGGAAAAACAGGCCGCGTAGCTCTTCCACCCGCAGTCATGGACGATCTTCGTGCATACCGATACGCGTTTAACTTTCCGCCAGATCCCGTGTGTGGTGACACTACGGCGCTCATCCTGTCGACGCGGACTCGCAAGGTGGACGGGCCGGCGCGCTGCCCGTCCACCGTGGTAGGACGCCGTAGTCAGCGCCGATGGGCCGAGATTCGTCGTCGCGCCACCCTTTGGGACATACTCACGGGCGCCTTTCAGCGATGTGCTGCGGGGTTTCGTAGCGCTGGCCGGGATCAGGACGCAGTGCTGCTGGAGCGGGCGTCGACCCACTGGCTAAGGCACACGTTCGGGCGGCAGCTGACCGCGATGGGAGTGGACGTGCGGGTGGTCGCCAAGGCGATGCGTCATGACGATGTACGGACTTCTATGGCATACACGGAGCTGGACTTTCTAGACGTCGTGCGGGAAATGGAAAAGGCGCAGCTTTTCGGGAAATAAGGGGGGGGCCGAGCCGGCAGATAGAGGGGGGGGCCTTGCAATGAAATTTCATGCGGAAATGTTTGGATGTTTTGCTGGTCCTTGGGGCAAACCGACCAGAAGCGGAAGTCCACTTGATTCGCGCAATGTTTGGTGAAGGCCGGGAGCGGCCATCAATGACAGGCAGCTCCCGACCCAATGCGGCCGGTCAAAGGTTAGTTCTCGCCGCCCGATATCGTGTTTGTGACGATTCGGCCCTGGTCTGAGTCACGCTGCACAACCCGTGTACAATGCTCCCGCAGCATCTGCAACGGATGCGGCTTCGCTTCGATAGCGATACTAGTGGACCCGGCGTTTGCCGGGTGGCTCGGCCGGGCGCCTATCCCTCGGACAACTCCAAGCGAATTACGGCTCGCTCCGAGACCAACTACAAACCACCCTCGGTGCAAGGCATCGCTTGCTAACGTCAGGTTAGCCTAACAATGTCTTTTTTCTCCTCTTTTCGTCGCGAATGGATGTCCAGTCCTCGTAACGATATTCTTGCGGGCATCGTCGTTGCCCTTGCTCTTATCCCCGAAGCCATCGGCTTTTCCATCATCGCGGGTATTGATCCGCGGGTAGGCCTCTACGCATCGTTCTCGATCGCGGTAATCATCGCTTTAGTGGGCGGCCGGCCTGGCATGATTTCTGCGGCCACGGCCGCCATTGCCGTGCTGGTGGTGCCTTTGGTCAAGGATCATGGCGTTGAATACCTGTTCGCCGCCACAATCCTGATGGGCATCTTCCAGATCATCGCCGGCTTTCTTCGGCTTGACCTGCTGATGCAGTATGTGTCGCGGTCTGTCGTCACCGGGTTCGTGAACGCGCTGGCAATTCTGATCTTTGTTGCCCAGTTGCCGCAGCTGACCAACGTCACGTGGGTCACCTACGTGATGGTGGCGGGAGGGTTGGCGATCATCTATCTGTTTCCGCGCCTGACCCGGGCCGTGCCGTCGCCGTTGATCGCGATCATCGTGTTGACGGCCATCTCTATTTACTGGGGCCTGCCCGTCAACACGGTGGGCGACATGGGCAAGCTGCCGTCGTCCCTGCCTTCGTTCCTGATTCCGAACGTGCCCTTCACGTTTGAAACCTTGCAGATCATTCTTCCGTATTCGCTGACCATGGCGGCGGTGGGTTTGCTGGAGTCGATGATGACCGCGCAGATCGTGGACGACTTGACCGACACGCCCAGCAATAAGCGGCGCGAATGCAAGGGCCAGGGTATCGCGAACTTCGTGACGGGCTTCTTTGGCGGCATGGGCGGTTGTGCCATGATCGGCCAGTCCGTCATCAACGTGAAGTCGGGCGGTTCGACGCGGCTTTCCACTTTCGTGGCGGGTTCCTTCCTGCTGTTCCTGATCGTGGTGCTGGGGCCCTTGGTGGCCAGGATTCCCATGCCGGCACTGGTCGCGGTCATGATCATGGTGTCCATCGGCACGTTCAGTTGGGGTTCGATCCGCAACCTGCGTTCGCATCCCTGGCAGTCTTCCGTGGTCATGCTGGCGACCGTTGTGGTGGTCGTCTGGACGCATGACCTTGCACAGGGCGTACTGGCGGGCGTGCTGTTGAGCGGCGTGTTCTTCGCGGGTAAGGTCAAGCGGCTCTTCGCAGTGACTTCGGCCTTGTCTGAGGACGGGCGCACCCGCACCTACTACTACGAGGGCCAGGTGTTTTTTGCATCCACCGATCGGTTTTCAGAAGCCATTGATTTTAAAGAGGTCGTCGACCACGTGGTGCTGGATGTATCCGCCGCGCACTTCTGGGACATCTCGGCCGTGGGTGCCCTGGACAAGGTCGTGATCAAGCTGCGCCGCGAAGGCACGACTGTAGATGTCGTCGGTTTGAATGCCGCCAGCGCCACCATGATTGGTCGATTTGCAATTCACGACAAACCCGGCGCCGACACCAAGTCGTTGGGACACTAAGGAGAAGATATGTCGAAAGTACTTGCATGCATCGATGCCTCCCACTACGCCGCCGCGGTCTGCGACTTGTCAGCCTGGGCGGCGCACCGTCTTTCCTGGAGAGTTGAACTGCTGCATGTTGTGCAGCGAAAAAGCGCGGTGACAGCGCGGCACGACCTTAGTGGCGCTATCGGGCTAGGTGTGAAAAGCGAGCTGCTAGAAGAGCTGACTCGCATCGAAGAAGCGCAAGGAAAACTGGCGGTCGAAGGTGGCCGCGCCCTCTTGGCGACCGCTGAAGAGCGATTACGGGCTGCCGGCATCGGCGACGTCAGTACGGTGCACCTCCATGGTGGCATTGTGGAAACCATTATCGAGCGCGAAGCCGAGGCTGGCTTGGTGGTGATGGGCAAGCGGGGAGCGTCGAGCGAATTCGCCGCCGGCCATCTCGGATCGAAAATCGAGCGCGTGCTTCGAGCCAGTAACAAGCCGCTATTTGTTGCTCCCGAGCGGCACGTGCCGCCAATGCGCGCTGTGATTGCCTACGATGGCGGAAAGTCTATTGCTAGAGCGATTGCATTGCTGACAAGCACGCCGATGCTGGACGGTCTGCCAATACACCTCGTGAGGGCTGGCGCGGAGTCGCAGGAGAATCGAGCCCAGATGGAGCAGGTCGTTCAGCTATTCGCGCAAAGCGGGCGAACGGCAACTTTTTCGATTACCCCGGGGGCTCCAGAGAAAGTTATCGCTGACTGCGTAGCCGGTGGTCCGATGTCCGTGCTGGTCATGGGTGCCTATGGTCACTCGCCGCTCAGGAATTTGATCGTCGGCAGTACCACGACGGCAATGATACGAGCTGTTGAGGTGCCGATCCTGCTTGCGCGATAGCGCTGTGAAATTATGGAATGCCCTGAGGTGACTGGTGTGCGTCACCTGCATAGGATCGGGTGAATGTCCGGCTTTGGCCGGCAAGCGACCGTTCGCCGGCCCGGGATGCATCAACCTCAGTTTGCTCTGCCATCTCAACGGCATCGTTAGCTCGATCCCGAGGTAACGAACCCTGCGTTCAAGCTTCGTTCGCCCAAGCAGCAGCTATACCGCTGGAAGATTCTTCGTCCTGAGGTACATCAGCGAAGGAATTATGCGAAGTTTGATTGAAAGCTCTGAGTGAAACGAATTTCAGATGCCCATCGCCATGACCCAGCCTGCCAAGCCAGCCAGCAGCACCACGAGCGCTGGCGGCACGCGCCCCACTGTGAGCAGCCCGAACGAGAGCAACGCCAACCCGAAGTCCGCCTTGCCGTGGATGGCGCTTGTCCACACCGGGTCATATAAGGCCGATACCAGGATACCAACCACGCCGGCGTTGATGCCCGCCATGGTCGTCTGAATACCCGCCCGGTGGCGAAGCGCCGCCCAGAACGGCAATGCGCCGACCAGCATGAGGAAGGCTGGGAGGAATATGGTGCCCAGCAGAGCCAGGCCGCCAATCCAGCCATGCAGCGGGCCGTGGGCTATTGCGCCAAGATACGCCGAAAAAGTGAACAGCGGTCCCGGCACGGCCTGGGCAGCGCCATAGCCAGCTAGGAAGTCTGCGTTGCTGACGATGCCGCTGGGCACCACGGTGGCTTGCAGCAGCGGCAGCACAACGTGCCCACCGCCGAAGACTAGCGCACCGGAACGGTACACCCCATCCAGCAGCGCTATCGTGGACGATCCCGTGGCTGCTGCACATAGGGGCAGCAAGACAAGCGGTGTTGCAAACAGAAGCAGCGCAATGACGCCCAGTCTGCGCGAGACCGGGTAGCTGTGAGCTTGGCCACCGCCAGGTTGTGAAATCTTCAGCGTCCAC
Source organism: Achromobacter sp. 2789STDY5608621 (assembly GCF_001299375.1). NCBI lineage: Bacteria > Pseudomonadati > Pseudomonadota > Betaproteobacteria > Burkholderiales > Alcaligenaceae > Achromobacter > Achromobacter sp. 2789STDY5608621. The sequence continues at coordinate 94,120 of NZ_CYTU01000018.1, read as the reverse complement.
CAGCCCAGCAGTCCTGCCAACAAGATCGCGACAATCTGTCCCGCTGCTGAGGGTAGGATCATGGTCAGCAGTGCCGCCAGAATGGCCAGGGCAGCGCGTGGCCGGTCAGGGCACAACGACTTGGCCATGCCCCACACCGCCTGAGCTACGATGGCCACGGCGACTACCTTGAGACCATGCACCCACCCGGACTGGGCTAGTCCCTGGTACTCAGCGATGCCGAAGGCAAACAGGATTAGCGCGATGGCCGATGGCAAAGTGAACCCTGCCCACGCCGCCAGCAAGCCCAACCAGCCAGCGCGACCCAGCCCAAGCGCCATGCCCACCTGGCTGCTGGCCGGACCCGGAAGAAACTGGCACAAGGCGACCAGATCGGAATAGCTGCGGTCATCCAGCCAGCGGCGGCGCTCGACAAACTCCGAGCGGAAATAACCCAGATGCGCGATCGGCCCACCGAAGGAGGTCAATCCCAGTTTAAGGAAGGCGCCGAAGACTTCAACGGGTGAACCGCGCGTAGCTACAGCTTCGTGCTGTACGGTGTTGGTGGAGCCTGTCATTTGTGCATTGCCTCCCCGGTGAACTCCCGGATGCGTTCCTTGGCCAGCGCCAAGCCTTCCTTGCCCTTGGGCGTGATCGTGTAGAGCTTTCGCACGGTGCGTCCGTCGCGCTCCTGGCGCGAAACTAGGTATCCGTCGCGCTCCATCTTGTGAAGCATCGGGTACAGCGTTCCGGGAGAAAGTCGGTAGCCGTGGTGGGCCAGTTCGTCAATCATCCACTGCCCATAGATCTCCTGCGCGGCTGCGTGGTGCAGCACGTGCAGGCGGATCAGCCCCGATAGCAGATCGTGGTGCTCCATGGCGCGAGGTGTTGAGTTCTCTTTCATATCGAGTTTCGATAACGAAATACGATCATAGCACTTGCACCAAGATTCTAGGTTGGTCCAGCTGTTCCGTCTTGAAGGGCAGTTATTGGCTGTGGATGAAACCGGTCGTTGCAACAGCTTGGTTCAATCGCTCGGCCGATGACGACCCACTTCGGCCGGTCGGAGTGCCTCGGTCAACGGCTGCTGTGCAGCGATTGCTGTCCATTGAATCCACCGCATGGTGACGCTGCATCGCCTCGCGCATTACGGCCCGAAACGAACGTCCGATCCGTCATGAAAAAGTAATTGGCGCCACCTACATTCATTGCTTCGTTAAATCCAGACAAATGGACAATATGAAGACCAACATGAATGCGCCCGTCGTGGACTTCAATGACGAGGACTCGAACACATCGCCAAATCCGACATTCGACGCGGTGCTACAAACCCGCTTGAGTCGACGCCGGATTCTGAAGGGAGGCATGGCAACGGTGGGCTCTGCCCTGTTCGGGGTTGGCCTGGCGGGCTGTAATGGCGACGGAGACGACGACAGCGATGTCGATAGCCCGGACACACCGCCCACAGGAGCTCCTCCCACGGAGCCCTCGGAAAAACTGCTCAATTTCGGCGCGGTTCCGAAATCGCTGGCAGACGCGGTCAGCGTTCCTTCCGGATACACCGCGCAAGTGCTCTATGGGGTCGCCTCAGAAAACGGAAAATAAAGCACGCTAAGCCGGTTGCAGCGGTCGTAGCGGCCTGAACTTGCCCGCGCCGATCTTGGCGCTGCTGCGCCAGAGGTAATCGCCGGTGAGGTTGATGTGCTCCCAACCGAGCGGCGACAGGTACTGCAACAGCGCGTCATCAACGGCATGGCCGTTGCCACGCAGCGCGTGCGCAGCCCGTTCCAGATAGACCGTGTTCCACAACACGACGGCAGCCGTTACCAGATTGAGGCCGCTAGCCCGGTAGCGCTGCTGCTCGAAACTGCGGTCGCGGATTTCACCCAGGCGGTTGAAAAACACTGCCCTGGCCAGCGCATTGCGCGCCTCGCCCTTGTTCAGGCCGGCATGCACGCGGCGGCGCAGTTCCACGCTTTGCAGCCAGTCCAGGATGAACAGCGTGCGCTCGATGCGGCCCAGCTCGCGGAGCGCCACGGCCAGGCCGTTCTGGCGTGGGTAGCTGCCGAGCTTTCGGAGCATCAGGGAGGCCGTCACCGTGCCCTGCTTGATCGAGGTGGCCAGCCGCAGGATTTCGTCCCAATGGGCGCGGACGTGCTTGATGTTGAGCGTGCCGCCGATCATGGGTTTCAGCGCGTCATAGGCGGCGTCGCCCTTCGGGATGTAGAGCTTGGTGTCGCCCAGGTCGCGGATGCGCGGCGCGAAGCGGAAGCCCAGGAGGTGCATCAGGGCGAAGACGTGATCGGTGAAGCCCGCCGTGTCGGTGTAATGCTCCTCGATCCGCAAGTCGGACTCGTGGTACAGCAGGCCGTCGAGCACGTAGGTCGAATCGCGCACGCCGACGTTCACGACCTTGGTGTGAAATGGCGCGTACTGGTCAGAAATGTGGGTGTAGAACGTCCGCCCTGGGCTGCTCCCGTATTTCGGGTTGATGTGGCCGGTGCTCTCGGCCTTGCTGCCGGTGCGGAAGTTCTGGCCGTCCGACGATGAGGTGGTGCCGTCGCCCCAGTGCTCGGCGAAGGGATGGCGGAACTGTGCGTTGACCAGATCGGCCAGCGCCGCCCCGTAGGTTTCGTCGCGGATGTGCCAGGCTTGCAGCCAAGCCAGCTTGGCGTAGGTCGTGCCGGGGCAAGACTCCGCCATCTTGGTCAGGCCCAGGTTGATCGCGTCGGCGAGGATCGTGGTCAGCAACAGGTTCTTGTCTTTGGCCGGGTCGCCCGATTTCAGATGCGCGAAATGCCGAGTGAAGCCCGTCCATTCGTCCACCTCCAGCAGCAGTTCGGTGATCTTGACGTGCGGCAGGATCATTGCCGTCTGGTCGATCAGCGCTTGGGCGGTGTCGGGTACCGCCGCGTCGAGCGGCGTGATCTTCAAGCCTGACTCGGTGATGATGGCGTCCGGCAGCTCGTTGGCCGTCGCCATACGGTTGACGGTGGCAAGCTGTGTTTCCAGCAGCGTCAGCCGGTCGTTCAGGTACCGGTTGCAGTCGGTGGCCACGGCCAGCGGCAATTCGCTGGCCTGCTTGAGGCTGGCGAATTTCGCGGGCGGCACCAGGTAGTCCTCGAAGTCCTTGAACTGGCGCGACCCCTGCACCCAGATGTCGCCGGAACGCAACGCGTTCTTCATCTCCGACAGCGCGCACAGTTCGTAGTAGCGCCGGTCGATGCCGGTGTCGGTCATGACCAGCTTCTGCCAGCGCGGCTTGATGAACTCGGTCGGCGCGTCGGCGGGCACCTTGCGGGCGTTGTCGCTGTTCATGCCGCGCAGCACCTCGATGGCGTCGAGCACGTCCTTCGCGGCGGGAGCGGCCCGCAGCTTGAGCACGGCAAGGAATTCCGGCGCGTAGCGGCGCAGCGTGGCGTAGCTTTCGCCGATGCGGTGCAGGAAATCGAAGTCCTCGGGCTGCGCAAGCTTCTGCGCTTCGGTGACGCTCTCGGCGAAGGCATCCCAGGACATGACGGCCTCGATGGCGGCGAACGGATCGCGGCCCGCCTGCTTGGCCTCGATCAGCGCCTGGCCGATGCGGCCGAACAGCCGCACCTTGGCGTTGATCGCCTTGCCGGACGCCTGGAATTGCTGCTGATGCTTGTTCTTGGCGGCGTTGAACAGCTTGCCCAGGATGCGGTCGTGCAGGTCGATGATTTCGTCGGTGACGGTGGCCATGCCCTCGATGGCAAGCGCCACCAGGGTGGCATAGCGTCGCTGCGCCTCGAACTTGGCCAGGTCGGCGGGCGTCATCTGGCCACCCTCACGGGCGATCTTGAGCAGGCGGTTCTGGTGCACCGACCGCTCGATGCCAGAAGGCAGGTCGAGCGCCTGCCACGCTTTGAGGCGTTCGATGTGTTCCAGCATGTGCCGCGAATTCGGTTTGACGGGCGATTGGCGCAGCCAGGCCAGCCAGGTCGTTTTGCCGTTGTCCCGACGCTTGAGCAGATCGTCGAGGCGGCGGCGATGCGCGTCCGACAGCGGTTCGGCCAAGGCATCGTAGATGCGCCGGTTGGCGCGGGTGATTGCTTCGGCGCTCGCCCGCTCGACGGCGTTGAGGGCAGGCAGAATGACCGACTGCTGCCGCAGGTGCTCGATCAAGGTGCTGGCCAGCACGATGCCCTTGTCGGTCTGCAAGGCCATCTCGGTCAGCAACTGGACGGCCTGCCGGTAGTGGCCCATGGTAAAGGGCTGGAAGCCGAACACCGTTTGCAGTTCGACCAGGTGCTCGCGCCGGGTCTGCTCCCGCTGCCCGTATTCGTCCCAGCTTTCGACGCTGACCTTGAGCTGGTCGGCGACCAGTTTCAACAAGGGCGGAAACGGCGGCTCATCGACGCCCAGGATGACACCAGGAAAGCGCAGGTAACAGAGCTGCACGGCGAAGCCCAGCCGGTTGGCCGGGCCGCGCCGCTGCCGGATGATGGAGAGGTCGGTTTCGCTGAACGTGTAGTGACGGATCAACTCATCCTTGGTGTCCGGCAACGCCAGCAGGCTTTCGCGCTCGGCGGCGGACAGGATTGAACGACGTGGCATATTTACTGATCCGTTCTCAAGTATTGATACAGGGTTTCGCGACTGATTCCGAATTCACGAGCCAGCTTGGTCTTTTGCTCGCCAGCCTCGACACGTTGGCGCAGTTCGGCAATACGCTCAGACGACAGGGATTTCTTCCTGCCACGGTAGGCCCCGCGCTGCTTGGCGAGCGCGATGCCCTCGCGCTGCCGCTCGCGGATCAAGGCGCGTTCGAACTCGGCGAACGCGCCCATTACCGACAGCATCAGGTTCGCCATCGGCGAGTCCTCGCCGGTGAAGGTCAAATGCTCCTTAAGGAACTCGATGCGTACGCCGCGCTGGGTGAGGCCCTGCACCAGGCGGCGCAGGTCGTCGAGGTTGCGCGCCAGACGATCCATGCTGTGCACCACGACCGTGTCGCCTTCGCGCACGAAGGCGAGCAGCCGTTCCAGTTCGGGCCGCCGTGTGTCCTTGCCCGACGCCTTGTCGGTGAACACTTTATCCACCTGGATCTGTTCGAGCTGCCGTTCTGGGTTCTGGTCGAAGCTGCTGACGCGGACGTAACCGATGCGCTGACCGTGCAAGGTATCCTCCTGAGGGAAATGTGTCAGGAAGAAATCTATGACCCTTGACGGCGTATGTCAATCAATTCGGAAGGCAACTCTATTCTGACGATTTAGCGCCGGATGGTCTGACGCCAAGTTAGGGTATGCCTCAATCTGACGGTAGCGAGTCGCAGGCGTTCGGATCGGCATCGGTTTCGTTCCCTGTCTTGGCACGCGCTTCGAAGCGTTGATAACACTCCAACCCGCAGAAGTGCTCGACGTATTCCGCGCCTTCCGGGGTGAAGGCGGCATCGAGCGGGATTTCCTTGCAGCACACGCAGCAACTGGTGGTGGTCGAGTCACTTGCATTCATGGTGGCACCCCTCCATTGACTGACGAAGACGGCGAATGCCGCCGCCGGCATTGGCTTCGCGAACAGGAAGCCTTGTCCTGTGTCGCAGTCCGCTTGTCGCAATAGATCAAGACTCGCCGATGTTTCCACGCCTTCAGCCACCACATCCATGCCCAGCCCGTGCGCAAGCTGAATCACGGTGTGCACGATGGTTTGGTCGCGGCGGTCGTTGGCGAGCCCGGCGACAAACGATTGGTCGATCTTGAGCGTGCTGATTGGGCAGCACTTCAGATGTTGCAGACAGGAATACCCCGTCCCGAAGTCATCGGCGGCGAAGCGCACACCGATCTGCCGCAAGGCGTCCAGGGCGGGGAAGATCGCCGGATCACCAAACGCGACCGATTCGGTCAGCTCGATTTCGAGATACTCGGCGGGCAACTCGGCATCAGCCAGCACGCCCTTTACCCACCCGTCGAAGTCCGGTCCCACTTGGCTCGCCGAAACATTGACGGCCAGCCGGAACGGTCGCCATGCCAGCATTCGCCAGTCACGCATCTGGCGGCAGGCTTCGCCCAGCACCCAAGCGCCGATTTCAGGCATCAGGCCGGACGATTCGACCACGGGCAGGAACTGGCCCGGTGGCAATAGTCCAAGCGTCGGATGACGCCAGCGCAACAGGGCTTCCGCGCCGACAATCCCACCACTGCGCAGATCGACGACGGGCTGGTAGTGCAGTTCAAGCTGCCCGCGCTCGACCGCTTGGGCCAGTTCCGGCGTCGTCCATCCATCCGGCCGGAAAGCGCTCATTCTCTTTCCCTGAATGCCCGCAACGCCCGCGACAGGGACAGAAGGAACAGGCCGGTCAAACCGAGCGCCGCGATGACCCAATGCTCGCCGAGGAAAGCACCGGCGGTTGTGCCGGCCAGCACGACAGCGAGGATGGGCAGGTGGCAGGGGCAAGTCAGCACAGCCAGTCCGCCCCACAGGTAGCCGGTGATCGGTTTGTGCGTCTCGGACGGCAAGCGCTCGGGGTTGTTCATGGCAGACTCTCCGCGTGCTGTGCCGGCTCGGTCGGCAGGGTGGCCAACTGCACTTCCAGATCGGCCAACGCTTCGCGCCGACGCTCGACGAACTGACGCAGCAGGGCAAGCTGCGCGGCCGCTTCGTCGCCGTCCGCCGCATCCAGCGCCCGGCACAGCCGCGCCAGCGCGTCGAGGCCGATGCCCGCCTCGAAGGCCGCCCGCACGAAGCACAGCCGTTGCAAGGCGGCGTCATCGAACAAGCCGTAGCCGCCTGGTGTGCACGCCACCGGGCGCAGCAATCCGCGCAGCAGGTAGTCGCGCACGATATGCACGCTCACCCCGGCATCAAGAGCCAGCCGGGACACCGTGTAGGCGTTCATTGAACACCTCCTTTTTCTCACCCGGCGCAGCAGGAAAGCTGCTTCACATCCTTGTTGAAGGTCTGCGCCGCGAGCTTCAACCCCTCGACCATCGTCAGGTAGGGGAACAACTGGTCGGCCAGTTCCTGCACCGTCATGCGGTTGCGAATGGCCAGAGCCGCCGTCTGGATCAGTTCACCCGCTTCCGGCGCGACCGCCTGTACGCCGATCAGCCGATGGCTGCCTTCCTCGATAACCAACTTGATGAAGCCGCGTGTGTCGAAGTTGGCGAGCGCACGCGGCACGTTGTCCAAGGTCAAGGTGCGGCTGTCGGTCTCGATCCCGTCGTGGTGGGCTTCCGCCTCGCTGTAGCCCACGGTCGCCACTTGCGGATCGGTGAACACCACGGCCGGCATTGCGGTCAGGTCGAGCGCCGCATCGCCGCCGGTCATGTTGATCGCGGCACGGGTGCCGGCCGCTGCCGCCACATAGACGAACTGCGGCTGGTCGGTGCAGTCGCCGGCCGCGTAGATGTTCGGGTTGCTCGTGCGCATGCCTTGGTCGATGACGATGGCACCTTGCGCATTGACAGTGACCCCCGCTGCGTCCAGCGCGAGGCTGCGCGTGTTCGGTGTCCGACCGGTGGCAACCAGCAGTTTGTCGGCGCGCAATTCACCGTGCGTGGTGGTCAGCACGAATTCACCGTCCATATGGGCGACCTGGCTGGCTTGCGTGTGCTCCAGCACCTCGATGCCCTCGGCACGGAAAGCGGCTGTCACCGCCTCGCCGATGGCCGGGTCTTCACGGAAGAACAAGGTATTGCGCGCCAGGACCGTGACCTTGCTGCCCAGCCGGGCAAAGGCTTGCGCCAGCTCCAGCGCCACCACCGACGAGCCGATTACGGCAAGGCGTTCGGGAATGGTGTCGCTCGCCAGGGCCTCGGTGGAAGTCCAGTAGGGTGCCTCTTTCAAGCCCGGAATCGGCGGGACCGCCGGGCTGGCACCCGTGGCGACCAGGCAGCGGTCGAACATCACGACGCGCTCGCCACCCTCGTTCAAACGGACGGTAAGGCTCTGGTCGTCCTTGAAGCGCGCCTCACCGTGCACAACGGTGATGGCCGGATTACCGCCCAGGATGCCTTCGTACTTGGCGTGCCGCAGTTCGTCGACGCGGGCCTGCTGCTGGGCCAGCAGCTTACTGCGGTCAATCGTAGGCACAGTTGCCGCAATACCGCCATCGAACGGGCTTTCCCGGCGCAGATGGGCGATGTGGGCGGCGCGGATCATGATCTTGGACGGCACACAGCCGACATTGACGCAGGTGCCGCCGATGGTGCCGCGCTCGATCAGCGTGACCTGCGCGCCTTGCTCGACGGCCTTCAGCGCCGCCGCCATCGCGGCTCCACCGCTGCCAATGACCGCTACCTGCACCGGGGGCTCGTTGCCACTGTGCTTTTCGGCGGCGGCCATCCATCCCCGCACCTTGTCGAGCAGTCCGACGCGGTTGTCCGCCAGTGGCGCATCGGCTAGCGTTGCCTTGTAGCCCAGTCCGGCCACGGCGGCAGTCAGCGCGTCCGGCGATGTGCCCGGCACGATGGCGAGTTGCGCTGTGCCCTTCGGATAGGACACCAGCGCCGACTGCACGCCTGGCACTTTTTCCAGCGCTTCCTTGACGTGCGCCGCGCACGAGTCGCAAGTCATGCCGGTGATTTTTAGATGGGTCATGCAACAGATCCTTTATCGTTTGTGGCGCCAGACAATGACGTCCGTTGTGCTGCGGTGCCGTTTTCAGTGACTCACTGCTTGACGCTGGACGGATAGCCCGCGTCTGCGGTTGCCTTGGTCAGCTTCTGCACGCTGGTCTTGGCATCGTCGAAGGTGACGACCGCTTGGCGTGTCTCGAAAGTCACGTCAACTTTGCTGACGCCTTCGACCTTGGAAATCGCCTTCTTGACAGTGATCGGGCAGGCGGAGCAGGTCATGCCCGGTACGGACAGCGTGACGGTCTGGGTGGCGGCCCAGACGGGGGCAACAACGGCGGCGAGGGCGAGGGAGGCAAACAGTTTCTTCATGGTGAACTCCGATCAGTAGAAAAATGGCATGACGTAGGGAAATCCGAGCGCGACCAGAACCAGCGCGGCCACGATCCAGAAAATGAGCTTGTAAGTAGCTCGCACTTGGGGAATCGCGCAGACCTCACCCGGTTTGCAGGCCGCTGCCTGCCGGTAGATGCGCCGCCAGGCGAAGAACAACGCCACCAGCGCCACGCCGATAAAGATGGGGCGATAGGGATCCAACACCGCCAAGTTGCCGATCCAAGCGCCGCTGAACCCCAAGGCGATCAGAACCAACGGCCCGAGGCAGCAAGCCGAGGCGAGGATGGCGGCAAGCCCTCCAGTGAAGAGCGCGCCGCGCCCGGTTTTTGGTTCAGACATGCGCTTGTCCTTTCGAATTGAAATTGGATAGCGTAACCTTACTTCCGTACTCATGTACGGAGTCAAGCGATATGGAAAACAATTTGGAGAACCTGACCATTGGCGTTTTCGCCAAGGCGGCCGGGGTCAATGTGGAGACCATCCGTTTCTATCAGCGCAAGGGCTTGTTGCTGGAGCCTGACAAGCCCTATGGCAGCATCCGCCGCTATGGCGAGGCGGATGTAACGCGGGTGCGCTTCGTGAAATCAGCCCAGCGGCTGGGCTTCAGCCTGGATGAGATCGCCGAGCTGCTGCGGCTGGAGGATGGCACCCATTGCGAGGAAGCCAGCAGTCTGGCCGAGCACAAGCTCAAGGACGTGCGCGAGAAAATGGCTGACCTGGCGCGCATGGAGGCCGTGCTGTCTGAGTTGGTGTGCGCCTGCCATGCGCGAAGGGGGAACGTTTCCTGCCCGCTGATCGCGTCACTACAGGGTGGAGCAAGCTTGGCAGGTTCGGCTATGCCTTAGCGTGCTTTATTTTCCGTTTTCTGAGACGACCCCTCTATGGCTTGGGTGACCCGCTCGCTGAGGGGGTGCTTGCCTACAAGAACGATGGCACGGACAACGATTTCGACAAGCGTGCTGGTGACCACCACGATGGCATGGAATGGTTCGGCCTTGGTGCTGACAACCGGCCGTCGGCAAGCTCGACGGATCGCGGGCTGCTGGCGGTCAACCATGAGGCCACGACGAACGAAGGGCTCAGTTCGTTCTTCCTGCATGCAAATGGGGGCACGAATACGCTACCCCGGCCAGCCGCCGAGGTTGACAAGGAGATCGCCATTCATGGAGTGTCGGTTGTCGAGGTAAAGAAAGCCGGCAATGCCTGGGGTACGGTTCCCGATTCGTTGTTCAATTTCAGGCTCACGGCGCTTTCCGAAGTCGAGATCGCCGGCCCCGCCCGAGGTAACCCGCTGCTGGTGACGAAGTACTCGCCCGACGCGACGCGTACGCGCGGCACGCTCAACAACTGCGGCACGGGAAAGACCCCTTGGGGCACCTTTCTGACTGGCGAGGAAAACTGGTACGGCTATTTCACGCGAGACGCTGCGGACGATGCCGCCCGCGGGAATGACAAATCTGTCACCTCGCTTCGGCGCTATGGACGCAATCAAGGCGCTGCGTCGCGCCACGGTTGGGAATCGGCCGGCGCGGACGATCGATATGCTCGCTGGATAATCAGCCAGTCTGGCGCGTCGGCTGACGGTAGCGATGACTACCGCAACGAGATGAACGGCCAGGGCTACGTCGTCGAGGTGGATGCTTACGACCGCAGCAGAAAGGCGAAAAAGCGCTCGGCTTTGGGCCGGTTTGCCCATGAATCGGCCGCTTTCCGCACGGCAGTCGCGGGTCAACCGATCATCGTATATATGGGCGACGACGCTCGTGGCGAGTACCTCTACAAGTGGGTCTCGTCGGCCAATTGGGATCCCGCGGACGCAGACGCGATCAGTCGTATCTCTGTGGGCGACAAGTACCTTGATAACGGCACACTATTTGCGGCCCAGTTCTCAGAAGATGGCACCGGCTCGTGGTTGGAACTGTCGATGCAGAACTCGGCGGTCAGCGGGTATGCGACCTACCCCTTTTCCGATCAGGCCGATGTGGCGGTCAATGCCCGGTTGGCGGCCGATGCCGCCGGTGCAACTAAGATGGATCGGCCCGAATGGTGTGGCGTGAACCCCGCGAACGGCGAACTCTATTGCACGTTGACGAACAACAGCAGCCGCCGCGTTGATCCCACCGGCTCGCAGTATGAGCCCGACTCCGCCAATCCTCGCGTGTACACCGATATGAAGGGTGGCGCTAGCCAGTCTGGCAACCCCAACGGACACATCATTCGTATCAAGGAATTGGCAGCGGCCGGTGATGGCGATCGCTTCGAATGGGATGTGTACCTGTTCGGCGCGCAAGCCGACGCCGATGTCACGACCGTAAACCTGTCCAGTCTTACCGATGACCAGGACTTTTCAAGCCCGGATGGTCTGGTGTTCAGTGCGGTAACGGGTCTGTGCTGGCTGCAGACCGATGACGGCGCCTACACCGACGTGACCAACTGCATGATGTTGGCCGCGCGCCCCGGGCAGGTTGGTGATGGGGCGAAGAAATCCCTGGCGTATCCCGAGGGGGACGGCAGCACGCTTACGGTGGATACCTATGTCGGTAAGCCGCCAGCGCCAGAGCAGCTCAAGCGCTTTCTGGTGGGTCCGGTTGGATGCGAAATTACGGGATTCTGCGAAACCCCTGATGGCAAGGCCATTTTTGTCAACATCCAACATCCTGGCGAAAACACGGACCAAGCCAACCTCGCTGATCCTTCCAAGTACACCAGCCAATGGCCAAGCAATGCTGGGTATGGAGCGGGCAAACGACCCCGCTCCGCGACGATCGTGATTACGAAGGATGACGGCGGCCGTATCGGAACCTGATACCCAAAACCATAAGTAGGGCCAACATCGTCGATTCGTCGACGACTTTGCGGGGCGATGCTGGGGGGCTGGCACTCGCCCCAATTTTTTTGCGGCGGCCGCTTTAGCATGTCAGATGTTGCTGACACTAATCTGTCATCTATGCGATATAGTCTGTCCGGATATACAGAACTACCGACTTATCGAATTTCCATGCCCATCGCCAGCACGTCCACGCCTTCCCCAGCGGTTGCCAGCCATTTCAACCCGGATTTACCTCGGGACGGAGTGTCTTTCCAGCACGCGCTAAGCGCATTCCACGCCCTTTCTCAGCCAACGCGGCTCGAGATTTTTCGCCTTTTGATGGCGCGCGAGCCGGAAGGGGTGCCTGCGGGCGCCATCGCGGAAATGGTGGAGGGCCCCCACAACACGGTGTCGCAGCATCTGTCGGTGCTTGCCCGCGCGGGCTTGATCTGGGGAGACCGCCAGGGGCGAAGCATCATATATCGTGCCGACGTAGGCGTCATGGGCTCGTTGATGTCGTTCATGTTGACCGATTGCTGCCATGGCCACCCCGAGGCGTGCGCGCCGGTCATCGCTGCGCTGGCGGGTCACTGCGACTGCGACATCATCCCGAATAAGAAGCCGCTTCGTGGCGCCAAGAAAAATGCTGGCGCCTCGGCGGCTACCTAGCCGCCGATGTAGCTCATCTCGATCTTGTGTTGGCGTGGTTGTGACGTTCGAACCTCTGAGTATCGATCGTTGCGGGATCGCCACCGCTCAGCCAAGCCGTTGATCAGCATTTGTGGATTCGACTCCGACCTCAATTGCAAACGTATGTCATCGCCTTGTTCGGCAAACAGACAGGTATAGAGCTTGCCGTCGGCCGAGAGCCTTGCCCTTGAGCAATCGCCGCAGAATGGGTGGCTGACGCTAGAAATCAAACCGATTTCTCCTTGACCGTCTTGGTAAGCCCAGCGGCGGGCGACTTCGCCGCGCACCGTAGGCGCCAAGGGTGTCAACGGGAAAACGGCATGTATTCTCTTTAGGACTTCGTCGGACGGCAGGACGGCCGAGGCATTCCAACCGTTGGTCGCACCGACATCCATGAATTCGATGAAGCGCAGCGCGTGCGCGGTTCCGCGAAAGCGCCGGGCCATCGGCAGGATCTGATCGTCATTCACACCACGGTGCACCACCATATTTATCTTGATGTGCGGGATGCCCGCAGCCTGGGCTGCGGCTATACCCGCCAATACATCATCCACGGAAGCAGTCGTGTCCGCGACCCGCGCAAAGATGGACGGCGAAAGCGCGTCAAGGCTGACGTTCAGACGCCGCAACCCGGCGGCGGCCAGCCCCCGGGCCTTGCGTGCCAATAAAGACCCGTTGGTGGTCATGGCCAGATCAATCGGCGCGCCGGACGGCGTACGCAACGCCGCCAGTCGCGCAATAAGATGCTCCACGTCTTTGCGCAGCAGCGGTTCACCCCCGCTGACCCTGACCTTACGTACGCCCAGGCTGATGAAGGCGCTTGCGACTCTCTCAATCTCATCAAAAGTCAGCAGCTCTTCGCGGCGCAGGAATGAATGATCCGCGCCGAACTGATCTCGGGGCATACAGTAGGTGCAACGAAAATTGCACTGGTCTATGACCGAAATGCGCAAGTCATGCAGAGGCCGACCGTGCCGGTCTTCGGGCGGGCCGTCCATGCCTGACGAGGCGGTCGATGTTGACCGTAGCGAAGGAGATTTGCGGCGATCCAAAAGTGGAGCTTCGATCATGTTCTGCGTCAGCCTGGCGCGCCGGCAAGTATCCAGTCGACGACCTTTTTCGCGTCCTCGGCTGAAATTCCGGGGTTCGGCGGCATCGGCACAGGTCCCCAGGTGCCCGCACTGCCATTCTTGATTTTCCCTAGCAGCAGGGCAGCGGCGCCGGGTTCGTCCTTGAACTTGGCGCCCACGTCCTTGTATGAGGGGCCGACGACCTTGCGGTCAACCGCGTGGCACGCCAGGCAATTGTTCTTGGTCAAGATCGCTTGGATTGTGGCGTCCGGGGCCGCAACACAGGTCAGGCTGGCGGATGCCAACCCAACCGACACGAACAGCTTGGTGATACGCATGAGGGGCAATGCTCCTTTTGTTGAAAATCAGCCCAGGGTGAATCGGCGGCTCTTGAAACTGATGGTGTTCCGGAACTCCTCGACGGAGCCAACTTTCCGGATATTCCCCCAGGTGCCTTTGTAGTAAGGAATGATGTTGCGGTCGGTCCATTCGGTCGTGACGTCGCCTTGGATTCCGTTGACGTAGCCGAACATCATGAACGTCTGGCCGCGCTTTATTTCAGGCACCGGGTACACCATCGCGTAGGTGGAGCCGTAGTCGTTGTAGACCTCGACCACGTCTGAAGCCTCCACGCCTAGGTCCTGGCAATCGGCAGGGTTGATCTCGATGTACGCCATCGGATAACGGTCTTGCGCAAAGCTGTTGTACTGATCGTGATAGGCCGTTTGCCAGATCTCGTTATTGCGGCCGTTGTTCAACCAGAACTTGTATATCTTCTTTTGGGCGACCACGGGCTCGGGCAGGCCTTTCCACTGCGCCGGCTTGAAGTGAGCTTTTCCGTCGGCGGTGTCGAACTTACCGTCCGTGTAGAGCATTTCGGTGCCTTTGAGCTTCCCATCCGCGTAGGCCTGAACGGGTAACTGAACGCCGTTATTGCCGGCGGCGAGCAACCGTTCGTACGTGACCAGGTGACCGGTATCGCCGCCTTGGCTGTCAATCTTCGGCGCGTCCTTCTGGCCCGCCCGACGAAACCCATCATTGAACGCATCCTCTTCCGTCTTCCAGTCGAATCCGGCGAAACGTTGCGCCATCTTGCTGTTGCCTTCCTTCTCGTACATGGCTTTCAGCGTGTTGGCGATTCGCGCGGCGATCAGGCAGTCCGCTTGCGCTTCCCCGGGCGGGTCCGTGAACTTTTGCGACAGGCGAATGCGCCGCTCGCCATTCATGGACGTCAGGTTCGTTTCGCCCGGGTGCGCCGCTGGAAGCAGCAGATGGGCAGCCTCGGCCAGTTTGGTTGGATAGAGATTGATGCTTGCAACAAACAATCCGCCTCGTTGCGTGGCCGCATAGATGATGTCGACCATCTCTTCGGTTGAAGCGCCGCGCGCTTTCTGCATGGCTTCCTTCACGATGGCGGATCGCTTGAGCACCGCCTCTCGGAGCGCTTGCGCGTTATTGCTGGTCTGGAAGTTGTTGGACCCCCACCAGGTCATCATCCTGCCCTTGCCTTTGATGAGTTCCTGGTCAATGTAGATTTTCTTGTCGCCAGGGTAGGGGGGCCTGGCATAACCCTCTTGGTGCCCACCCATGCGTACACATCCGGTGCCACGGCGCCCCACGTTGTGCGTGGCGATGACCAGATCCAGCAACGCCGACTGAATGACGTAGTTGTCGTTGCCCCAGATGATGCCTTTTTCGTAGGCATGCATGGTGCGCGGAAGCTGCCCTGTCTTCTTCGGCTTGTACGACCACTCCGCCGCCTTCTTCAGGTCGTCGACCGGTACGCCCGTGATCTTGCTGCATTCCTCCAGGGGCATGCGATTCGTGTTGACGGCCTCATCAAATCCCGCCGTGTGCGTCTTGATGAACGGCTTGTCCACCCAGCCCTGTTCAACTACGTAGGTGAACAGCCCGTTGAACAGCGCGATGTCAGTGCCAGGTTCGATCGCCAGATGCAGCACCCGATCTTTTCCGGCAATTTGGCGGGCGATCGCGATGGAAGGCGTGTCGCGAGGGTCCACGAAGACGATGCGGGTATCCGGGAGCTCTTCGCCTGCGAAGCGCGCCTTTTTCTTTTCGACCGTCTGCCCATACAGATTGGGGATCCAGTGATTCAGGAAGTAGTTGGTCTGGGATTCGTAAGGATTATTTCCAATCGACCACAGCACGTCGGCAAGCTCGGCGTCTTCGTAGGCATTGTTGAGCTCGCCGATGCCCATCTCGCGCGTAGCATGGCATTCCGAGTTGTAGGCTGGACGATTGTGGATACGGACCATTGGCGTCTGGAGCGCGGTGAACATCAGCTTGCCCGTGCCCCAGGTGTTTTCGAAGCCTCCGCCAGCCCCACCGTGGTCGAAACAGGAGAACACAATGCCCTCGGGGCCATCGGTATCCAGTACCTTCTTCAGCAGGCCGGCGTACAGTGCCAAGGCGTTGTCCCACGGAACGTCCACCCATTGGTCGGCGGCATACATGCGCGGCTGTTTCAGGCGCGCCTTGCCATCGCCATCGGGCGTGTACATATAGCTGGCCATCCGGCCGCCACGGGTCGAACTCAAGCCGCTGTTGACCACGCATTCCTTGTCCGGAACGATCATGATGTTGTGACGCGAGCCATCCCGCTGCGTGATTACGTTGGTCATCGCCGGGGTAAGCGTCAACGCGAAAGGCGGTAGCTGCTGACGAAAGTCCTGGCCCAGCGCATTCTCCTCGGGTGCCCGGCCTCCCTCGCTTTGCTCCGGCCATTTGTAAACGTGGTACCCACAGCCGACGATACAGAAGTGGCACGTCATATTCGTGCGCGCGGCATCCTTCGGCGGCAAGGTGATGCGGTCTTTGGGTGCGGACATGAGCGTCTCCCGACTTACAGAATGTTGGCCTGGCGGCCGTAGATCAAGCCTTCGACCCCAACCGCGGATATCGCGTCCGAACTGGCGTCATAGCGCAGCAGAATCCGTGGGAGGTTTTCGGTGGCTTGCCCGCAGATCATCTGGCCTGCCTTCTCGGCGTCAAACTCGCTGAAGTGGCACGGGCACTTGAACGTTTTTGTTTTGTTGTCGAAAACTGTGGGGCAGCCCATATGCGTGCACATCGTGCTGTACGCGACGATGTCGTGGTCAGGGCCAACGCCGCCGGGAACGGGATGCCCGAGCTTCACAGCGGTACACGGCGAGGCATTGTCGGGATAGGCGAACTGCAGGGGCGTGTCGGCCGTGAGCTTCTGCGCGACGGCGATGGACTTCACGGGGTAGGGCAGCGTGGTTCCTGTGTGCGGCGCCGTGGCCGGTTGGGCTTGGGCGGGCATGATCGGGATGAGTGTTGCGGCAGCAACAGCACCGCCCGTTCCGCTCAACTTGAGGAATCCGCGCCGGGTAAGGATTTGTGGCTCTGACATGTCGATATTTCCTATTGAAACGAAATGACGGCTTCAGTACTCTGTAGAGCGATAAGCAAAGGGCATGCCAAGTGTCTCTGGCACTGCCCTACACAGGAGGAGACCAAGACCATGGGCACAACGCGATGCCGGAGAGGTAACGTCCAGGCGCCCCAACAGGGGCTGGCGTTACCGTTCGGTAACCGCCGCAGCTTTCTCGCGGCCGGCGTAGCGTCTATCGCGGCCTGTACCTTGCCGCGCAACGCAGCGGCGTCCGCGCCGCTTCTGTTAGGCACGACCGCGGTGTTCCTGGACGACCAGCTCCAACTGCTGGATATCTGGCGGGCCGATCTTCAAGCAGCGCTTAAGCAGGACATTCAGTTCGTCCAACGACGCAGCTACGGGGAAATCGTGGACCTGCTGTTGCGCGGCCAGATCGACGCGGCATGGATCTGTGGCTACCCCTACGTCTTGAACGCCGATAAGCTCAAGCTGCTGGTGGTGCCGCAGTACCAAGGCAAACCGCAGTACCGGTCGTACCTGATCGTGCCCAAGGAGGACCGAAGCACGGCAAGAATTGCAGGCTTGCGCGAACGGGTCTTCGCCTACAGCGACCCACTTTCTAATTCCGGCTTTCTGGTGCCTCGGACGGAACTGCTTGCCGAGCATCAGGACCCGCTACGGTTTTTCAGCAAGGCTTTCTTCACCTTTGCGCACAGCAAAGTTGTGGAGGCGGTCGCGGCGGGGCTGGCCAGCGGCGGGGCGGTCGATGGATACGTCTGGGACAGCATTGCGTCGCAACATGGCGCGCGCGCCGCCGGCACCCGCGTCGCATGGCGATCCCCGGAATATGGGTTTCCGCCCATCGTGGTCGGCGAGCATGTTGCCGACGACACCGCGCTTGCGCTGCGCGATGCTTTGCTCCAGATGCACGCGCGTTCGGATGGCCGCTTGATACTCAAGCGCCTATTCCTCGATCGGTTTGTTGAGGGGGCCGATAGCCTGTACGACGGTATCCGTGGGTTGGTGCGCACGTCAGCGGGCGAAAACCCGGCACGAGATTCTGCATGAAGTCAGCCCGTTGGAACCCCTGGTCCAGAATCAGCTATCGCTACAAGGTGCCGTTGGCCTTGGCCGCCGCGATCGTGGTAACGGAACTGGTGGTTACCGCGACGCTGATGCGAACCGCTTACGTCGGCATGCTGCGAGACACGCGGCAAAGCGCGATGGCGTTAACGCAGGTTTTATCCTTGTCGGTGCGCGAACCCTTGATGCGTGACGATCTGTGGCGGGTCTACGAGGCGTTGCGCATACCGCTCACGGCAGGAGATGGCGCCCCAGGCTTGCGGTCGATCATTGTGCTGGACCCCAGCTTGCATGTGTATGCGTCATCCGATCCGCATCGCTATCCGGTGCTGACGCCCGGCGCCGGTTTGCCCACCGAGCTGGCTGCTGCGGCGCAAACCCTGCGTGACGATCCGCGCACCTTTGTATTCAATACCCCCGATAGCCTGGACGCCACGTTGGCAGTCGCCGGCGCCGCAGTTGTGTCTGAAGATGCGGGATTGGCTGGATACGTGCTGGCGTCTTACGACGCTAGCATCTGGCGCCAGCGCCTGTACGACCTGGTCAGCCAGGTGCTGCTGGTCAGTATTCCCGGGCTGCTGTTGCTACTGGCGCTGGGCTGGTTATGGGGAAACCGCATTGCACGGCCGCTCCTGTCTTTGGCCCAGGCGACTCAGCGTGTCGGGCGCGAACCGGCGGCCAACATCGGACTTTCCTTGCGCAAGGAAGGAAGCGACGAAATCGCGGTGTTGGGGCGCAGCTTTGCATCCATGCTGACGCAACTGGAACGACAGGAAGCGCTTGAACAGGAAATCATTGCCGCCGAACGGCTGGCAGCGGTAGGCCTAGTGGCTGCCGGGGTCGCGCACGAGATCAATAACCCGCTTGGCGGCATGCTCAACGCGTTGGATACCTTGGAAAAGCACGGTTCCTACGATGAATTAACCCAAAGAACAGTCGGCCTGACGCGACGGGGCTTGATGCAGATTCGGCATACGGTCGGTGCCTTGCTGGTGGAGGCGCGCCTGGATTCGGCCTTCATGCACACCACGGATTGGCAGGATCTGCGCTTGCTGATCGAGCCCGAATTATCGGAGAAGAACGCCTCGTTGCTGTGGGACGTCACCACCCGGGACGAATTGCCGCTGCCCGCGCATCTGGTGCGCCAGTTGGTCTTGAACCTGCTCATCAACGCAAAGAACGCCGTGGAACGCGGCGGTAGCGTCAGTTGCACCGTGACCGGAACCGCCGACCGCCTTTCAGTAGAAATTGCAAATTCCGGGCAGCACATTCCACACGATGTGCTGCCCCATTTGTTTGAGCCTTACCGGGTGGATGCCCGGGGAGCGGGGCGGGCAGAGGGCCGCTCCCGCGGACTGGGCCTGTGGGTGACTTACCAAATCGTCACGCAATTGCAAGGCACGATCGAAGTGATAAGCGAAGAAGGCTACACCGCCTTCACCATCACACTGCCTTGCGCCGCACCCATTGAAAAAACGAACTTGGAGCTGACGCCGTGATACAGCCATATGTCTGTTTGATCGAAGACGACGCCATCATGGGCGAATCCATTGTGGAAAGGTTTCGTCTGGAGGGAATCCGTGCCGACTGGTTTTCCAAGGGGTATGAGGCAAGGGAGGCCATCCACGCCAATGCCTATGGCGTGGTGATCAGCGATGTCCGCCTGCCAGACCTGGATGGCGACGAACTTTATCTACAGTTGGTGGCGCAGGGCGGTACATTGCCACCGTTCATCCTGATGACCGCCTATGCCACGGTGGAAAGGGCCGTGGATTTGCTGAAGCTCGGCGTCAAGGACTACGTGACCAAGCCTTTTGACATCGCGACGCTGATCCAGACCGTGCGCGATGTTGTCCCGGCGCAGGCCTCGCCGGAAAGCGATACGGAACTAGGGGTGTCGCAGGCGGCCCAGAATCTACGCCGCATGGTGCCCCGGCTGGCGGGCCGTGCGTCGGCCGTCCTGTTGGTTGGAGAGTCAGGGGTTGGCAAAGAGGTATTGGCACGACTGATCCACAGCCAGGCGGGGCCGGACCTTACCGCGCGGCCGTTCGTAGCCGTGAACTGCGGCGCCATTGCCTCCACCATCGCCGAAGCGGAATTCTTCGGCTATGAAAAGGGGGCTTATACCGGTGCGGACAAGCTACGCAAGGGTTACTTCGAACAAGCCGACGGCGGCACGCTGTTCCTGGATGAAGTCGGAGAGCTATCGCCGGCGCTGCAAGGCGCGCTGTTGCGTGCGATACAGGAAAAGCGTGTCCGCCGACTGGGCGCCGAACACGACACCCACACCAAGTTCGACCTGGTCTGCGCCACCAACCGAAACCTGGCCGAGATGGTCAGCGCCAAGTTGTTCAGGGAAGACCTTTACTACCGGATCAACACCGTCACCCTTGAGGTAAAGCCGCTGCGCGATCGGCCTGAAGACATCCTCTGGCTGGCCAAACGGTTTGCCACCAGCATTGCCGAGCGCCTGGGAGAGCCTGCAAAAACCCTGCACCCGTTGTCACTGGCCAAGATGCAGGCGTACCCCTGGCCGGGCAATATCCGCGAATTGCATAACCGGATCGAACGCGCCTGTCTGGTAAGCCAGTCCAGCGTCTTGTTGCCGGGGGACATCTTTCCTGAAGGTCCGGACGGCGACCATTTTCACGATGAGCCGCAAGGTGGGGAAGAGGCCACGCTCAACGCCTACCAACAGATCTGTGAGCGGCTGTACATCGAAGAGGTGTTGCGCCGGCACGGCGGCCGCATTCAAGAAACGGCCGACGTCTTGAGCATATCCAGGAAGAACCTGTGGCAAAAAATGAAGCGCTACGGTATTGACCTGAAGCGCCAAAGCGAATAACGTTGGCACCAACAACTAATTTAGCCACCAAGAATGAATTCAACAAGAACACGTCTGGCCAGTCGGGACGCCGAAGCGCTCTATGAAGCGGTGAACCAGCTGATCAGGGTCCATCAATTCCGCGATCGCGATCGCATTTGTTGCTATGACGTGTCCGTGGCGCAGTGCTATGCCTTGGAAACCCTGGTCAAGCAAGGGCCGCTGCGGTTGCAGGCGCTTGCGCTGGTGATGTTCCTGGACAAGAGCACGGCCAGCCGAATTGTTGATTCGCTGGAACGCAAGGGCTACGTCACAAGGATCGAAGATGCCGCCGACCGCCGGGCGGTGCAGCTTGAGCCGACCGCGGCGGGGCGCAAGCTGTATCAGACCATTCGGGCGGATCTGGTTGCCGAAGAATTTGCCATGATCGAACACATGAAGCCCGAGGTCCTGGAGGCATCGCTTGATCTGCTGCGGCAGTTGACGCGCGCCGCACAAGCACGTTGTGGCGTCGCCTCGACGTGTGCCGTGGAGTTTGAGCCGTAGAGTCCAAGCCGTAGAAATTGCGGCTTTTTTTTAAGCAAATAGTTGGTAGTACCAATTAAATACGGCTTCGGCCGTGTCCCAACCCCATGAAGAGAGGTACCTGGAATGCGCATCAATGACCACCCCGTCGCAATCATCGGAGCCGGCCCCGTCGGGCTGAGCGCCGCCGCTCATCTGCTGGACAGAGGCATACCCTTCGTCGTATTCGAAGCAGGGGACCAGTCGGGCGCAAGCCTGAACCAGTGGGGACATGTACGGATGTTCTCTCCGTGGGGCTACAACATCGACAAGAAGGCCGGCGAGTTGCTCGCGCAGTCAGGTTGGGTTGCCCCGCCCAGTGACGCTTATCCCACCGGACGCGAATTGCTGGCGCAGTATTTGCAGCCCTTGTCGGAATTGGCGCCGATCAAGCGTTGCCTGAAGACCCATCACCGCGTGATGGCGGTCAGCCGCGTTGGGCACGATGTCATGAGAAGCCAGGATCGCGCTGCCGCACCGTTCCTGCTGCGGGTCAGCGGACCCGATGGCGAGCGGGATGTCCGGGCACGGGCAGTTATCGATGCCTCTGGCACCTGGAACACACCAAACTGGATGGGCGCGCATGGCATCCCGGCCTTGGGAGAAGAGCGGTTCGCGGCCCAGATCGCCTATGGCATTCCCGACATTCTGGGAGACGCCCGGCAGCGATACGCCAATCGTCGAGTGTTGGTGATTGGCGGGGGCCATTCCGCCTTCAATGCGCTTCAGGACCTAGTGGAACTGGCCAGCATTGAACCTGGTACACGGGTTTATTGGGCGATCCGCGGGGCTTCGACCGATCGGCTTTTCGGAGGCGGAGAGAATGACCAGCTTGAGGAGCGCGGTAGGTTGGGAACGACAGTCAAAAAGCTTCTGGACGAGGGAAGGATAGTGCTTTTCACCGGTGTCGACGTTGACCGCGTGAGCGATTCCGACGAGGGCTTGACGGTTCACAGTGGCGTCAAGGCGCTTGCCCCCGTCGACGAGATTGTCGTCGCAACGGGATTTCGTCCCGACCTTCGGTTGATGGCGGAGCTTAGGCTCGAACTCGATCCTGCAACGCAAAGCCCTATTCGCTTGGCTCCAATGATCGACCCGAATGTGCATAGTTGCGGGACAGTTCGGCCCCATGGCGCCTCGGAACTGGGGCATCCCGACGAGGGGGTGTTCGTCGTTGGAATGAAAAGCTACGGGCGTGCGCCTACGTTTCTAATGCTGACAGGCTATGAACAGGTCCGATCTGTTGTGGCCGCACTAGCCGGCGACTTGGAAGCTGCAAAACGAGTGGAGCTTGTGCTTCCTGAGACCGGTGTGTGTAACACGCAAGTTCGTCGTGCAAGCGCTGAAGCAAAGTGCTGCACCTAATCTGCAATTGTCATCGGAGGGCGCAGGCGGAGGTTCAATCTGCGACCCCGCTGCCGATGAAGACGGTCCACGTCGACGAGGTGGTTTTAAGGAAGGATCAGGATGGCCACATCTGCGCGCCCTAAAAGCTCTTTGCACGGGACTCCCAGAATGGCGTTCTTGAGGCCGCCGCAGTGCGAATTGCCTGCGACGATTAGGTCGGCGTCCATCTCACGCCCGAATGCCAAAAGAGACTCAATAGAATCGCCCGCAAGGATATGAAGACGCGGCTGCAATTCGCGTTCTCGAGCTGCGGACAAGAGCGTAGCCCACTCGGTCCCAATCTGCTTATGCACATCAGCGAGGAATGACTCCTCGGATTCGCTCAAAAGCTCATCCAGCTTTGGGCGCACTGCGAGGAACGTCAATGCAGCATGGTTGGCTTGTGCCAAGTCCAAGAGCGCCACCAACGATGGCCGACTCAGGTGTGCGAGGTCGAAATCCACCAGAATGCGCGTAAACATCATCTTCACCCATGAGGCCAGGCAACGTGATTCGCCGGCGTCCCTCAGGCTGATCGGAACGTCGATAGGCTGGATAACCGGTCCGGTCCCACCCGCATTTCTTGAAAAGAACGGAAGCTATTCCGTATGTCCAGGTATATGGAAATAAAGTCCGTTCGTCAAGTTGATGAAGATAAGGAGAGGAGGGCGTAAACCTTATTGGGTCTCCGTCTCATGCGTCATCGCTTCACGAGCCAGGCGTGCGATCTCCTCGGCCATGCCCTTGCGCTCGCTATATCGGTCCGTGAGATAGTCACTTCGGTCCCGCACCAGCAGTGTGAATTTATAGAGTTCTTCCATGACATCCACCACCCGGTCGTAGTAGGGCGAAGGCTTCATGCGGCCGGCTTCGTCAAACTCCTGAAACGCCTTGGCGACTGAGGACTGGTTCGGGATGGTTACCATGCGCATCCAGCGGCCCAGCACGCGCAAGGCGTTTACCGCGTTGAAGGATTGGGACCCCCCCGAAACCTGCATAACCGCAAGCGTGCGGCCCTGTGTCGGCCGCACACTACCCGTCTCCAGCGGCAACCAGTCGATCTGACTCTTGAACACACCCGTAAGCGTGCCGTGCCGCTCGGGGCTGCACCATACCTGCCCCTCGGACCACAGGGATAGTGCACGCAATTCAGCCACTTTTGGATGGTCCGCGGGAACACTATCGGGCAAAGGCAAGCCGCTCGGATCGAAAATCCGGGTCTCGGCGCCGAGCCGCGTCAAAATCCGCGCCGCCTCTTCAGTGAGCAACCGACTGTACGAGCGTTCACGCAGGGAACCGTACAGCAGCAGTATGCGGGGCGGATGCGTCGCGCCGGCCGTCAGCGACAGCTTGTCGTGCGTGGGGACGTCCAGCAAAGAGTCATCCAGGCTCGGAAGATCGAGGTCAGAGGGTGAAGAATACGTCGTCATTGCAATACACTCACTCGGGCAAAAATTGTAGTTTTGGGCGGCTGAGCCACGCTGCCAGCCAGAAGCTTGCGGCCAGTAATAACGCCACCACCAAGATTGAGACAAGCACTCCGTCGTAGGAGGATCCAATGGCCCAAAGGGCCGCGGCGCCCACCGGGGCGGCGGCGCGCGCAAATGTCATCGGCACGGTCAGGAGCCCGTTGATGGCTCCGTAGGCATGTCGGCTCAACATTTCAGGCACAACCATGCCACGAACGATCGTGAATATGCCGTTGGCTCCGCCGTAAACCACGCAGATTGCCGCGACGACAATGAAGTCCGTGTGCAAGTAGGCAAGGGCGCCAAAGGCGAGCGGGAAGACCGTCACCACCGCTGTACCCACCATTCGCATGGAGGCGCGTGCCGCGAAAATGCTTACGACGATTCGGCCCGCCACTTGGGCGGGGCCGATCAAAGCGATGGCTTGAACAACCGAAGCGGTGTCGATGCCTCGCTCGCGCAGTAAGGGGTACATATGGAACGTAAAGGCAGAGAACATGGCCGCGTATGCTGTCAGCGACAACAGCAGCGCCCAGAAAACAGGCCGACGCAGCGCTTCCTGAACAGCTAGGCGATTTCTTTCGCGCTGTTCACCAGGATTGACGTTGTCGGTCGGCCTGGCATCTCGGGCAGGCTGAATAAAGAGCAGGTAGGCGCCGGTGCAGATGATTGCGTTGACCGCAGCTAGTGCGATCAATGCTTCACGCCAGCCCCATAGATTCAACAGCCATTGCACCAGCGGGATAAAGACAGTACTGGCAAAGCCACCCCATAGCGTCAGAGCGGTAATGCCCGCCCGTGAATGACCCGGACCCACGCGGCGCGCGATCACGGCGAAGGCCGGCTCGTAAAGCGTGGCTGCTTGCAACGCGCCCAGGGCTGCGACAAGGACGTAGAAAGCCGGCAGGGACGTCACTTGAGACCAAAGCAACAGCAACCCTCCCGCGAGCAGTGAGGAAAGGCCCATTACCCAACGACCGTGTCCACGATCAACCGCAACACCCACCGGATATGCGGCCAACGCGGCGAGGATCAGCCCGAGCGTGGCAGCGCCATAGAGGTCGGGTTTGCTCCAGCCAAGCTCTTTGCCCATCGCCTCGGCAATCAACGGAAAGCTATAGTAGAGCGATCCCCAGGAACAGATCTGACCTATCCCCAATGCTGTGACCAATCCGTGCGCCTTGTCGGATGGATGCACAGTGTCCGCGGCTGTCGAAGGACTTGGCATGGTTTAGCGCACGCGCTTTCCGCTGTCGTCGATGACCACTTCGCCATCTTCTTTGGTGAACGGGCCGCGCTGGGGAGCCTCGAGGATGTCCAATACCTCCTCGGAAGGTCGGCACAGGCGAACACCCGAAGGAGTCACGACAAACGGGCGGTTGATCAGAATGGGATGCGCCAGCATGGCGTCGATCAACGCATCATCGCTTAAGGATGCGTCGTCCAGCCCAAGCTCGAGATACGGCGTCCCCTTCTGGCGAATAGCGTCACGAACGGTCAAACCTGCTTGGGCGATCAGATCAACGAGGGTGTCGCGATCCGGCGGCGTTTGTAGATATTCGATAACTTGCGGTTCGATCCCCGCGTTGCGTATCAGCGCTAGCGTGTTCCGGGAGGTTCCGCATTGGGGATTGTGGTAGATGGTAACGGTGCTCATATGTGTGATCAGGAGGTGAGAGAAAATGCGGTTTCAACAAAAGCGGCCACTTCGGCCGCAGTGGATTTGGCGGTTCGCATGACGCCAATGAGGGTGGCGGACGCAAAACCCGTCCATTCGCCATAACCGACGAGCCACAGGCCTGGAACATCGGCAGCCTGCGTGCCAGAAACTCGAACTTTGCCATCGGGGTCGAGGATGCCTAGTGCGGCGAGATGCGCCAATGCAGGCCGGAATCCGGTGCACCACACGACAGCGCCGACCACTGACGAAGAACCGTCGGCCCACACGACGCCATCGCACGTAAAGCGCGAGAATGGGCGAACCGATTGCAGTACTCCGCGCTCGCGCGCCTTGCGCACGGGTGGGACCATGACCACATCGCCAAATCCGCCTGGAAGGTCTTCGGGTTGTTTGCCCGACTGCATCGCCTGCCAACGCGCGGTAGCGCGTTCAAATAGAACCCGTCCATCAACGTCATCCGGCAAGAACAGCGGTTCGGTGGACGTTACCCACGTGGTTTGGGCAACCTCGGAAAGCTCTGCGAGAATCTGTGCTCCGGAATTACCGCCGCCAACGACCAACACGCGCTTGCCCGCGTAAGGGGCTGGCGACTGGTAGTGCGCGGAATGGACCTGTTCGCCACGAAAGACGTCCCGGTCGTCGTACGGTGGAATGAATGGAGCGCTCCAGGTGCCTGTGGCGCTGATTACGGCCTTGGCATGCCAAGCGCCCTTGTCAGTATCGACGAAGAATCCTGACTCCCGCTTGCTGATGGACGCAACCGCTACAGGCCGCTCCACCTTGAAGCGGTATCGTTGTTCATAGCGCGCGAGGTATTCAATAACCTGATCTCGCGCCGGGTAACCTTGTGTCGGGGGCATAGGCCAGCCGGGCAGGGAGCTCCACTGTACGGGTGAGAACAGGTGCAACGATTCCCATCCGTGCCGCCATGCTCCGCCCGGACCCGCGCCAGCGTCCAGAAGAATCACCTTTAAAGCGGTACGCCTGAGGAAGTAGGCAACGGCGAGGGCACTCTGGCCACCCCCAACAATGACCACATCCGCATGGCGGTCAGGAGCGACCTCGGACATCAGGCGGCCCCCAGAGTTTCGGAGGAAGAGGGCGCTGGAATTCCGCTGCAGCATTCCGCAGTGAGATAGCTCACTAACTCGTTCATCAAATCGATATTCGCGCGGTAGCGCATGTACCGCCCCTCTTGCTCTACGGTAAGTAGACCTGATTGCGTTAGCGCCTTTAGATGAAACGAAAGATTAGTGGGCGGCAGGTTTAATTCCGCCGCGATCTCCCCGGCAACACAGCCGACTGGAGCGGCGCGCACGAGAAGACGGAATATGTCCAAGCGAACGCCGGAGGCAAGAGATTCGAAAACGCTCACAGCAGTGTTTTTATCCATTCGTCAATACTACAACAATAATTGAAACGTTGAGAAGATAAATTTAGACTGTCATCGAATCGTCATGTGACAAGCACAATATGTCGTTAAATCAAGACATATGGACTTTATATGGAAACCCTCGATTGGCCCTCAGGGCGCCCTCAAGCCATGGTCTCAGCGCTCGCCTCTCCAATCGCCTCGGCAACGAATGCAGCGGAAGCTGTCTCGGTGTTCACTGCGCTGAGCCACTCGACGCGCTTGGCCATTTTCCGGATGTTGATACGCCAGGAGCCGCGCGGAATGGATGCGGCGAAGATAGCCGCCGTCGTCGGCGGGCCGCGCAGCACGGTGTCGCAACACTTGGCTGGGCTTGCGAGAGCTGGTCTGATCGTCGGCAGTAGAACAGGCGAGGTCGTTCGCTATCGTGCGCGGCTCGGAGGCATCTACGGGCTACTTGAATTCATCCTGGAAGACTGCTGCGCGACGCATGCGTGTGGCTGCTTGCCTGACGACGCCGAGCTTGTCATTGGCACGTCGGGACGGGGCAGGCAGGAATTGGAAACTGTCATAAACCGTTAATGAATTTGATTCATTATTTCCATAAATCACGACAGACAGAGATGTTGTGATCAGGGAGTCAAACGGACTTCCTCAATGCACCCTCAAGTGGAGAATAAGCATGTTTGCACAGGCCAAAAGATACGCTGCCGGATTGGGCATTTCCTTCGCACTCGGCATGGTTTCAGCCCAGGCCGCGGATATCACGGGCGCCGGATCGACGTTCGTCTACCCGATCCTGTCGAAGTGGTCCGACACTTACAACACCAAGACGGGCAACAAGATCAACTACCAATCGATCGGTTCGGGCGGCGGTATCGCGCAGATCAAGGCCGGTACGGTCGACTTCGGCGCGTCTGACAAGCCCTTGCCCCCCAAGGAACTCGCAGAGGCCGGTTTGGGCCAGTTCCCGGTGGTCATCGGCGGCGTGGTTCCCGTCGTTAACATCGCCGGCATCGAGCCGGGCAAGCTGCGCTTCACCGGTCCCTTGCTCGCTGATATCTATCTGGGCAAGATCGAAAAATGGAATGACAAAGCAATCGCCGATCTGAACCCGGGGATGAAACTGCCCGACGCAAAGATCACGGTGGTGCATCGTTCGGACGGCTCGGGCACGACCTTCAACTGGGTCAACTACCTGTCCAAGATCAGCCCGGAATGGCAGACCAAGGTGGGTGAGGGCACGTCCGTACGGTGGCCCGTTGGTGTGGGCGGCAAGGGCAACGAAGGCGTCGCCGCATACGTGAAGCAGATCAAGAATTCGATCGGTTACGTAGAACTGGCGTACGCGCTGCAGAACGAGATGTCTTACGCGGCAGTCAAGAACTCGGACGGAAAGTTCGTCGTGCCCAGTGACAAGACGTTCCAATCCGCAGCCGCGCACGCCGACTGGAAGAACTCGCAGGATTTCCATCTGGTGATCACCAACGCGCCGGGTGACGACGCCTGGCCCATCGCGGCAACGGTGTTTGTCATGATGTACAAGCAGCCCAAGGACGCAGCGCGTACGGTCGCCACGCTGGACTTCTTTAAGTGGGCCCTGGAAAACGGCCAGCACGAAGCCGAGGCATTGGACTACGTGCCGCTGCCCAAGGAGCTGGTTGCCCAGATCGAAAGCTACTGGGCCGCGCAGATCAAGCGTTGATCCCAGGAGTCGGTCTCGCCCGGCAGCGCTTGCAGGATCGGCGCCGCCGGGCGAGACCGACAGCCAATTGGCTGCGTTCTTACAGGTTGACGTAAATGTCGAATAATCCGGGTTTTAACCCCGCGCTGGATTTCCAGGCCGAGGAGTCGCGATCGCGCCGCGATGCGTCTTCGGACAAGGTCTTTCGCCGCATTGTTGCCGTAGCCGGCATTTTTGTATTGGTGTCGCTGAGCGGGGCCGCGCTGTCCATGCTGTGGGGAGGCAGGCTCGCCTTCAGCACCTTTGGGTTCGAATTTCTCTGGTCCAGTGATTGGGATGCGGTCAATCACAAGTTTGGCGCGTTGGTGCCGATCTACGGAACCTTGGTGACGGCGTTCATTGCCATGCTGATCGCGGTACCGGTCAGCTTCGGTATTGCGTACTACCTGACTGAAGTCGCGCCCAAGTGGCTGCGCCAGCCGGTAGCGTCGGCGATAGAACTGCTGGCGGGCATCCCGTCCATCATCTACGGCATGTGGGGCCTCTTCGTCTTCGTGCCGGTGATGGCTGAATACGTCAATCCGTGGCTTGACGAACACATCGGCGCGCTTCCCTTCATCGGCGTGCTTTTTTCCGGCCCGCCTCTGGGCATGGGCATGCTGACGGCCGGCATCGTGCTGGCCATCATGGTGGTGCCGTTCATCACATCCGTCATGCGCGAAGTGTTTTTGACGGTGCCCCGCCCGTTGAAAGAGTCCGCCTACGCCCTGGGTTCCACCACCTGGGAAGTCGTCTGGAACATCGTCTTGCCGCACACGCGCTCGGCGGTGATCGGCGGCGTATTCCTGGGGTTGGGCAGGGCGCTGGGCGAAACCATGGCGGTGACCTTTGTATTAGGTAACGCGCATCGGCTGACGCCCTCGTTGCTGGAGCCGGGCAATTCCATTGCGGCCACCATCGCCAATGAGTTCACCGAGGCCGACTCCGACATCTACCTGTCGTCGTTGATCGCCCTGGGTTTCCTGCTGTTTGTCGTGACCTTTGTTGTCCTGGCCATTGCCAAACTGATGCTCAACCGCCTCAATCGTCAGGAGGGAAGGCAATGACCCCGCAAGGCCTGCGTCTGCAACGCATGCGTACCGCGCGAAATCTGGTGTCGGTAGCGCTGTCGATGGCTGCGACCCTGTTTGGGCTGTTCTGGTTGATCTGGATCCTGTGGACCACGGCAACCAAGGGCTTCGCGGCGCTTAAATGGGACCTGATCTTCAAGATGACGCCGCCGCCGGGCGCCGATGGGGGCTTGGCCAACGCCTTGTTCGGCAGCCTGTTGATGAGTGTGGTCGCGATTCTGCTCGGTACCCCCATCGGGATTGCGGCCGGAACGTACCTGGCAGAATACGTGAACCGCCATCGGATCGGCGCGGTGATCCGCTTCGTGAACGACATTCTGCTTTCTGCGCCTTCCATCGTGTTGGGCCTGTTCGTCTACGAACTGGTCGTCCGGCAAATGGGGCATTTCTCCGGCTGGGCGGGCGCCATCGCGTTGGCGTTCATCGTGCTGCCGGTTGTGGTCCGTACCACCGACGAAATGCTGCAACTGGTTCCCAGCCAAATGCGCGAAGCGGCGTTGGCTTTGGGGGTGCCCCAATGGAAAGTGACGGTTCAGGTGTTGTTCCGGGCCGCGTTGCCGGGCATCACGACCGGCGTGTTGTTGGCCTTGGCGCGCATCAGTGGTGAAACCGCGCCCTTGCTCTTTACGGCGTTGAACAACCAATACTGGAACGCGGACCTGAGCGCGCCGATGGCCAGCGTGCCCGCCGTCATCTTCCAATATGCAATGAGCCCCTACGAAAGCTGGCATGCGCTGGCCTGGGCCGGCGCCTTCGTCGTCACGATGTTCGTACTGCTCCTGAGCCTGCTCTCCCGCGCTATCTTGTCACGCAACAAGGTGAATCATGACTGAATTTGCTTTCCCGTCATCGGTATTGAACTCCTCGGCGGCCGGGGCCATTGCGGCCCGCAGCGCCACCTTGGACAATCCGGCCATCGCGACGCAGCCGAAAGTGGTGACTCGCGACCTGTGCTTCTATTACAAGGGTGTCCAGGCGCTGAACAACGTCAATATCGAACTGGCTTCCAATCGCGTTACCGCGCTGATCGGCCCGTCCGGCTGCGGCAAATCGACCCTCTTGCGTGTCTTTAATCGTATCTACGCGATTTATCCAGGGTTGGAAGCGCGCGGCGAGGTCTTGCTGGACAACCAGAACATTCTGGACCCCGAGTATTCGATCAACCGCTTGCGTAGCAAGGTGGGGATGGTGTTCCAGAAGCCGGTCCCGTTTCCGATGTCGATCTACGACAACGTTGCCTACGCCATCCGGCACTACGACCGCTTACCCAAGGCCGAGATGGACGTCAGGGTGGAAGCGGCATTGCGCAACGCCGCGCTCTGGGACGAGGTCAAGGACAAGCTGGAGCAGAACGCGCTGGGGCTGTCGGGCGGCCAGCAACAGCGGCTATGCATCGCCCGCGCAATTGCCCTGAGCCCCGACGTGTTGCTGCTGGATGAACCGACTTCCGCACTGGACCCGATCTCCACCGCAAAGATCGAACAGCTGATTGCCGAGCTGAAGAAGGACTACACCGTCCTGATCGTGACGCACAACATGCAACAGGCTGCGCGTTGTTCTGACTACACCGGGTTCATGTGCGCCGGCGAACTGGTCGAGATGGGCCGGACCGACGACCTGTTCACCAAACCGAAGCGTGAACAAACTTCCGACTACATCACCGGCCGCTTCGGCTAGCCATCACCCGCGACCCTAAATCAGGGTTTACAGTCTTCCACTATTCCACGATAATCGAAAAATGGAAATGAAAGATGCTGTCAAAGCCCTCGCCGCGATCGGACACGAATCGCGCCTTACCGTCTACCGCCTGCTGGTCCAGGCGGGGCCGGAAGGTCTGCCTGCCGGCCAACTATCGGAAAAGACGGGCATCCCTCCCTCTTCGCTTTCTTTTCACTTGAAAGAGCTGGTGTATGCCGGCTTGTTGACGTCGCGGCAGGAAGGAAGGTTTGTCATCTATGAAGCTCGATTCGAGTCGATGGCGGAACTGTTGGCCTACCTGACTGACAACTGCTGCGGTGGCCAACCTTGTGCCCCGACAAGCGTCACCGCTTGTGCCCCACATGCAGCCGCTCGCGCGCGGCGCGTGAACAACCTCTCTTGAAGAGTCCGCATCATGACCGAGAAAGTCTATAACGTTCTATTTTTGTGCACCGGCAACTCGGCGCGCAGCATTATGGCGGAAGCCTTGCTCAATACGCTGGGGAAGGGCCGCTTCCATGCGTACAGCGCGGGCAGCTATCCGGGTGGCACCGTGAATCCGTTCGCGATCGAACGAGTGCAAGTGTTGGACTACCCGATAGAGCAACTGCGCAGCAAAAGCTGGGACGAATTCGCCGCGCCGGACGCACCCCAGATGGATTTCATCATCACCGTGTGCGACAACGCCGCCGGCGAAGTCTGCCCGGTTTGGCCAGGCCGGCCGATCTCTGCCCATTGGGGCTTTGAAGATCCTGCCGCCGCGGAGGGCACCGATGAAGAGAAGCGCCGCGTCTTCGAAAAGATCTTTCGGCAGATCTCCGCCCGCATCAATATTTTTGCCAACCTGCCCATCGCGGCGTTGGATAAGGCAGCGATTCATCGCGAGTTGAAGCAGATTGGTGAAAGCAAGCCGGCCGAGTAATGCCGTGCTAATGCTCATGACGCCTGTCGATGGGCCATTTTTTTTGACGAATATTTCGAAAATTCTTGGAGCGTCAAAATGAAAACCATACAGATATTTGACCCGGCCCTGTGCTGCAGCACAGGCGTGTGTGGCTTGGACGTGGATCAGGCTTTGGTAACGAGTGCGGCCGACATCGATTGGGCGAAGCGGCAAGGCGCAAACATCGAACGGCTCAACCTGGCCCAACAGCCCTTGGCGTTTGCGCAGAACGCGGTGGTGAGCGCGTTTCTGACGCGCTCGGGCGCGGAAGCGCTTCCTTTGACCTTGGTTGATAACGAGATTGCGTTGGCGGGCAGATATCCCACGCGCGAGGAACTCGTGCGATGGACAGGTATCGAAGCCCCCGGCGACGCCAAACCGCAGTCGGGTTGTTGTGGCGGCAATCGCACCTGCTAAGGGGACGGCCATGAAATTTCTAGATGCAGCTCCCAGGTTTTTCTTCTTTACCGGCAAAGGCGGAGTCGGCAAGACCTCGCTGGCTTGCGCGGCGGCCGTCTTGCTGGCGGAGCAGGGCAGGCGTGTGCTGTTGGTCAGCACTGATCCCGCATCGAACGTGGGGCAGGTATTCGGCGTTGATATCGGCAACCACATCACCGCGATTGCCGCCGTGCGCAACCTGTCGGCGCTGGAAATTGACCCGCAAGGCGCGGCCCAACAGTACCGGGACCGAATCGTGAACCCGGTGCGCGGCGTCTTGCCCGACGATGTGGTGCGGGGCATTGAAGAATCCTTGTCGGGCGCCTGCACCACGGAGATTGCGGCGTTTGACGAATTCACGTCTTTGCTGACGGACTCAAACCTGACGTCGGACTTCGATCACGTCATTTTCGACACGGCGCCCACGGGGCATACCATCCGCCTGTTGCAGTTGCCGGGAGCCTGGAGCAGCTTTCTGGATGCTGGCCAAGGCGATGCGTCATGCCTGGGGCCGCTGGCCGGCCTGGAAAAGCAACGTTCCCAGTACCGCGAAGCCGTCGCGGCGTTGGCGGACCCGCAACGCACGCGCCTGGTGCTGGTCACGCGCGCGCAGCGGGCCACGCTCGAAGAGGCCGCGCGGACTAGCCAGGAGCTGGCGGGCATCGGGCTGTTGCAGCAGCACCTGGTCATCAATGGTGTCCTGCCTGCCGCGGCCGTCCAGCATGACGATCTGGCCGCGGCCGTCTATGCACGAGAGCAGGCCGCCATCGAGGCCATGCCCGCACCGCTTGTGGCCTTGCCCAAGGACCAGGTCACCTTGAAAGCCTTCAACGTCGTTGGGCTGGAAGCCTTGCGCCACCTGCTCAGCGACGCCGCGCTTGATGCCGACGAGCCGAACCGTGTTGACGTTCCCAAGATCGAAGCCCCTGATCTGGCATCGCTGGTTGATGGCATTGCCGCCGACGGGCACGGCCTGGTCATGGTGATGGGCAAGGGCGGCGTGGGCAAAACCACGCTGGCCGCGGCGATCGCGGTCAACCTTGCGGAACGTGGCCTGGCGGTGCACCTGACCACGTCGGATCCCGCGGCGCATCTGGCACGTACGCTGGAAGGCACGCTCCCCAATCTGACGGTCAGCCGCATTGACCCGCGAGTCGAAACCGAGCGCTACCAGCAGTACATATTGGCGACCAAAGGCGCCAAGCTGGACGCGCACGGGAAGGCCTTGCTGGAAGAGGATTTGCGTTCGCCATGCACCGAGGAAATTGCCGTCTTCGGCGCGTTTTCCCGCATCGTGCGCGAGGCCGGCACCAAGTTCGTCATCATGGATACCGCGCCCACCGGCCACACTTTGCTGCTGCTGGATGCAACCGGCGCCTATCACCGGGACATCGCCCGCCAGATGTCGGGCAGCAATGTCCACTACACCACGCCGATGATGCAATTGCAGGACCCTACGCAGACCAAGGTGCTGCTGGTCACCCTGGCGGAGACCACGCCCGTGTTGGAGGCCGCCATTCTTCAGGAAGACCTGCGCCGCGCCGGCATCGAGCCCTGGGCCTGGCTGGTCAATAGCAGCATCGCCGCGGCGGGACCGACATCGGCCTTGCTATGCCAACGCGCTTTCAATGAACTGCGCGAAATGGACGGCATCGCCAAGCTACACGCGAAGCGATACGCCGTCGTGCCCTTGCTGAAGTCCGAACCCGTCGGCATCGAGCGCCTGCGGCAATTGGCCAGCCACCACCATGACGCCGCGCCAAGCCTTGCGTAGTTACCCACGTAATGACCCTTTATCGCTTCAACCTTCAATCCACAAATAAAAAAGAGTTCGCCCAATGTTTGGTGCAATAGCAATTTTTGTTCTTACGCTCGTGCTCGTGATCTGGCAGCCCCGTGGCCTGGGGATCGGGTGGAGCGCCAGTTTGGGCGCCGTCCTTGCGCTTGTCGCCGGCGTGGTCCACGTCGGTGACATCCCGGTGGTGTGGAATATCGTCTGGAACGCCACCGCCACCTTTATCGCCGTCATCATCATCAGCCTGTTGCTCGATGAGGCGGGCTTTTTTGAATGGGCCGCCTTGCACGTGGCGCGATGGGGCAAGGGTAGCGGTCGGGCGCTGTTCGCGCTGATCGTGTTGCTGGGCGCGGCGGTCGCGGCGCTGTTTGCGAACGACGGCGCCGCGCTGATCCTGACGCCCATCGTCATGGCCATGTTGCTGGCACTGGGATTCAGCCCGGCCGCCACCTTGGCCTTCGTCATGGCGGCAGGTTTTATCGCGGACACCGCCAGCTTGCCATTGATTGTGTCCAATCTGGTCAATATCGTTTCCGCCGACTTCTTCGACATCGGCTTCAACCGTTATGCCGCGGTGATGGTGCCTGTCAATTTCGTTGCGGTGGCAGCGACCTTGGCGGTGCTGATGCTGTATTTTCGTAAGAGCATTCCCGCGCGATACGACGCGGGCCAGCTCAAGCCGCCTGCGGCAGCCATCCGCGACGCGGGCACTTTTCGTGCCGGCTGGGTCGTCCTGGTGTTGCTGCTGATCGGATTTTTCGGCCTGGAGCCGTTGGGCGTGCCCGTGAGCGCCGTGGCGGCAGTCGGGGCGGCAATCCTGCTGCTGGTTGCAGGACGCGGCCATATCATCAGCACGCGCAAGGTCATACGCGAAGCGCCGTGGCAGATCGTGATCTTCTCGTTGGGGATGTACCTGGTCGTTTACGGCCTGCGCAACGCCGGCCTGACCCAATACCTGGCTGATCTGCTGAGCGGGATCGCGGAGCAGGGGATCTGGACGGCCACGATCGGTACGGGCCTGGTGGCGGCATTCCTGTCGTCCATCATGAACAACATGCCGACGGTGCTGGTAGGCGCCTTGTCGATCGACGCCAGCCAGGCCAGCGGCGTCGTCAAGGAAGCGATGGTCTACGCCAATGTGATCGGTAGCGATCTGGGGCCGAAGATCACCCCGATCGGGAGCCTGGCGACGTTGCTTTGGCTGCATGTATTGGAGCGCAAAGGCACCGTGATCTCGTGGGGCTATTACTTCAAGGTTGGCATTGTGCTGACGCTGCCGGTGCTTCTGGTGACGCTGGCTGCCTTGGCAATCAGGCTAGGGTAGCGAGGGCGAGGGTGCTCATATCTCAGACAAAGACCGCTTCTGGCCGAAAGCGGTCTTCGGTTTTTCTTGTCGCGACGGCGGCTCATACGAATACTGTTTATTGAGTTGAGTGCTGCTAAGCTACGTGCGTTTAGCATTTTGTTGCAGTTGCGGAATGAGCGTGATCGTAAACCTGTGAGGGTATTCGAAGCTCGCATTCCATGAATGAGGTGAGAGAGTGGCTTGCCGGCTTAGCTCTTATTGCCCGCAATTGATAATGACATGGCCCACACAGCACATATTCGTAAACTAACTATTCAACGCTTCAGGGGCATCCACTCCCTAACATGGCTGCCTGCGGAAGGAATGAACGTCATCCTGGGTGGGGGTGACGTCGGAAAAACGACCATCCTCGAAGCGATTGCATTGCTGCTTTCACCGTCGAACACTGCGGTCCTCTCTGAGGCCGATTACTGGGCGCGCGACAACGCGCAGGAGTTCGTCATCGAAGCCGTCATGACCCTACCCGATACGACCGGGATCGGCTCGCAGAGCACTTTCGCCTGGCCGTGGGCGTGGGACGGGCAGAATGCGATACCTCCGTCAGCCGACGAAGAAGGAGACCTTGCCGCGCCCGGCGAGCCGGTATATCGCGTTCGGGTACGGGGTACCGCGGAATTGGAACTCGCGTGGGAGGTCATGCAACCCAACGAAGAATTGGCCCATTTTTCGTCAGCCGTTCGCCGGCGTATCGGCTCGGTTCGAATGAGTGCTGATGAGCGCAATGATCGCGATCTGCGGCTTGTCTATGGCTCGGCGCTGGATCGGTTGTTGGCCGATAGCGCATTGCGGGCCCGCATCGGCAAGGAGGTAGCAGGGCTCGATTTGCACGATTCGCTCAATGACAAGGGTAAGAAGGCGATCGAATCGCTGGATGCGCGTATGGCCGGTGCCGCGCTTCCCAGCAATTTGAAACTCGGTCTCACGACCAGCCAGGGGTTGTCCATCGGCGCGCTCATCGGACTAGTGGCGACCGAGAATGACGTGGCGTTGCCTCTGAGTAGTTGGGGGGCTGGCACCAGACGTATGTCCGCGCTCGAAATCGCATCGTCAACGGACAAGGAAGCTAGCATTACGCTCATCGATGAGATCGAGCGCGGGCTTGAGCCGTACCGTCTGCGCAAGCTCATCAAGATCCTGGCCGGCCAACACGGGCAGATTTTCCTCACGACGCATAGCCCTATCGCCATTTCGTGTGCCGAGGACGCGCACCTCTGGTATCTGGACAGCGCGGGCTCCATCGGTGCGCTGCCTCGGGACAAGATCGGGCCGCAGCAGAAGCGCGATCCTGAAACATTCCTGGCGCGTGTGGCCGTCATCGCAGAAGGACCCACCGAAGTCGGCTTTTTGCAGTATCTATTAGAGAGGGCCTTTAAGGGCAACCCGCTTGATTACGGGGTGCGAGTCTGCGATGGTCAGGGAAACGGTGCGACCTTGGATCTGTTGGAGACGCTCGCGTCTTCCGGTTTGCTATTTGCCGGCCTGGCTGACGACGAAGGTACCGCACCAGAGCGGTGGAAGAAGCTGAAGGACAAGCTCAAAGGACGATTGCACCAGTGGCCCAAGGGCTGCACCGAGGACCATGTGATCGGGGCCGTCCCTGAAGAAAATCTCCTCGCACTGCTGAGGGATGCAGAAGGCGAGGTGGATGGCTATCGACTCCGGACTTTGGCGGAGCGCCTCGGACTTCAAGACAAGAGCGTGGAGACGATAGATGCGGCGCTGAAAGCATCGGGAAAGACGTGGCGTACTTTGATAATAGCGGCCGCCAGCGGCAGTAAGGATGGTGCGCCTGCAGGTCAAGAAAAGGCTTGGAAGAAGCACTCCCAGCAATGGTTCAAGTCCACTGTCGGTGGCCAAGAGTTGGCCCAAAAAATGGTCGCGTTAGGCGCTTGGAAGAAAATAGAGCCGCAATTGCTTCCATTGATCAACGCGGTATTGACAGCCGTGGGTCACAAGGCTCTGCAAGAGCTCGATCTATGAGCGACCACGCCGTTGCCAATCTTCTCCGCTCACCCGAGCGGCTGGTGATCATTGAAGCTGCGGCGGGCTGCGGCAAGACATACCAAGCCGCCGCGTACGCGCAGGAGGTGGTTGGGGCGATCGGTGATGGCCGCTTGCTCATCCTGACGCACACCCACGCCGCGTGCTCTGTCTTCGCAGAACGCACGAAGAAGGCAGGGGCGCGCGTCGAGATCAAGACCATCGATGCCTTGATAGCGCAGATCGCACTGGCTTACCATGAGCCACTTGGTCTTCCACGCGATCTGACCTCCTGGGCTTGGCAGGACGGCGGGCGAGGCTTTGAAATCATGGCAACCAAGGTCGCAGGATTTCTGCGGCATCAGCCAATGGTGGCTCGTGCACTGGCCCAACGCTATCCAGTCATCGTGTGCGATGAGCACCAGGACACGAGTGTCGATCAGCACAGTGTTGTCATGTCCTTGCTGTCTGCTGGAGCAGTTGTCCGGATCTTTGGTGATCCCATGCAGCGGATTTACGGCGCCAAGACCGACAAAGCCGCGCGCGAGGATCGTGCCCGCTGGGACGCTTTGAAGGCGCAGGGAGCAGGCGAGAAGCTGATCACGCCCCACCGCTGGCAGACCGGTTGTCCTCTGTTGGGGGCTTGGGTCATCGAGGCGCGGGAGAGCTTGGAACGCGGAATTCCAATAGACCTGACTGGAGCGCTGCCTCCATCAGTTAGGGTGCTTGTCGGAAACAACACGGCTCAGATGCGTACGGGCTACAAACTGTCCAAGGAGCATAGAGCACCGATCGACAAGGTGCTGAAAAGCAGCTCACAGCTTATGATTCTCGCATCGCAGAACGACTTGGTGTCGGCACTTCGGGCGTTCTGGTTTCGTACAGTACCAATTTGGGAAGGTCATACGCGTAATGCGCTAGGGGCGCTCGTACAGACACTGCGCGCAGGTCATGGTGATCCGGAAGCACTGGCGCAGGGTGTCATCACTTTCATGGGCAGCGTCGCAGCGGGATTCAGCTCGTCCAGCCACGGTGACCGACTTTTGCAGGAAGTTCGCACCGGCGCGGCGCGCTCCACCACCGGAAAGCCGGCCAACATCCAAGCGGTCGCACGATGTCTCCTGAATAGTCCCTCACATACGGGCGTGTCGAACGCGCTCGCAAAAATTGCTGCGCTGGTGAAGGAAAACGCCGCAGGCTTTGACACAGTGAAGATTGATCACTGGTCCGAACTGCGGGATGCCGTGCGCATTGGTCAGTTTGCAGATCCGGACGAAGGATTTGCGGAGGTGTCGCGTATGCGCTCCCATTCCCATCCGTCATTACCCCCAAAGGTGCTCAGCAGCATTCACAAGGCGAAGGGCCTGGAGTGCGACCACGCGATGCTGATGGCCTGCGACAAGGGGCAGTTCACATCGACCCTGTACGCCAAGTCCAAGATGTATGTAGCCTTTAGCAGGGCGAAAAAGTCACTAACCTTAGTGGTTTCGACATCCAATCCGAGTCCCCTTTTCAAGCTCCGTTGGTGAATTAGCCCCAATTACCGGCTGTCCGCGTACCTGAACTAGCGGGCGTGAGTGGCAGGCGGGTCAAGGTTGTCCTTTAATTTCCCATGAATCTTGCCGTTGTTCCTTCAGGGCGCGCGCATGGTCCGGCGTGTCTCCGATAGGAGCAGGATATAGGGAGATGTAGGGATGGACGGAAATTCGCAGTTTCAGGGCATCGACAAGGAGTATCCCAGGTTCCAATACCCCGGCCTGATGTCTGTTGGCACGTGCTTTTTGCGTGCCAGGGTGCGACATGACAGCCTGGTAATCGTCTGTGCGCAGCTTTACGACTATCACGGGACATCGGTGACGAATGCCATCGAAGAGGTGCGCGAAGCAGCTATCGTGCAGTTGCACGACGACGTCGGGCTGCAGCACCTCATGCCCGCAAGGAAGTGGTGGCAACGCAAGCCTGTTCGAGAGGAAGTGCTTGCCAATGCGGCTGCCCTGAGCACGATCATCGAGCATTGGCCAAAAGGGCGGGGCCTCGCGCCCGCCGGGTCTTTTGCGATCGTCGAATTTGACGACGCAGGAAAGCCGGAATGGGATTATCGGCCCCAAGCGATGGCGGCGCGGGCATGCGCGGTAGAGGAGGAATTTTTGACGGTGGATCCTGAGAGGCTGTATTTCCGCCAATGTTGATACTGGTTACATATACAGTGATACGTACAGAGGCAAATTCTTCGTCGTACCCGGTCTGGCTGGGAAGGATGGGTTGCGCGATGCTCAAATTTGAGCAACAATAGCCCTAACGCAATAGCTGGTGAGCCTTCGGGCAAAAGCGTTGACTGCCGCGCAAGCGGTTCCGCCAAAAGCGGAGGCAACAGAACGCCAGACTACGGGGCCCCTTCGGGGGCCTTCGCTTTTTCCGGTCATACTATTTTCGAGGCGGGCGCGGCTTGATTCCGTCAAGCGTCAGTTCGATCAAACGCGTGAACTTGATGGAGCCGTGGATTGGCGGCTGTTTTCCCGCGTCCAGCTCGTAGGCGCTCTGGATGGTCAGGAGCACTGCGAGACCGTCGGCGTCCTTGATTCTCCGCACGTTGAAGAAGACACCATAGCTTCCGGTAGAGCCTTCGGCGGTCTCCACGTCGATGGTGACGTAGTTCTCATGCTTGGCATAGCCGCATTTGCGTTTGGCCAGCTCGCGAACAATGAGCGGTAAGCGCGGGGACAAAGCATAGCGGTCATGGCAAAACCTGCGGACCTCGCGCTCATCCTGGTACAGATCCGGGGCATGCTCGGTAACCTCATTTCCGTGCGTGAAGCAGTGCATCGCGAAAGCTACACGGATTTCTACCGTCCGGCCGTCAGTCGTTTCCAACTGGTATCGGAAAGGATGCAAGTGGTTGAGCGGAAAGGACCGGCCTTCGGCGTCAACATATGGTGCCCAGCGCATCATTCCTTCGTTCCAGTTGGCCCCCATTTTTCTTTCCGTGTTTTGAGTTGTGCGAGGCGGCGAGTATGCCTCATCTGGTCACATTTTCTGGTTAGACGCGCTTGCAGTGGTATGTGTGCGCTGTTCCACATGGACGGCGTTCCGCTTAGCGAAGGTGATGCGTTCGCCGATGTAGAAGCCACCGAATTCTTGGCCTGCTTCGGGGTGCCCTGGGAATCCGATAACAAAGCCGCCATACGACTCCTCGTCGATCAGGCCGTCATGCACGCGGTCCAGCCACACTCGGGCTTGGATCATCGGGCCAACGACAGGCTGTAGGTGGACGAAATCACCTTGCTCAATGGTGTCCCGTATCGTGTCGCTGTCGAGATCCCAAGATCGGGTGGCGCCATCTTCCGGGATGAGGAAGTCCGAGGGCAAACGGTGGCCACACATCTGTAAAAAGCGCCACGTTGCCGGCGGCATCGACTGCTCACCTGCCTCCCAACGTTGCACTTGGCGTAGGCCAACGCCAAGAATGGCCGCCGTTTGCGCTTGCGTGCGGCGAGTTTTCCCCCGCAATTTCTTGAGGTCTTCCGACGTGGGCCTCATGGTGTCCGCCAGGCTGAGATTCTGGTTCATGTCTTGCTCCGATCGGATGCGTCTAATAGACGCGACTTAGAGCCGTAATTTCACTATAGCGACTAATAGACGTAAGGGCAAGTCGGTGTCGAGTCACCGCCAAAGCTGTGGCCGCTGCCGTGCAGGCCCGTCAAGAGAGGGCGCAGCTCTAGCTAGCGGGATAGGACGACATAGGTTTACTGTGCAAACATACAGTATTCGCCTATGCCGTTCAGATCTCCTTTATCCCTCGCTGAGCTCCGCGCTATTCAGGACCGTCATCGTGGCTCTGATGGCAAGATCTCCGACGCAGACGTGCTCGCCCTGCTGCTGGAGGTCAAGCGGTACCGCTCGTTTGTGCTGCGAACGAAGCAGTTGTCGAGCGAGGTTCAAACGCCCTTCCGGCGTTCTAGCCCCTGTCTACGATGAATGGTGGGAAGCGCTCGCGGCGGAACCTTGCGTGGCTGAACAGGAGCTGATGGTTCGTGAACTGCTGGAGGGGCCCGGTAAGCTACGCAAAGGCATGGCGCCACGGTAGGCGGCAAGTGTGGAACTCCACACAGGAACGGAGCTGATTCTACCGGTTGGCCGACAGGTGCCCCGTCCCAGCGCACCCGCTGCCAGGCCTGATTGACTTCAACGATTCGTGAGGAGTAAAGTCGATCTGCGCTGGCACGCGCAGGACGCCGTCTTCCGAAGCTCCTAGAGCAGTGCTTTGATCTTCTATTGGCCGATGCCTTCCTTCCGGCCTTTCAGAGCGACGGTGACTCTGTAAACGGGGCCTTAAGGATCGAAGCGCATGAATACCGCCAGCATTAAGCCGCTCTCAGTGAACGGCATCAAGCAGCTCGCCAAGAAAATTAGCCGCGAGCAAAACATCACCCACACAGACGCTCTCAATCTTGCCAGTCGCCAGGCTGGCTACGAGAACTTCGTGCACGCGAAGCGCCAGCTTCCCGTCGCAAGTGCACCGCGCGGGTTTCCCGTCTACATCTCCGTGCACTGGTTCACCCGGCGTCCGCGCAAGGACGATCAGACGCCCAATGGGCTGAGGCATGGCCGAGAACTGCTATGTGTGCACCTCTCTCGTCCATTGCCCGAAATCGTGGCCAAGCACCGCGTCGGCCACGCGCGTGGGCTCTACGGCTTCCGGATGGAATACGTCGATCATCTGGAACACCGGACCAATGTGGACAACCAAGAGGCGGCTCGGGACCTTCTACTGAAGGCGGAGCGCAGCTTGCGCTTCATGGAAGCGACAGGCCTGCAACCAGTATCGACCAAGAAGTTCGACGCCATCGCTAGCGTGCTGAACGGCATGCCCGGCAGAGACCATAACTCGGACTGGTTCGACCCTGTGAGCGGGAGCTATGTGTGCCTGGACGAGCCGTATGCGGCTGAGGTCAAGCGCATGGAGGCCAAGCGCGCCCACTGGCTGCAGAGTAATGGCTGCAAAATGGTGGTGCCCAAGTGGGAGGGCATCTACTACGCCGGCGAGTGCATTCCTCTCCTGATTGGCCTGGACGGCGCCCTGCTGCAGCGTGTTGCTGACGCGTTGGCCAATCTGCGCCCCGTCGTGGAGCCCCACCCGTGGCCACACGAGACGGGCAGGTGCAATGACGATTTTGTCAGTCCTCAACGCGAAGCGGATGCAAAGCCGCGCCGGCGGCGGCCGGGGCCGTCTTACGGCGAATACAACGGCGCGGTGCCGTATGGTGGCCAAACCGGTATCCCGTCGCGCTGGCGCCCGGCCAAAGCGATGCCAATTGAGCTACATCTACAACTTGCCCCTCTAATGCGAGGCCTGTCGGCCATCGGGTTTTCCAGCCGAGTCCACTCGAAGCTGGGCGCTGCCCGTTCCGAATTGGACAATTGGTGGCCATTGGAACACCGGGATGAGCAGGGGCGGGCCTTGGACGATATCTACTATGGAGGGCCGATCGCAGTGTGCGGCGATTCGGACATGGAGCGCCTGGCGATGCTCACCGAAGCGCGTTCCATCGTCGTGCGCGGCTACGACGACTGCAAGCCGCGGCGCACACTGCTCGCGGCTTTTGACGCGGGCATCGCTGAGCTGCAGAAGGTTGAGCGCATCCGCGCGGCGGCGAGCCCAGGCGCTAGCGCTGCGATCTGACGTCTCGCGACAAGCGCGCTCGCTGCAAACAGCCCCCGAAAGGGGGCTTTTTGTTGGCAGCGCTTCGCGCCAGCACAGCCTATAGGCCACGGTGCAGCCTCGTGATAAATTGCCGGCGTCGTGCCGAAAACGACCATAAATCCCCGCCTACTTGTTTAGGTGTCCGGTTTATGTCTGATGTTGTGGTTTTTGTCAGGAGCCAGCCGAGGTTCGGCGATCAAATCGTAGCTTTTCCAGCGCTAAGCCTTCTGAAGAAATTTTGGCGTGAAAAGCGCGTCCGTGTAGTGTCCCGGTACGCAGTTGGCCACTTTTACACGAGCCTGCCGTGGGTGGACGAATTCGTCCAAGCGGATGCGTTCGCGGCGCAAGTGCGCGCGCTGCCACGCCGAGCTCACGCTTCCTTAAGTCTTCACCATTCTAGCGAGCGCTACTCGCTGATTAACCTTATTCGGCGGCCAGCGCTGCGCATGGGATTCGAGAATGGCCGGCTGGGCGATCGCGTATGGACCCACAGTCATCGAAAAGACATCAATGAGTACATTGGGCTTGCAAATCTGCGCCTGCTCGCGACGCATCAGGGGCATGAGCCTGAGCGAACTGCGCGTCAGGCATTTCTGGAGATCTCCAAGCCGCACGTCGGGAAGGTCACACCGGCCGATATCGTTTTCATACCGGGCGGTGGCGCCGGAGATTTCAAGCGATGGGCGTTGGACCACTACGTGGCGCTCTCGGATCTTCTTCAAAACCATTTCGCCGGATCTGCAGGGTTCACCTTCGTTCTGGGTCCCGACGAAGGAAGAATGCGGGAGCACATTGCATACCTAGGCCGAAGCGACTTCAAGATTGAGTTCTGTCGGCCGCCAGCAGAGCTCGCCGCGCTCATGCGCAATGCCCGCCTGGTCGTATCGAATGATTGTGGTCCGTCGCATATCGCCCAAGGCCTGTGCGTTCCATATGTCGGAATCTTCAATGAGCCGAATCCAGAATGGTTCTGGGCGCGAAGGTAC
The DNA here is from genome assembly GCF_001299375.1 of Achromobacter sp. 2789STDY5608621. Taxonomy (NCBI): domain Bacteria; kingdom Pseudomonadati; phylum Pseudomonadota; class Betaproteobacteria; order Burkholderiales; family Alcaligenaceae; genus Achromobacter; species Achromobacter sp. 2789STDY5608621. Next base: position 49,166 of record NZ_CYTU01000018.1, on the reverse strand, counting down.
ACGCGGGATGTGGTTCCGGACAACGGAACGGACGAAATCAACTCTATCGAGCCGGCGCGAGTTCTAAGGGCGTGTCTGGACGTCCTTGGCGAGCGGCGGCGCGCGTAGCGCTACATCTTGCAAAAAAAAAGGCCACCCCGGGTGTGGGGTAGCCTGTCCTGAGAGAAAGCACCGAAGTCAGTTAACCAACTGCTTCGCAAGGGCGACTTCAATGCTGTCACCCCCCTGATTCAGGATATCGAGCCCTGAGTCGGGCATATCGCCAGATGTGGATTGAGAGACTGCAATCTTCTGAGCCATGAGCTGCAGGCAGCGCATCTGGGCGGTGCCCTGATAGCCAAGAAAATCCACGTCCACGTCTCGCGTCTGCCCGATCCGCCAACTACGCCTTGCGGCCTGCTGCAGTGTGTAGACGTTGTAGCCGGTCTGCATGAACAAGATGGTCGGAAACTCCAACATATCCAGGCCTGTCTTGACCAACTCCGGGTTGCAGATCAACGCATCGATCCCTCGGTCGACTTGCTCCATTACCCAGTCCTCCCGCTTTTCCGCGGCCACACTGGAACGAAGCACGGCACTGCGCACGCCGGCCTGGTCAAAGAGTGCCTTTAGCCTGGCCGATGTGTCGCGTGTGCCCGTGTACGTCGTGTAAACGAGCGTACGACGGCCTTTTGCAGTCTCCCGTCGCACGCGCTCCAGCAATGCGTTCTCTTTAGGCGACGCATCCTGGTTGCCGTACAGCGCTGGAAGGCTAGCAAGCAGCGACTTGGTATGAGGATGCCGAACCGTCTCAGCCCGAAAGCAGCATTCTGGCCAAGCGAGAAGTGCATTCAGAACAACTCCCATGAGCGACTTGTCACCAGCACGCAGTGCCCGCCGCAACTCGTCAACCAGCGTGCGCTCCAGATAGTGATACGCCGCCTCCATGTCGGGCGACATAGCGACTTCCACCATGCTCTCGCGATAGGGCGGCAGCACGTCCTGACCGAGCTGAGACAGCTTCAAGAACGCCGTGTATGGGACCACATACCGCATGATCCCCTTCGGACCAAAGCCCGGACCTTTGACGGTGGAGATGGTCCTCTTATCCCCCTTTGCCGTTCGATGAGATCCCGAGTTCGATTCCTTGTGGATGTCGATGAGGACGCCGTGTTCACGCATGAATGCCATCGTCGCAGATGCCATCGACCCCTTTGAGTTGAAGTTATACCCGTCCTCTATCATCATCCGCGGGTGGAGGCGATAGAGGAGATGGTATAGGTCGTCCGCGTAGCCTCCCATCAGCGTTCCGGTCAATGCCAACGCCTTTGAGCACTTGCGCGCGAGCACGCCCATCGCCTGGCCTTGAGCCGAACCTTCGTTCTTGTACTCGTGACCCTCGTCTGCAATGAGCAAGCCAAAGTAGCCTTGCGGAAGATACCGTTTGATGAACTCAGTCGGTTGGAATCCGCCTTGTCCGAAAGACACTTCGGTATAGGCGAGTGCCCGTTCCATGCGCTTGGCCTGGCGATCTGAAAAGACTAAGTCGCCTTCATCGTCCATCAAGTTGATGAACTCGTAGACGTTGTCCTGCAGCATGTCGCCGAGCATTTCCTCGCCGAAGCGAGAAAGCAAGCCGTCCGCAGTGCGGGGGCCTACCGTGGGCATTTGAACGAGTGCATTTTTGACCATGTCCCGGTAGCTCATGGGCGTCGCACGCTTCGGAACGAGCGTCCAAAGGCGCTCGCCGCAATTGCACGCGGTGCGCCGCTCGTTCAAGGCCGCCGTAGCCAGCGTCGGTGTGAGCGGTACACCATCCTCGTCGCACACGAACTGACCGCATCGGGGGCAGCAAGCGGCACTTCTGCAAACGCGACCGAGTTCCGAGTCGAAGAGGACCGGCCGTGTTGCGAAGGCAGGGCGCCAATCGAACCCCATCCGCATCCGAACGCGGCCCAAGATGAAGAACTGCGGTGCAGCAGGTCGACCTCGCATGGTCCTGAGCTGAAGCAGCTTCCGAAGCGTGTCTGGACCGTTGAGGATCCAGACTTGTGCGTTCGGTACCGTTGCACGAATCTCCCGCCGCCATTTGTAGACCAAATGAGGCGGTGCAAGTACTAAAGTTCTCGGGAAACCGGCGTGATGGAGGAGCGTGGCCACGAGAATGCCCATAAGAGTCTTTCCCGTGCCCATTTCAGCGTTGATGACGCCGGCTGGCGCATGCTGCGTCAGCAGCGTGGTCAAGGCGTGCACGACGCGCCGTTGAGCCGGGAACGGTGTGCGAGAGAGAGAGTCTATGATCCCGTCCCAGTCGGGGCGGTGGGCTTCGTCAAATATAGGGGGGTTCTGCGCTCGGACGGCCTGCAACAGGCCAGCGCCAAATTTGCTGATGAACTCCGGAAGGGGGATGTGATCGGTTTCATCAAGCTGGGCTTCTTCCAATGCGACAACTTCGTCGTCAACGATCGCGTTCATAATGGTGCTCCAAGAAAAGGGGATTGAGAGACACCAACTCCCCTTCCGGGATGGTGTCCCGGAAGGGAAGAGAAGACGCTGTTAAGCGCTAGGGTGAAGTGTCAGATGTCCATTGCGGACGTAAGAAGAAATTCGCCTCGAAAAGTCCGTGGGAAGACGTACGAAAGTGGGACTAATCCTCCCGACAGGCCGGCAGGCCTCATCATTCAAGTCGGCCAGTAGGTCTGTGCTTAGTTCTCCTAAAAGGAAGTCCCGCCAGTGATCCAAAAGTGGGACGTCAGAGACCTGCTTGATCAGGTCCCATACCAGGTCTGCAGCAGCGCCCGGTGGCTCGTCGCCACCAACGTCGCGTAGCACCCAGCCACTACGCGTAGCTCGGGACGGCTTCAACAATGCGGGGTCATAGATCCAGCAGTGCAGGAGCCCGCCGAAGAGAGTTTGCTTAGGCAGTCTGCCCGAATGCTTTTCGAGCCGCTTCACATCTCCGACAGAGACTACGGTTTCAACGGCTGATGAGGTCGTCATCAGTGTCAATTGACGCAGGCCTCCCTCTTGAACGCCAAGTTGCAGCGATGCGAAGAGCTGCTGCGCGGACCCATCACGGCCATAGAACGACAGAAAAGCAAGGTCTCCGTTAGGAAACCTCACGCAGGCGTCTACAAATAGATCTTGCAGTTCGCGAATGCGGAACATCATAGATGCGCTCCAGAATTTAGATCAATCGCAACGGGTCACAGTTAGGATGCGAGCTCGATAGAAGCCAAGTACGGCAACAGCTCGCGAATCTGCTGAATCGAGCGTGCAGACAGCCTTACCTCAAGCAGGCGGTCGAGATCGACGACTTGCTCGGTTAATGAAGGTGCGGCATCAGAAACCATGCGGCAGAACTGAAGAAGGCTTCGGGCCCTCGAATGGAGCTCAAATTCCTGAACGCTTGCGCCCGGAGACGGAAGCGGGGCGCTTCCCAAATAGGTAACGTATCGGTTCACGCATTCCCCATCCTCATGGAAGTCATCATGAAGGAGTTTTTGCGGGGAATCTTCTGCCCATAGTGTGGCATTCCCGAAAGCCGCTTCGGCTTGCTGCAATGCGGCTAGATCGTTCGGCGCTTCTACGCCGACCTTTATGAGATGCCGATACGCGACTTCGAAAGTTACGATGAAATTTGAGGGCGTTGTCATTGGTCATATCCAAGCGACAGCGGGCACCCTGCGGGAGGTTGCCCGCAAGGGTTAAGAAAACACTCCAGGTCTGGAGGACCTTGGCCTGGGCAAAAGCCCATGGAGCCGAACCAAAAGGATGCCGGTTACGCCGGCGGCGGCCCAGTAACGCTGGGCTTCGTGGAACGCTGGCCTAAGTGCATGGAGATACGCTTAGGGCAGCGCCCTCGCGAACGCGAGGGGCTGTTTCAATAAGGCTTGAGTCACCGGATGTTGACCAGACGGCCCAAGCGCGCTCCTGGCGTGAAGTCGATTCCGACGATGGTCGGTACGAACTTGTCGCGCATCACGATCGTGGTGCGAACATCGCCATTGCTGGCTTCTTCAAGCTGAACTTCCTGGACTTTGACCTTGATCGTGTCTCCCCGGATAAGCAGCTTGGTCCCGTCGTCGCCCTCCACTACGCCACTTATCTGTCCGGCCGCGAGCGCAAGCGCAAGATGCCAGTCAGAGAGGTTGCAGAGCGGGCGTCGATGAGTGACTTCACCGGTCGAAAAGAAGCGTCCGAGCTGCGGCCATAAAGTCGAAGGTGCTATGCGTTGAAGCTCGTCACGTAACTGTTCGGCGTCGATTTTCGTGGACAGAAATGCGAGCTGACCGGCAACGTGCGGCACAAGATAGGGTGCAGTGGTCCATTCAGCGGGTAGCTCGGACGGAAGTGCTCCTTGCCCAATTTCGACCAACCTTTTCACAACATTGGGGTCAGGTGAGTCGGAACGCCTCTTTACACCGAAGACGACAAGCTGCCGAAACTCCTGCTCAGGCGCCAAGTGGGCCCGCACCCCTTCAAAGTTCCGGGAGATCATGGTCGCAAATTGCTTGTCCATCACATAGTGTGGGACGATCAAGACCAGCACGCCGCCGAAAGCGAGCGATGGCACCGCGGCCTGGTAGAAGACCTTTTCCAAGCGGTCATAGTGCCGGTCGCCAGTGTGCCCCTTGTCGGCCACCACGGCTCCATAAGGGGGATTTAAGAACAGGAGGCTCATAGACCGCGCTGATACAAACACATCGTGGACATCAGCGTGAAGTGCTGACGAGAGGAGCTCCTTTGCGTGCCAGGCGCGGCTCCGGTCAAATTCGACGCCATACGTCACTGTGGACTTTGAGGCATGAAACGCGTCCAGAGCGGAAGCCACCCAGTTAAGGGCGCTTCCTTCTCCGCAGCAGGGGTCATAGAGCCTTGCCCCCGCATCAGGATCGAGCAGCTCAAGGGCGGAGCAAACTCGCTTCAGTGTCTCCTCGTCGGTTGGAAAATAGCCGTTGCGAATGAAGTTCTGCGCGAGCCTAGGAAAGATAAGTGCCATGGGGTTCTGCCTGTAGTGGAGGTTTGAAGCGCGGGCCGGCTGAAGCCGGACCTGCGCATCGAGGGATTGGTGTTATTTGACGTGCCAGGTTTGAGATGCAGCACGGAAGCTGTAGTTGAGTCGCTTCCCGAGCCAATCGCGCTGCGACCGGAACAGCGCGCGGTCGACCGACGGATCTAGCTTTACTGGCTGCCGGGCTTTGATCAGCTCCGTAAGCTCAGCGCCGAAGACTTCCAAGAGCTCGCTGTCCTCGAAGGGCACGCTTGACGCCGTGGGCTGCTCGGCGGTCGCAAGTGGAGCGCTCGCTGCGGGAGGAGGAGGGGCCTCTTCCGCCGACAAGACCTTTGGAGTTGCGGCCTCGCTCTGCGTAGCGATCGATGGGGAACTGCGTTCTTCATCCGCTGGATCGGGCTCGGTCGCCTGAGTGGCAATCTCCGAGTCGCCAGGGTCGTCGCTGTCTAGCATCACGTCCGCGAGCATGGCGCGAATCTCAATTGTGATCTTCCCGTACCACGTGTATGAGTGCGGATAGATCTTCGAGATTAGAAACTCGCCGGGGTAGGAGCCCGACTGAAACTGCTCCAAGATCTTGTCCTTGATTTTGAATTCACCGATTGCGGTTTGCAGCTCACCGACATTGAAGTCGCCGTTGCCGCCTCGAATCGTCTTGACCTCCAGCGTGCCGGGGATCTTGATCATGGTGTTGCTCCAGAAAAAAAAGCGGCCCCTTAGGGGCCAAGATGAATGAGAGGGGCTGCGCGGGAATGCAAACCCGCGCGAGGGATGGACTGGATTGCGTCAGGCCCTACGAATTCGCGGTTCCTGTGGCAGTTTCCAGAATTTTTACGTCACTTCCGAAGATGCGTCGGGGTTGAGGTGCTGCTCAAGTTTCGTTTTGATTTCTTGCGCAACACCTCTCCATGAATGGGGGTGGATGAGATGATTCTCAGGCCAGTTTTGGAGATCTTCGTCGCTGAACTTCGCGACGCTCGTCGCGTGCTTGAGGAGCGCGTCTACGACAAACATTTGAGCGAGCGGGCCATAGGAGGAGAACTCCATTAAGTCCGTGACGCACTCAACGTTTGTCATTCTTTCTCGGTTTGAGTGGTGAGGCATAGTTGGGCCTTTAAGAGGGAGGCCCCCCAATCGGGAGGCCCCGATGGGTCAATGAGAACAGCAGTCTTAGATCGGATGTTCGGAGAACGTGCCATCCGCCTGGTGTGTGACGAGGCGGTTGCCCACGTTATTGCGACGATCCGCAAGCACCTCGACGTACATGCTCTCGGGAAGGGTAATGCCGAGTCGATGCAAGACTCCGCGGAAGTAATCGAGGTCCAACCCAAAGGGATTTCGCTCGTAAAGATTTGAATAAAGGAAGTCGCCGCCGAATTCGCCGTCGTCGTCTGCATCCGGATCAGTGTCAAGAAGCTCGACCGGCTTCGGTATGACCAGGAAGAAATGGCCCATGGGGCGGTCCCAGCCTAGATTGACCGTGATGGCATGGCCGTTGTGCAGGGTTTTGAAGAAATGATTGCTCATCGCAAGCTCCGAAGAAGAGCCCACTCGCCCGTTCGGGCGTGGGCCCGGTAGGGGAAGGAGCAGGGCGTCCAATGGGCGCCACTGCTTGGGTTTAAATCGGGATGACGCGAACTGCGCCGGCACCGCTCAGGACTTGGACCCGTTGGCCAGGCTTGAGCGGGATGTCAGCCTCCTGCGCGATTGCTTGGGTTTGACCACTATCGAGTCGTACAACGACTTCGATGCCAGCGGCTTCGGACACCTTGCGTTCGACAGAATTGCCGGCGATACCGCCGATGAGCGCGCCTATGGCTGCCGCGACATAGGACCCCTTGTGGTTTCCGATGGCGCTGCCCGCCAATCCGCCTAGTGCGGAACCTGCTGCCATGCCTGCCCCGGAGTTGTAGCCGGCCTGAATGGTGATTGGTCGTGCCGAAATGACCGTCCCCGATTGGACCTGCTGCACCTGCTGAGCTTGCTGGTAGCTGTACACGCCGCCTGAGGCGCTCTGATTTGCACATCCGGCGAGAAGGCCGGTCACCGCGATCGAGGTGACAATAGCCGCACGTCGGGTGTTGCCTCGGCTATGCGTGAAGCCGTGGGCGCATGCGCGCACGGCCACGTAGGCCCGCGGTGCCAGGGAAATAGCCCCCCAGACAATGGCGCCGACGCAGATGCCAAAGGCGATAGAAAGGCTTGCAACGCTGAACGTTGAACTCATGTCGGTTCTCCTGAATGAAAAAGGGGAACCGCCGCCCCATTCGGGGAGGAAAGTTCCCCGATGGGCTGAAAAGACACTCCTGGTCGCTAGGACCTGCGGTCACCGAATGGTGGAGCCAAACCGCAGCACTGCAAAAGATGCCAGATGAGCTCTGACGGGCATACTGGGCGGAATCCTACACACAATCTCAACGGTTTGGCAAGAGGGCTACCGAGCTTTTTTGGAGCTTGCCGCCGCTCTATGATGGTTGCGGTGCTGCGGTGGCAGCGTCCTGTTTTGCCGTGGCTTAGGAATAAACTTGAACTCCGTATTTTCAATCCCGAAGTACGTGACACGATCGGTGTTTGCGGGGCTCGGCCTGGTCGCGGTGATCGCACTGTCTGGTTGCGCGACAACCTCCGGTGCCCTGCATGTCGCGCCGGAGGGATTGGACTTCGACTACACGGTCAGTTCGGACGGCGGCCACGTTGCGGTACGCGCATTTGGTGACCATGGAAAAATCATTCTGGTCCTGGACCAGCCGTTGCCGTCGAAGCTGCGGTCGGTGCCAATTGAACTGCCAGGAGGGGCTCGGGGAGATGCCGAGGTGCGAGGCAACTACGTTTTTGTACCTGGCAGGCCGGACCGCTTCTCCGTGCTGCTGCCTGCAGGCCGCGTTGATGTCGTTCGATCGTCTGTTCTCGCAGCGGCAGGGTCCGACTCCGACCACATACCCGTCCAAAGCCCACCAACCGCCTCTGGCGACGAGGGCGACGGCGACGAAGTTGAATCCAACCTCGACTGGAGTGCTTCGGAGGTTCAAAACGGCGCTGCAGCTCCGGTCCTACAACAAGGCGGGCCAGTGCCAGCGCGGCCTGTCGGCTATAACGATCTCCGGCTGGGGCCACTGCCGCCCACAGGTGAACAACCTCGATGAAGGAACTCGCAATGAACATTATTTCTCCCTGGGCAAGCAAGTGCCGTGCTGGAACTCAGGCAAGACACGAACGTCTTGGTGACGTGTCAATCCTCGCTGAATGTGGGGATAGCCGAGAAGTCGAAACAGTGACGCTGGACAGCGAAGGGTGCGAAGTGCGCGCTGTCGAAACGGTGCCGGCGGCGGAACTGACGTCGGTCGACCCGTGCCGAGACTTGCTGCCGCGCCGAGCTCCCGCGACCATACTTTCCTTTAAGGCTCCGAGTCCGGAGTGAGGGACTTTCCTCTCTCTCGAAAATTGGTGTGGTGCTGCAGGAAATTCCATTGATTTCTTCATCGCCGAAACGTAAGATGTCGGCTAGAAAGCCGTCCGACAGCTTATGTCGGAATCTTTTGTAGCACTGCGGTTTGGCTCCACCATTCGGTGACCGCAGGTCCTAGCGACCAGGAGTGTCTTTTCAGCCCATCGGGGAACTTTCCTCCCCGAATGGGGCGGCGGTTCCCCTTTTCTTTAGGAGATCCGTCATGGCTCAAGCAAACACCCCCAAGTACTTCGATGCTCATCTTCGTGGCCTCGGCTATGTTCGTCGTGTTCGCGAAGTTAAGCCCAAGAAAGGTGCTCCGTTCCTTGCGTGCAGCATCAGCATCTTTCACGGTGAGGCGCAGGAAGGCAGTGCGGATTCACTCACCTGGCTCAATTGCGACGTAAAGGTCGTCGGCAAAGACGCCATCAAGGTCATGAGCGAAAAGCTTCAAGAAGCCGCGAACGACTCCAGCCGCAAGGTCCTGGCGTCCGTGACCATCGGCGATCCGTACATCGACACCTACAAGATCACGAGCGGCACCCGTGCCGGTCAAACAGGGGTGGTCCTCAAGGGCCGCTTACTGAAGATCCACATGGCGAAAGTTGATGGCGTGATGGTTTATCAGTACGTTGAACCCGAGGCTTCGGCCGATGGCGTTCGAACTGGCACGGATGACAACTGAGTCCTAGCCAACCCCGGAAACTCCACACACGTGGAGTTTTCTTCAATGTGCGCCGGTGGTGCATATTGAAGAAGACTTCGCAGGTTGTTCAGTGCGCGCCGCACTCAAAAAGGCGCATCCCGAATATCTGGTTAGGCTGCTGAACAGGCCAGATGAAAAAAGCAGTGTCCTCCACCCTCAGTCGATTCGGTGAATTGGCGTTCCTCGATCGAAATTGAGCTACCCGTCGCGGCCCTGAACCGGCCGCGGCTCTCTCTTCCGATCCCGGCTCTGTCCAGGGCAGGGCACACTTGGCCCGAGTAGGCTTGCCAGAGGCGACTTCGTCGTCTGTGGCAAGCCTATAGTCAAGCTTACTCGGGCGCCAACCCTATCCGCTATCCCAGGCCAGCAGCGGCCCGTAACGCTCGCAACCTTAGCGCATGAAGCGCTCCAACCCCCGCCCGGCACCGCCGGACGGGGGTTTTTGTTGGCCTTGCGGTTAAAGGACGTACACAATCGCCCCGTCGGGCACACCGGGCGGCAACGAAAGGACTGCCGCCCCGCCAGAAGGCGAGCTCAGAATACCGCTCCTGGCGACGCCAAAGAGAATCGGCAGGCCATCCTCGTCGTCCGGGAACATCCGGTATAGATCTACCGCGCGTCCGCCTGGAAGAAAGTAGATGTAGGCGGTGCCACCCACAACGACATTGCCCGTGCCGAACTGTGGGCTGAACCAGGTCGGAAGGTCGAGCGCCGTGGACGGGGCTGATCCAGAAAACGTTGGGTTAGATTTTGCAAACCTGGCTACTGAATTCGCGTAGATGCGCAGACTGCCTCCGGACACGACCGCCTCGTGCTGCTGCTGCATATCCAACGTAGTCTGCTCCGACGTGGAGGCCAGAGATGCAATTAGGATGAACAGCGCCAGCAGCGGAATCATCAGTATGCTCATAGCTGTGCGTCCTTTGGGACGGGGTCGCCGCCGGAGGTGGTCAAGAGATCCCGCAGCACGTGTAGCCGTGCCCGACGTTGCCCGCGTACAGGCTCTTTCCCATGACGTTGTAGAAATTCTGGTTCCTGCCTGCGCTGGTTACGCTGGTTACGATCATGCCGGCCGGGCACCAAGAGTTGTCCGTAGGGAGGTAATTATCGGCACGTCCCGCGAAGTAGTACTCGCAGCGAAATTGTCCTCCGCCAGACTTTCGCCACACTCCGGCCTGGCAGGATAGGGGTTCACCGATTCCCGTCCTGGCCACCAGGCCGTTTGCTTCGCATGCCCAGCCTTCGTTGGCGACCCCGCCGACGTACACGTATTCGTAGGCGTTGAGGCGTCCGTGAGAATAGGTTTGGCCCATCGAACGTAGTGCCCCGCCGCGGACTTCGCCTGCAGTGACCACATGATTGTCATTTAGAACGCGAAGCCAGCCATCGTTGCCTGCTGTATACCAGCCGCTACGGGTAGATCCGTCAGCGTTCTGTATTACCAGTGCGCTCTTAGTATTGATATTGCCGGAGGCCTCCACGGTCTGAGTGCGAACGGTGCGTGTGTTATTGAGGTCATTGCCATTCATGTCGATACTCGTGTTCATCCGGTTGACCTCTGGCCTCCCAGCGACCGAATTTCGATAGAGATAGTCCGTAACCTGGCCGGCGCTGTTGAAGAACAGCGCGGTGGCCAAGTTGCCGCCGGGCAATGCCAGTCCGAAGCCGGAAACCGGCACCTGCCAGCTTCCCATTGAGCCTTGAGCTATGGCGGGCTGGCGCGCGAGAACGAACCCGCCTCCCTCCAGCAATGCAGCGGTACGACGCAGGTCTTGTTCCGGAATGTCGCCGCCACCTGTCACCAGGAGTGCTTCGAGAATGTTCTGGCCACCCTGCGTTACGCGGCGTACTGCGAGCGTATAGGCCTGGCCGTAAGGATTGAGCGCGGGCAGGGCGGCGGGCAGGTTCCCAGCGTTGCGGATCGTGTCCAGTGAGATCGTGACAGGACCGCCGGCGGTAGCAGCCAGAAGAGATGCATAGTTGTTTTTGACGTATGCCGCAGCGGCGTTGCCCACCTGTTTTTGATGAAATGCCGCTTGGCGGCTTGTGAGCGTGGCCATGTAGTCGGTCTGGTTCCAGAGCCATGCTCCCAGGCCTATCGCGAAGAGAAGGAGCACCAGCATGCCCTCGACCATTGTGAAGCCCGCCTGCTTTCGCCTTGAAGCGGTCAATTGGTAGCGTCGGTTCATAATCTGTTCCCGAAGATGGCAGCGGCTTTCTGCGCTGCAATTTCTGTGTTCAGTCCGGCGAAGTCGCCTTTGCGGATCTTGGCCCGGATGGCAGTGTCCTCTTTGCCATCCAACACCAGCCAGTTGATTTGCAGGCGCTTGGCAATCCCAGTGCCTGTTTTGACTGTTTCAAGCTGTTGGTGAATCACCGCGCTGATGTTGTCAGCCAGCATGGCGTTGAACGACTCAACCGATGCGCCCGAGCCAGCGCATAGCGATTGCAGTTTGGTGAAAGTGAGCTCCGGACTGTCTGCGTGCAGTGTGGTGAGGACGGGCCATCCGTTGCCGCTTACACGGACGACCTCGATTGCGGAGGACGGGTCGCGGGTCTCCCCAAGATAGAAGATGTTCGCGCGAGAACGCAGCCCTCGCATAAGCTGCTCTTGGTAACCGCCATGCTCGCGTGCCACCTCGATTTGAATCGCGCGGCCCCTCCCGTGCATGCCATTCAACGATGTTTCAGGCGGATCAGCCAACGCGATGCCAAGCCCACCATGCCGTTCAAGCCGGTCGATGAAGATCGCATCAGCGGTGGACGTCTTTCCGTGGCGCATTCCTCCCGACACGACGACTAGGCCACTCAGCTTCGGCTGTATCAAATGGTTGAATAGCCGGTCCGCCATACCGAGCGATCTCAGCGGTCGTGTCTTCACATCCGCGCGGGCCAGGATGAATATGTCCTGCGAGTCCACGTCGAAGAGCTGCGTCACCCTGAACTTCTCCTCGCCTAGGGTGGCGGTGAACTCCGACTTCGTCAGTGTCCGCAGTGCCTGCCTGCATTGCTGACGCAGCAGATTGACGTCCGCCTGCAGGTGGCCCGGGACCTTGTCTGAGAGCGATTGACTTCCCTCCAGTTCACGAAGCTCGGCGTAGTCGGGCCCGATGATCATATCGACGAATCTCAGGTCGAGGAGGCTGGTTGCCTCCTCCAAGGTAACGGGTGTGTTGTCCATCAGCGTGCAGTCATTACAAGGTCAACATTGCCGGTGGTTGGGCAATTGGTCATGCTGACGAACTGAGCCGTCCGGGAGAGGTTGGCGCGCAGAGGGATGCAATTGCTGCTGGGGACAGCCCGGTAGGTAATCACGAACTGGGTGGCCGATCCAACGACAGTCACCTCGCCATCCCAACTGTGATACAGCGTGCCCGTCGTCGCGCCGACCATGTTGCTCGGAATCGCGCCGGCGGCTTGTAGCGCCGCAGTTGTGACATTGGCGTACCCATTCATGTCCCGGAGGAGCTTGGCCCCCTTGACGAGCTGGGCGATGTTCTGAGCTTCCGTGTTGTTCTCGGTGTCCTTATTGAGGACGTAGTAGCCTCCAAAGATGGCGCTGGCCACGATAACGGCAAGCAGCATCCACGCCAGGAAATCGGCGACGGAGGCTCCTGCTTGGCGAGCTACCGGCGTGCCGGCGTGAGGAAGCGCATAGCCAGTGACCTTCTGCGAAGCGCCGTCGGATAGCGACTCGCGATCGGCTGGTGCAGCGGTGCAGGAAGGGTCGATGTTAAGGGTCATGTGATGCTCCAATAAACGGGAGTAGTTGTGCAACGCGCCTTCGGCGCGCAGTTAGAAAACTCGATCGCCCATCGCGGCGGTCTGAAGTCCGAATAGTCCGAAGAAAATCACGGCGGCGAGTGCGGTTACGCCAATCAAGCCCAGGAAGAAGATGACCTTGCCCGACGCCTCAAGCCGCAGCGCGGCGTTCTCTGCCGAGTTGGCAGCAAACTCAGACAGCGCATAGGCGAATCCCTCGCGCGAGGCGATTGTGGTGATGTACGCGATCGATTCTTCGTCCGGGAACTTGTGACCTGCCAGGTCTAGCGCGACGCCAAGGTTTTTGCCCATACTGAGGCCATACATAGTGTCTTGCAGGCGCTGTTGCAGCCAGGGGCTCGCGTGCTTATGGATATGCACCATGGTTTGCAGCAAATCCGCACCGGCATTAAGCAGGATTGCGAGATTGGAAAAAAAAACCGCGCCCTGCATGGTCTTGTACGTGGACCATGGGGGAATGCGTTCGAACGCCAGCCTCATTGATCCGGTCCAGTTGGGCAGCGACCAACGGATCGCAAAGCCAACCGCGACAAGGCCGGCCAGGATGAAAATGCCGAAATGCCGGATGGTTTCGCTCATCCAGTAGACAAAGGCGGTGTACCCCGTCCAAGTTGTTGGATCCGAGCCTCTGGCGAAAACTGGGACCACCTTGAAGGAGACAAAAGCCAGTAGCACGGCGGCCATAGTTAGAATCACTGCCGGGTACGCGACAGCGCTAATAATTGCGGCGCGGACACGTGCCTGGCGCTTGATGTGCTTTATGGCGTCTTCGCACCCGGTGGCGATGTCCCCCGCTTTCTGGGCTGAAGCGAGCATAGAGATCTCGGTGCCCGGAAGCCAACCTTCGAGTGCCTCGGAAAACCGATCGCCGCTCATCCCGCTGGAAAGGCGCACTAGCACCTCGTGTGCGAAGACCGCGATAGTCGCCTTCGGGCGGCGACCATTGCGGCTATGCGCCTTCTGAATGTCGACAAGGGCGTCGAAGACCGGAACCTTCGATCGCGCCATGGCGTAGAGGGTTCGGTAGATCACTATGCGGCGACGCGAGCTAAGCTTTGCCATGACGAGAGCTCCGGCGGTTGAAGAGTGTCCGCTGGGCGCGGCGCGTGCGCCTGGCCTTGCGCGGCCCTATGCCTTCAGCGAGCCAGTCGTCGCTGTCTAGCGGCCGAACCATAAGCTCGCCGAGATCCGGATCCACGCGGCCTGCTTCGATCAATCGGATCAGATGCCCGCACTGGGTTACGCCACCCATCTCCTGCACCCAATATTTCTGCGCAGCGAACGTCCCGTTCTTACGGTAGACCGACATCAGTGAGGGGGTCGGGGACACCACTTCGGCGCAGACGGTACGTCCGACCAGGCCGCGGCGGCAATGCGAGCAGCCCTCGCCTCGAATCCGAACACCCGATACGTCGCAGACTCGCCTAACCCGGTCGCGAAGCCCCGGCTCAAGTTCGCCCTCCGCTTTGGCGAACGGCTTGCTGCAATGCCGACATAGGACCGGAACTAGGGCCTGGTTGATGATGCCGATGAACAGGGTTGGATCGGTGAGCAAATTGCGTGGCACGCCGGAATCTTCGAGCCTGTCAAAAGCGCTCATAGCATCCTTGACGTGCAGCGTTGCAAGGGTAGGGTGGCCGGTTAGCGCTGCGCGGATAGCAGCTCTCACCGAGGCCTTCCCACGAATCTCGCCGATCAGAATCGAGTCCGGATCTGACCTCAGCATGTGATCGATGGCATCGACCCACGCTGCTTCAACGTCTTCTTCGCTGGTGCCTGCCGGGATAATCGGTTCCTGAACTGCCACGTAGACGGCCTCGGCGCCATTGCGGACGGTGACCACCCGAATGGGCTGCTCGACGGGGTCTTCGGCCGTCGCGACGATGAGCTCCCCTTCTGCTTGCAGCAACGCTTGCTTCAGGTAGTGGTTCAGTGTGGTGGACTTGCCCGAGCCAGTGGTCCCTGTCACCAATACGATTCCGGACGTCTTGCGGCCGAATGATCGAATTTGGGCACATTGTTCGGGCAGGTAGCCGAGCTCCGCCATGGACTTCGGCGAGTCTCCGGTATCGGGATAGAGACGGATGACGAGCTTTCGACCGCGTGCCGCTGGGCCAGTCGCAATCCGGCAAACAAACAATCCCGACTGGCGGGCGTAGCGCTCCATGAGTCGAGCGTTCTGCTTTCGGGACGGCTCGTAGTTGTCGGGCTTCTCGCACATCGACGTGTAGAGCGTGGAGATTAGGTCCTCCGCCACGGCGCGGTCCAGGGTGAATCGACTCTCCGGAATGCCGTTGATTCGGTATTTCACATACGTCTTATCGACGTCGGGAAGAAAGTGAATGTCGCTCGCGCCCAGGCTCGCTGCCTCGGAGATCATTCGATTGATCTGTTCTTGCTGGGCGGTCTTGGTGTTTCCGAGGCCTTCGGCCATGGAGAGCGCAGCGCCGTCCTTCGCGGACTGCTGTAGGCGTTTGATCTCGGTGTGACTGACCGTCCGCAGTTCGAAACTTACTCGGTTGAGGCGAAGGCGCGATATGTATGACATCACACGCATATCGTCGCTGTGCTCTTCGTCCACGTACAGGACGCCGTCGTCGGCCAGCACGACGCGGTCGATTACGTACTCAGGCGCCTGCCAGTCCCCGCCGACAGCGCTGAGATTCTGAACTCGGCGTGCAGGCGCCATGGGCGGGGCGAGTGTCTCGTTCTGGCCTTCGGGCGAGTTGGGGGCATGGATGGTGGTGTCCATTTATGTTTACCTTCCAGGCTGGAATGGAACCGCGGCCCCGGGGAAGGGAGACGTCAGGCGAACAGAGCCCTCGGTAACGCTTTGGGGGGCTTCCGCCGAGAAGCCCAGGCGTAGGTCTTGACCGTTCCGCGTAAGGACCACCCTGTCTACGGAAATTGATTTCACGCGATAGCCTCCGGGGATGTCCTCGCCTGCGCGAGCTGTGGCCTGCGCGCCGCCCGCGTACACCAAAATGGCGGATAGCTTCCCTCCAATCCCTTGTACAGACCGAACCGTAGGAACGCCGGTCGCACTGCGATCTTCGACGCGAGACGTCTTTTCGTAGGCCAGTTTTGCTTCATTCATTCCGGTCAGCGCTTCATAAGTGAGCCTGCGTAGCTGGATTTCGGCGAGGTCTGCGAGGGTGCTCGCGGTTGCGGGGCCAGAGTCGGGCGAGCGCGCGACTTGCCCGACCGCGTGGGAGACAGGTCCGAGCATCAGAGCGACGAACGCCGCTAGGCCAAATACGTTCTTACTTTCCATAGATCTCTCCTTTAAGCGTGTAGGAGAGCTTTCTCTCCTTGAGGGACGTAGACTGCTCCAGCAGCCGCACGCCGCGCGTGTCAAAACCGGCGAAGACGGAGGCGGCAGGCCAATCACTGACGATTTCGAAGGTCGCAGTGCTCCAGTCCGGGGCGGGCTCGCCTACCTGCTCGTTGGGGGTGCTGTGAGTAGGCGGAGCCTTTGGCGCGACCTTGATCGGAATAAGCTGCTTCTGGAGGTGGGAGACAAGGCTATCCACCCTGTGTCCGATCTCCAGCATCTCGTCGTCGCCTCCCGCAGGCGCTTTGGACATGACGCGCACTGTCGCTTGGTCGGCGTCCGCCTGGATCGACACGGCGTATCCCGGGGGAAACACCGCTGCCGCTGCTGCTCTGAACTCCATGACCGTGGCGCCGGGCCGCCGCGCATATGCCGCCTCGTATGAACTCGGCGTGCAGTTTTGCGCGCGGAGTTCCCATGCAGCGACATCCAGTGGTGTCGATCTCGCGGCTGCTATGCAGTGCGAAATCATCGCGGGCACGGAGGGCGTAGTCGTCCATGGATGTACCAAAGCGGCAGGCCGAACGTCCTGGCCACTATCTTTCCGAACGCGCTCCAGCTCGGCCTGGCGGAGCCGTTCAAGGCGTTCTTCGCGCTCGCGTTCGTGCTGGCGCCAGACCATATAGACGATGGTGAGCGCGATGATCGCCGCCACCGAAAGGGCCAGGAGAAGCCATTCGCGGCGACTCAGCCCGAAGCGAAGCGGCTTTAGCTTGTGATCGCGCGTGGCAGCTCGGGCGAGTACCTCCAGCGTGACAGATGCATCACCGCCAAAGTCGAGCTCGGATGGGGCGTAGACGGTGACTTCCTTCCCCTTGGAAGAGAGCA
Source organism: Achromobacter sp. 2789STDY5608621 (assembly GCF_001299375.1). Taxonomy (NCBI): domain Bacteria; kingdom Pseudomonadati; phylum Pseudomonadota; class Betaproteobacteria; order Burkholderiales; family Alcaligenaceae; genus Achromobacter; species Achromobacter sp. 2789STDY5608621. The sequence continues at coordinate 32,077 of NZ_CYTU01000018.1, read as the reverse complement.
GCGCGTAAAGAGCGCGCACTGCGTCCTGTGCCTGAGCCAGAGTGTCGAAAACAACGTCCGAGTCAGGCACCACGCCGCCATCCTTGAACGCGACAATGGCGAATCGCCCATCTCCGACCGCGAAGGCCGCAATAAGGGGGTCGAGCGTGGACTGCCCCTCTTTACGCAGCAGCAGGTCCGCCACGATCGAGGCGAGGCTGAACATGCCTTTCTGAACTCCCGCTTGCTTGCGCACAAAGCCGGCCTGGATGATTGTGGGCAGTCGGCGAATAGCGACGATGTCCATACCGTCTCGCTTGCCGATCTCGCGCGCCTCTTTCATGACCTTTTGGGGTTGCGAAAGTGTCTGCCAGTACAGACCGGAAACGAGGGACTTTCCGCCGGCCGAGATCACTATCACCCGGCCGGGTTCTGGTTGTTTCGGACCCATAGGCTCAGCTCGCTGTTGCTCTGTAGTCGCCAGCGCTGCCGCCAGACTCGTGAATCTCGGAGTCATCATCCAAGACGATAGGGGTGATTAGAATCACGACCACCTCGCGTCGATTGTTCGTGGAGCCCCCACCGCCCGTGAGCCAGTTTGATGGGCTGAACATCCCGCTCCTGTTCCCGCGGTCGACGTTCTGCTCGAAGCCGGAGAGAATCAGCGTCTGACCTGATCGGAGGCGTACACGTTGGGAGAAGATTCGGCTGTCCACCTCCGGGACTTCAATGGAGTTGTCGCCGCTCGTGACCGTGCGCAGGCGAGGATCTGTTGAGAGGTTCATCGTGAACTGCAGCAGCATCTGGTCGCTGTCGATCATGAACGGGAGAAGATCCATGGAGAAGCCGGTCGTGACGGTCCCCGGTGTGAGCGCCGAGGTTGAGCCAACTTGAGCCGTGGCGGTGTTGGATACTGCAGCAAGATAGCTGGTCTGCTTTGCTACCTGGACTGGGACAGGCTGATAGTTGAGGGTCGTGACCGAGGGCTGTGTCACGATCGATACGCGACCTTGGCTCGACAGCGCGCGGAGAATGGCTTTTGAGCCAGCGAACTGGCCGGCTGTGCCGGTTGCGGTGTCCAAGATTCCGATTGAGGCCGAGCCCGCGCTAGAGGCTGCGGTGAAGGCATTGGCGACAGTGATTCCGTAGTTGCCGTTCAGCGACTTGTACACAGCAGTCAAGTCGAGGCCTTGGTCATCTGTCTCTGTCCGCTGCACGACTGCCACGGTGATGTTGAAAAGGGCCTGTCGCGTGATGTTTCGGTTCTCTGTTTTGAGATAGGCCGCGATGCGGCTGAGCACGTCCGGCGTGTCCGTGACCGCCACGGTCCCAGTGCTGACGGACAAGCTCGATTGGCCCAGACCTGGAGTGAGCATGCTTTTGATCATCCGGTCCACATCCTCCGCCAAGTTCGATTCAATCGAAACCATCGTCGTCTGTGTGGAGCCGCCTGACACGGTGCTCCCGCCTGAGCCTGAGGAAGACGTGGCGCCGGCGGCACCCTGACCGCTAGTGCCGGATGATGCAAGCTGGGTGCCAGATTGCACGACAGACTGCATGTTGGTCTTGGACTGGATTGCGTATATGCGAAAGACTCGGGTGTCCAGGTAGTGGATCTGGACGGCGCCATCACGGAAAGTCCAGCTCAAGCCCAGTCGTGAGGTCACGGCATCGAGCAGCCCCGGTAGGGGCTTGCCGTCCCAACGAATGCCGGAGATCGTTGTGTCTCGTGCGGACATCGAGGGCAGCGATGAGCCTGCGCTGAGGGCGCCGACCCCGCCTGGGGGGATCGGCCCCCCGGATCCCGTCGGTGGGGTCATATCAGGCGTCCTGGCGGCGGTGCGTGCACCACCGCTCAGCGCTGTGATGGCATCAGGGGTGATCCTGACGGGCACTCCGCACAACGCCGTCACCGTTTGTCCAAACTCAAATACGCTGATCGGAGCGGCAGGGACAAATGTGATTGGGCATTGAAGGGGTGCGGGATATGCGGCCGCAGACGGCCGCGTAATTGGCGTCTTCGATACCCACGGGCGATCGATTACCTCCACTGCGCGATCTCGGGTCTTTCGCATGCTGGCTGCGCTGGCGGCGTGCTCGCCGTAGGCATCGTCCACGCGCGCCTCGGTATCCTTAATGCGCTGCAGAGCGCAGCCAGACAGGGTCGTCGCGAATGCGATCGCGATCACAATTGCTTTTCTCATCATTTCCTCTCCATCACTTCCAGTACTTTGTTGTCCCGATAGGCGAGGCCATTGAATTTCCTTTTGGCGACGTCATACGCAGCTAGCAGGTCATTGGCCGCATCCCAAAATTCGCCTCGGAGCGTGACCGGGACTTCGATGATGTAGTCGAAATCGGGGTGCCACTTGACGGGCTGCCACCCTGCCGCTTGGGCCCAGCCGTCGAGCGTCTGTTGAACGGTCTTACCCGTCTCGGCGTGCCACTCCTGGACGGGGGGTGGCGGCGGAACGGGCGGAGCGGTGCTTGTGGCCGCGGTGACATCGACGGTCGTGACGGGTGCGAGAGTGGCGCCACCTGGCGCAATGACGTCAGCTCCGGAGCGGCTGTCTCCCGTTTTTGGCTCCGCGATGGGTCCGCCTAAGGCGACTCCCATGAACGCGGCCAGACTGGAGCCGTCTGGCATCGAGGCGACGAGGGGCTGTGCGGTCGCCTGCAACGCAGGGGCGGGTGCAACGATTGGCTTGTACGACGGGTCAGGCCCGGCAGCGGCGTCAGCGGCAGTGCGACGAAATGCCAACTGCTCTCTCGTGGCAGGGACCGCGGCGCTGCCCGTCTGTCGAGCCGGCGTGGCCAGTCCCGTGTAGCTGCCTTCAGGCGGAATCCCAGCGCGCCACGCTACCGCTTCTCGCTTACCGAGTCTGAAAGCGAGGCGGGCTTCCATATGAGGCACGACAATGTATGGAGACTGCGCCTCCCAAGCGAGCAGAATTCGCCCGCCAGGTGCGTCGGCGAAAATGGCCGGGATCTCGGTTCCGGGTGCGAACTGCAGATACACCCTCTTGCCGTTGTCAAAAATCTGCACAGGAGAGATACCGCTGTCGCCGGCCTGCTTCCAGTTGAATTCATACACGGCCGGCACGGGGGCCGAGAACTCGGGCTGGGCGGCGGTGGCGATGGGCGGCATCAGCGCAGCCCATGCAATGACTATTAGATGGGTGAGGCGATTCTGCATTCAGTAGCTCCTGACTATGTTGGGGTCAAGCACGAGATCTCGCGCGACGACGATGTTTATCTTGTCCGCAGGTTCGAGCGTGAGGGTCCTCTTGATCGACTGATTCCGTTGGAGAATCTGACGGACGGTGTCGCTTAGTGCTTGACCCGCGGTGCCTGTCAGCGTCGAAGTGGCGTTGCCGCTGTTCGAGCCGCCACTTCCCACGTTTATGGTGACGTTCTGGCTCTTGTCGTAATGGCCTGCCAGCGCCGCCACTGCAGCTACGCCGAAGGCGCTTCCAAAGCGCTGCCAGAAGTGGTCGTCAACCTGTGCAGCAATGCCTGCGGCGCCCGTCCGATCGGAAATGTCCCAGCCGCCTAGAGCCACCCGGCCGCCGCTCGGGAAGTCCATCCGGTTGACAGACATGAGGATGCGGCTTTGGCCTTCAGCGATGTCCGTGCTCACCTCGCCAGTGAGCGCGGTGCCTCTCTCTATGAGGAGGTGCTCGCCACGTAGGCTGTCGTAGACGTCCGACGTCACCATGGCGCGGAACGTGCCCGGGGCATCTGTATTCAGGGACTGCTGGATCACAGCAGGGATGATCCAACCTTCGCGGATGTAGTATGGGGATGGCGCTGCGGAGGCGAACAACGGCGGCTTTATGTTGCCAGGAGTGCCGGCCTGTCGGCCGGCACTGGCCTGCGGTCCAACGACCTGGCCAACCGTGTTGGCGGGGCCACCGGCCGGCTGCGCACCAGGTATACCCCCGGCGGAAAAGCCGGAGGTGTCGATGCCGGCTGCTGTAGCGACGGTAGACACGTCACGAAGTGCTGCTTCCGCGCCGGCTGGGTCGCGATGCGATGATCGCCCGATCGTGGTTTGAGGTTCGTCGGCGTCCTGCGATTCCCAGAAACCGATCTCCACTGCGGAGAGATCCTCCTGTTGCGCGATTGTCACTGTGTTGCGGTGGTCCTCTATCCGCCTGGCATCGGCCTCGGTGCGAGTTGGCTCCGTAGTCGGAGCTTGATCAGCGATCTGCGGCGCATTAGACGGCTTGGGCGCGGCCTCTTCGTTCCGACTGAGACGGTCGCGTAGCTGGTCGGCAATCAGCCGCTGCACTGCGAATGGATTTCCTGCTTCCTTGGCGGCGCGCTCCTGCTCTTCCTTCCTAGCGCGGGCGTCGGCGGCGGATTCCGGCGCTATTCCAGCGAGCCGTCGCACGAGAACGAAGCCGAGAACGACGGCGATGAACGTGATTAGGACGATCTTGATCAGTCCTCGCGACACCGCAGTACGGCGTTGGGGCGAAGGACTGCTGGAAGGGGAGGGAGCGGCACTCATGGGTATGTCGCGCTGTTGAGATTCTTGACACCAGACACGCCGCAGCCGAAGAGCCCGCACGCTTTGCCGCGCCGGTTAAAGATGCGGACCTCATCTTTTCGAAGCTTCAGCAGTGCCCCATCGGGGAAAAGTCGCTGGACCACAAAGTAATTGCGGCGAACCGTAAAGTTGACTAGCTCTGCCGTTCCGTCCGCTCCCAGCGCGAAGATGGCGGGAATCTCCTGTACGTCGGCTGGGAGCTGTATCCAGGTGAACTTCCCATCATCGAAAACCATGGCGGGCTTGAACGGCGCGCTACCTTCCACCCGGTAATCAAAGTTCGCCTTCGAAATGTCGACGATGTCGGCCGGGCGCCCACCCTGGTGGGCACGCGACGATGAGCCAGAGCGGACGGCTGGGGCCGGAGCGTCCCATTCTGCGCTGCCCATTGGACCGTTCGGGCTGGCGGGCATCGGACCATTGCCTCCGAAGGTGTCCAGGCCGGCTACTGCGGAATCCTGATCGGGGTCCGCAGCCCAGTTGACGCGCTTGTAATACGAGCCTTTGGATGCTGAGACGAAGGTGACTTGATAGGTGCGGAGGTTCGTAATGATCGTCGCGGTGTTGAGCAGGTTGTCGCCCTTCGACATGACAAAAAGATCGCGCTTCGTTCGGGCCGGCTTGAACGTCCAACGGCTGGCGCTGGTATCCGACGCGTAATAGCCCTTGAGGATCTCGCCGGCGGCGAATTCCAGATGAACCATCGTGAAAGGCCGCATTAAGACGGGGTAGTCATAGTCGCGATCGAAGTTGAAAGTGACCAACCGCGCATCCAACGGCATCGGAACTGCAGCGTTCGGGCCCGTTCCGGCACGCTTCTGCGCCTGCGCGACCTCTGCTCGGACGTCGCTCTCCTGCGCGTGCGCCGGGACGCCCACGCAGAGCACGGCGATTACCGCTGCAAGTAGGGAAATGGCCTGACGCATTACTGTGCTCCCTGAATTCGAACGCTCGTGGGGCCGAAGTAGTCCGTGAGGGTCCACCACTCGATCTTGACGCCAAGCGGGTTGGAACGCTGCTCATCGATCGCTTGCTTATCGGTAGAAAGGAGGAATCGGATTGTCAGAAGCTTGGTTTTCGGCTCTCCGAATTCCTTGCCATTGACGCGCTCTTGCAGGGTGAGAAGCATGTAGGCCTGTTTACCGTCCACGCTGTAGGTGGTGGAGTTCTCGGTGACTTCACGCGTGAGTCCAGGCTGATCCGCTATGCGGACGCCGATCGGATCGACCTTGGCGAAGTAGTCGGTGAGCTGATCTGTCGCTGTGCCAATGGTCCAGCGAGTTGCTTTCGGGATGTCAACGTCGATTGAGTCCGACGGGTTCGGTTTGATGGTAAGTAGCCAGGTGGCCCATTGGCGCAGAAAGAACGTCTTATTGGCGGTTTCCGGCGTGAATCGCTCGGCAACACGGTCGGAAATCCAGACCGCGCCCGAGCGGGCGTCCCACTCGACGAAATAGGGGGTCTGCTGCTTGAGTGGCACCAACTGATATAGGGCAATGCCCTCGACCAGGGCGACGAGGAAGAACGCGAAGGCGACTAGCGCGGAGCGGTCGGCTTGTTGCAATGGACGCTGGAACACCGCGTAGTAGAGACGATGCGCGCGTTGGGTCAATGGGAGGATGTGCGCGTCGAACGACGGGTCCTCCGCGGTTTGGACGGGCGGCTGGGAAGTGTCTGTTGGGCGGAGATCTGGACGGCGACGGCGCATGAAGCGGCCCTTGAAGTTGAGGGGCATGGTTAGGCTCAGCGTTGGAGAGGATGCGTGGACGCGCACGCGTCGACGGCGCGGATGCAGTTACCGCTTGAAGAAAGTCCGTAGGAAGGGATAAACTCAAGCCGTAGGCTCGACCTTTGCCCGTGGCAATCGTTGGCCACACCAGCGGGCAGGGCGCCCTTGCGGAGGCCCTCCATACCAGAGTGGTCCGAGTTGGCGTTTGATAGACTCGGGCCCATCGAACAAAAATCGTATGGGGTGTCCACCATGTCCAAAGCAAAGTTCGGCTTGCTCGTTGCCGTCGCCGCGATTGCGATCGGCGTGGCTGTGTATGCGTTGCAGAAGTCGCGGGGATCCACCGCAGCAACGTCGATTGAACAGTCGAGCGTGGCGAAGCGGGAGGCCATTAAGCAGATGACACCGCTTTGTTTGGCCGGGATGGATTGCCCTGCAAATGCATCTGCCGGAGATAAGAGATGAGCGGACTGTTGGGATTCGCCGCGCTTGCGATCTTGGCGCGCGCTTTTCTGAAGGGCTTCGCTGCGGCGGGTCGCGACGACGGTGTCGGCGAGAGCTACGCTGACCGCTTCGACAAAGAATGGGAAGAGGAGTGGGCGCGGGAAGTGCGCGAGGGTTGAGGAGGTCATCGCTTGCCTCCGCTGCGCAAGATTTTTGCGGCCATGCCGCGGCCCACCATCCCTCGTCCGAAACTTTGCGCGTTTGCGCTGCCCCCCGCAACGAGCGCCTGTGCAAGGCCTGGTACTTGCCACATCATGTATGCAGCGATGAATCCTAAAAGGGCGATCGCGATCATCGCAATTTCATTGGACGCGAAGTAGAGATCCGCCTCCTTCCGGCTGTCGATCTTGTCGTAAAAGCTGACCAGTGTCGGGACAACACCCTTCGTTATGAGCACAGCGACAAACCACGCGACAAGCTGCTGCAGCGAGGCAGCGATCATGAATCGCAACCAGCCGTCGAACAAGAAGGAAACAGCGGGGATGATCGATAGGCCGACTAGCAGCGGCCCGAGGGCGAGACCGAGCTGCAGCATGACATAGGACATCTGCAAGACGACAATGAACGCGATCGACATCAGCACCATCGCGATGATTGCCAAGATTTGGCATAAAAAGATCACAAGGATGAGGGGCAAGTTCTTGAGAATCTCGAAGAACCCAATCTGATCTTTGTTGACGCATTCGGCGGGGCGTGAGTCGATGATCCAGTCCAGAGGATTCAGTGACCACCCTCCATGCATCTTGCAGTAGAGGGACTTTTCCGATTCCTTGCGCTTGCCATCGGCGATGAGCGAGATGGTGTCCATCGTCAACTTGAGAATCTCGACCGGATTTGCCGAGCCCTGAGTAATCTTGGTCGACGCTTCCTTGGTCGCGGTAACGAACATATCTCGCGGAACGCCATTCATGCTCTGCACGATCACCAAAACCACACCCATCCTCAGGATCAGATTGAAGAGGCTGACGAGGAACTTGACGGTGTCGCTGGCGAGGAAATAATCACGGAGCAGAAGCCAGAGAGCCGTACCCGAGGCTCCAACGGATAGGAGGATCAGCCCCTCCTCTTTAAAAATGTCGGCCAGGGCAAAGCCGGCCGTGTTGACGGCCGAGAACGCCTGATTGAATAGGGCTGCGACGTCCATGTCAGCCTCCGAGATGCCAGCCGAGCGCGCGAGCACCTGCATCAAGCGCGAAGAGGGCGGCGGATGTGAAAATCACTGCGACAAAGCCGGCTAGCGCGTTGGGGGACGCGCTGTCGACCTGCACGATGGCGATCGCCAACGACAGCCGCAGAGACTTCGCTGCCGCGCGTAGCGGCTTGTGCTCAAGTCGGCCACGCGCAGCAAGCTCCACCCTGTACCTGCGCCGCTCCTTGCATACGATTCGGAGCTCGCGACGGCTGCGGCAAAGGGCGAGTAGTACTCGACGGAGAGGCTTACCTGTCATGTCTAGAGGCCAAATTCGAGGCTTTTCATCTTTCCGATGGCGGAGCGCTTGTTCGCGGCTTCTTTGGTGACCGCGTCGTACCGCTGTTGCGCGCCTTCAACAGAAAGCTTGTTGAGGTCCTCTTTCGTGGCGCGGTCCTGGAGATCAAGCACGACCTGGCGCTGCATGAGACTGCGCATCTCCAGGAGTTCGCCGGCCAAGACGCTGGACTGCTGATTGAGGAGCTGCAGGCCTTGGACGTTGCCCTCAATGCCGGGAATCTGGCGGGACAACTGGCGTAGATTTGCAGCACGCGACGCGAAGGCCTCCATGGTCGCGAAGTCCTGGTCGAGCTGTTTGCGGTACACCCCGCCCTTGGTCTGAGCCAAGTGGACGAAGGCCGTACCCCAACGCTCAGGGGTCATGTTGAGAGACTTCATCTCGGCGCTCGCAGCGTCGTACATCCCTTGTAACTGCTTGCCCGCTTGGTAGAGATCGGAAACACTGGAAACGAGGTCGCGCATGGAGACTCCCTGACCGCTATACGCCTGGTCAGCCAGGCTGAGCACATTTCCGCCAAGCCGTTGTAAGTTCGCCAGGTTTTGTTGAACCATCGTGGTCTGCTGCGTGAGCTGCTGGGTTTGGTTCATCACGCTCAAAAGCTGTTGCGCGAAGTTGGCGCCGTCGAAGGTCGGAATGCCGGACGCTTTGGGGGCAATGGCGAAGCAACTCATGGCGATCGCCGTAAGGGCGCGAATGACGGTCCTGCGTTTGGGCGAGTGCATAGTCGTACCTCAGTAGTGAACACGGTTGTAGAGCGCGCCGTCGATGATGACGTCGATGGCACGCGGGCCCTTATAGGGCAGCCACACCACGCTGCTGAACACGTGCACGGTAGTGGGCGTACCGCCACCGGCGTCTCCGCCCGGGCCGCAGTTATCGCAGACCTCGTAGTGGCCGACGTATCCGCTGACGCATGCGCGTTGACCGGGCGAGCCACTCTCATTGCTGTCGGGCTCCGAAGTGGCATAGGTCCCCTGAAGCCGGAATTTCGGCCTGAATCGCTTTGTTTCGCCTGTCGGCGTCCCTTGAGCGACCACTTGACCTCGCCGCGCTGGCTCGTGGCCGGCCGGGCAAAGGTCGTATGGCTCGCGCGACTTCTTTGCGTAGTTGTTTGCGCCCGCCATTGCGCACGTAGGGAACGGTCCGGGCGGAACTGCATTCAGGACGCGCCAGAGCCGGTTGAGGTAGCCACTGCATTGGCTAGGGGGCTTTATGCCGGCAAGACATAGCAGCACTCCGCATCCCCACTCCGATCCACCTGGTTCATAGTCGGAAGTGTCGGGGAGCTGGAATGGTGCCGAGAATGCAGGCGCTTCGACAATAAGGAGCAGCGCCAGAAGCGCGCGGGCTGTCGATTTACGGATTTGATGCACGGACCACCTCTCGGAAGTATGCGTCGCGCCAGTCCTCGCGGTCGGACGCGCGATAGTGGTCAAACAGCGCTTGGGCGTCCAGTTCGCTCCGCAGGACCGCCAGTGTGCGTGTATCCAACTTCAAGGCAACCTTCCGCATGAAGCCATCCTTCTGCGTAAGAAAGTAGTCTTGCTTTGGAATGCCCTCGGCAAGTTGGTCGATTTGTTGCGGATTTAGGCCGAGCTCCGTAAACGCCTTGCGCAGAGATGGCGAAGTTTTGGCGGCCGGGTACGGCAGGATGATGCGGTTCGGGACGTTGTCCCGAATCGACGCATATATCGGCGAGTTGATGTACCGCTCCGGCGACTGGGCGTCCATCCAGACGCAGCCCAATAGCTTGCGGAGGGTATCGATCCACTCGGCCAGCTTCCTTGCAAAGATCGGCTCCTCCAGAAAACCCCATACCTCCGGCAGGCCGATGAACGTCGGGGCAATCAGTCCAGAGTTGCGGCGACTTTCAATCCGATCTTGAATGCGATAGAAGCAATAGATGAGATATGGGATGAGGACGTCCGGCTGCGCCAGGAGCTTTCCCATCTCGATGCCGAGAACAGCGGCAGCTCGTCCAGCCGCGATTTCATCGAAGATGTCCAAGCCGTTGTCGAACCAACGCGCATTCAAGGCATCGCCGACCCACTCTGCCAGAGCATGCTGGAAGGAACCGACAGGGAGCTGCACGTAGACTGCGTGCAGCCTCCAGTCCTTACGCTGGAGTTGGCGGGTTGCCAGAAGCGCCTTTTCTAGTTCTTCCCTGTCGTTGCTTGTTGCGAGGTACCCGCGACGCTCGGCGAGCGTGCAGATCCAGTCCTTGACAAACTTCAGGTGCCGGACTTCGCCAATAAGTGAGAGGGGGTTCACCGTCAGCCGATTGGTGCTAGCGTCTTCAGGATCGCAATAGACGCCGCCTTGCATCATTATTGGGATACGACTTGAGAAGGTTCGGTCGAAGATGAAAACGTCGGAGCCGAGGTACTTCCGAAAGAGGGTCCAGCCCAGGTTGACGATCGTGGTCTTCCCTAAGCCAGTTTCCCCCGACACCAGTGTGTGCCCGATATCGTGATAGAAGCCGGTCCAGAAGTATGGCGTGCCGTAATCGGTCGGCAGGCCAGCCAGGGCCGGAGACGGCCGCTTCATCGTGTTCGAAAGATGGCGATTTTCCTTTGAGCCTTGCGAGACGGTGCGAAGAGGTACAGCGCGAGCGACGACAGCGGCGCGTAGCGGTGCCCATCGTGCGATGTCGCGCCATGCGCCGGGGATTGTGGCCGTCCAACTAGAAATTGCGCCCAGTGTTTCGACCAGAGGCAAGAACTTTGCGCCGATCAGGGCGTCACCGACCTTTCCGGCCGTTGTTCTGACCTGGTCCATAGCGCTGTCCCAATCTTCAACCAGGTCGCTTTGGAACGGTGCGGATAGCGATGTGATGCTCAGCGTGTATTGGCCATAGGAGGCCTTCCCGCGGCTAACGCCCTTTTTCAGGTCCTCCGCTTCGTCCGCTGCTTCAACTCGTCCTCTGTCTTCGCGCGGTGCATAGTTCGGATCGCCTGAGTTTGCGGCAACGGCAGCAAGCGCTCGCAGATCCAGCGCGTTCGTTCTATGGTACGAACCCATCTGGTCAATCATTTTCGCGCTGGCGTTGGCGTCTTGGATCCGATAAACGTGGCTGATCGTCAGCTCACCAGGAACCTTGAGGAGGTCATCCAGTGCATGCGGGCGGATGCGGGAAGGATAAAACTGGTGCGCGGCGGGTATCGAGGTGACAACACCGATTCGCTTCCGGCCTTCAGCTTTGAAAAGGATGTAGTCCTCTGCGGGGATAACTTCGCCGTGGGACATCGACTCATCGAGGAAGTCCACCATGGCTACTGCACTCCGACGGGGCGCGGCAGGCGCGGCGCAGGATGCAAGGAATGCGCCGAGCTCATCCCCGACGAGTCGCGTGAGCGTAAGGGCAGGCAGGCTCGCCCGCATCCGAGTCAGTTGCTCCTCAAAGTCTTTGACGGCTGCCGCCAGCTCAACGGAGGTGTATGCGAAGTCTGCCTGGTCAGACCAAATTCCACGCAGCGCGTGGATCGCAGCACGAAGGGGACCTACCTTCTCGTGCGCCATCGCGTGAAAGAAGCGGCCGGCGATGCGGTCTAGACCCGCAGAAGCGCTCAGGGCGATGGCGAGATAATGCCGATTCGTGTAGTTCGACTTGGTCTTGAACGCATTACTGCGCTCGTCTTCGACGATCTGAGAGTAGGGGTCAGGCATGACCGCGGGCGCATACGGGTCGCTCCGTCGGCGGTGCGTGATAAACCAGAAAGTCAGCGGATTTCTGCTCGCGACCTGGAATGCATGCTCAGCCTGGTGCATGAGGCTCAGCAACTGCGCCGCCGATTGACTGTCGGTGTCGGGTCCCGTGTACTCGAAGCAAGCCATCAACGCGGAATCCTTGTTGACGACGATCTGTTCGTTGTAGCGGAACATCCAGGGGAGGAGTTCTGCCGTGGATGCCAAGCCTCTCACGCGCGCTGATTCGAGCTCGCCTAGTGTGCCGGCGTCGAGCGTGTAGCCATTTTTCTCAGTCAGTAGCATGGGAAATCTCTGCCAAAGCCGAACGGGCGCTTGTTGCGCTTCTGGGCGCGTGTGGCGCGGGGAACGTAGTGGTCGTGTTGCGCCTTGTATGCCTGGTACACGTCAATCTTGTCCGGGTCCTTGCGCATCACGTACCGGATGCCTAGGTACATCGGGATGCCGATGAGGGCCATCCATAGGCTGCGGCTTATGAGCACGACCATAGGCGCCAAAAGCAAGAATGCCGCCGCCGCCCGCCGATCGAGCCCAATAATGCGGCGTTTCTCGATGAGGGCCTTATCGACCTCCACCTCAAGTTCATCGATCGGATCTCGCTCGTCCATGGCTGCGTCAGACGCCGATAGAGCACATCAGGTTTCGCCCGGACACGAGCGCGACCACCGTGGCGATACCGAAGATGGATGCGATGCCGCCAGCCAGGCGGAGAGCGAAAACTTTCACCTTCGATTGGCCATCATCGAGCAACCACATCAAGATCGCGCCGACGCAGGCGACGAGCACTACAACGGAGATCAGCTCGTTGTTAACCACCGCCTGGAAGCCGGAGCAAAGCCGGCCCCCAAAAATGCTCTGTGCGAAAGCCGGGGTTGGAGCGAGGAGCGCGAGCGTCGCGTAGGCTACGAGGAGCAGCCTATCCGTACGTGTAGCGAGGCTACGACCACGGATCCATTGCTGGAGTTGGTGCAATTGATGACTAATCATAGTGTTGGTCCTGGAGTTGGATTTTGGAAAACAACAAGCGGGTTTGGTACAACCCATTTGAGTCGACGCCCAAGATTTCCCTGATCTCGCGGGGGCCTCTGGATGACCCGACGCGCTGGGCATGAACGACGAATCTGAACGTGGCTGCGATCTGTCTGCGAAGGTCCTGCAGAGGCCAGTTTTGGGTTTCTGGTGCCATTCTCAGCATCGACTCCAAGCGGGCCAGGGCCATAGCACTGGAGTCGGCGTGCAGGGATACCTGGCTACCTGGGTGGCCCGTATTCAGAGCGTCCAGGAGATCGAAAGCTTCTGCGCCGCGGACCTCGCCAAGCACAATCCGGTCCGGCCTGCATCGAAGGCTGAGCCTGACCAGGTCACGCACGCTGATCCCGAGCGCTTGGTTGGCTTCAAGGCCAACATGGTTGGGTACGGCCAGGCGCAGCTCGGCCGTGTCCTCGACCGTGATGACGCGGTCTGTGCTCGGAACAAGGTCCAAAAGAGCGTTGAGAAGTGTTGTCTTTCCGGCGGAGGTAGAGCCGCTGAGGACGATGTTGTGACGCCGCTCGATGATCCACTGGAAAAAATCTCGTAGCGCGGCGCCGCCATGACGCAGGGCGCTTTTTAAGGACGCTTGTTCTTGGTCGGCAGCGGCGGTTTCGAGTGGGTCTTGCGTGACAACGTCGAACGCACCGCTTTCGACGTAGCTGTCCAGAGAGATGCGCTTCGCGGCGAAACGACGAACGCAGAGCATCGAGCCCCGCAGAGCGATGGGCTTGCGCGCGGCAGCGATTCGAAGGCCGGGCAGGCGCGCGTCTAGGAGTGGGGAGTTTGGCTTGCCGTTCTTGCTCGCGATCAACGTAATTGCGCGGTCGACTTGCTCCTCGCTAAGGCCCGCATCTACCTTGCGCATGACACCGCGCTCTTCCACCCATATGTCGTCAGCGGCGTTCACCATCACCTCATTCACTTCGTTGGAGGTGAGGTACGGTTCAATCACGCTGAGGTGTTGCCTCAGGATGTCTTCCGCGTAAGTGGTCGACGCATCCATCAATGCTGCTCCTGCGAACGCTGCGAGGAGGCCTGGCCTGCCGCGATCAGCGAAGGGTCCGCTGTCTCAATTGCGAGGGCTGTGCCCGCTCCGGCGACAGGAGACCTGCCCGCCGGCTGGTCGGCCGGTGTTCGCGGTGAAAAGGGGACGCGAACCGGGATAAGAGTGCCGGCACGAATTGCGTTGAGCTTCGCCTGGATTTTGTTTGCATATGCGGCGCGCTTGGCGGGCGTTGAGGCGTTGTAGGCGCCCACGGCGTCCCAGGTGACGCCAAGGCGATCGAAGTTCTCAGCGAGAATCCAAGCTCCGACATAGGCTGAGACGCATGGATTGAAGAGGTCTTGCTTCGATACGCCGAAGCGTTGCAGGCGTTCCAGATGGACGCTGTTGATCTGAGCTAGGCCGTAGTCGCAGGATGCGTTTGCATTGGCGCAGTTCACTGCCTCCGCTCGGCCGGAGGATTCCTGCATGACTATTGCTTGCAGCAGTTGAACGTCAATTCGGTGATAGGCCGCTGCGGCGGCGATGCAGTCGGCATGCGCGTGCGACGGGAGCATTGCCCACAGCGCTATCGCGGCGGCGAATCGATACCGGGTTTGGAACTGCACGTCGCACCTTGGAGGAAAAAGCCCCGCCGGGCTGCGAGCCCAGCGGGTAAGCCAGCGGATCGGCAACGAGGGATGCCGACGGCTGAACTTTCGCCTCACATGCGAAATTTGGCACTTGGTGAATTAAAGAGAATCCAAACGTTACGGCGTGTCGGCGCTTGTTGTTGGCCTCAGTACGTGATATGCGCGCGCCGCTATTGGCCTGAAGACGACCCTCAAGAGGTCCCGACTGTGAAGGCAGACATAGCTGGTTTCAATAATTATTCGCGCAAATGTATCGTGAGTTGTGAGAAACGAAACTAAATGCCTCCAAGGGGAAGGGGCCTACCCAAAGGCCGGGCACTCAAATCTGTGCCCTCAAAAGGCGCAAATGCTTAAGGGGTAAGGGCCCTGCAAAGGGCTAAGGGAAGGGAAAGGGCGAAAGGAGGAACCGAAAGGCGCGGGTGTGGTGCCTCGTCGCTTGAGGTCAGACGAGCCGATCGGCATTTGTCAATATGTCGCACGCTGTTACGTTTCTGGCGGAGCAGGTTTCCGCATTGACCCTGGGGCGTGGTGGCGGCGAGGCTTGTCGCATTTTCTCTGCTGCCCACGCCCATGAACTACCTCCGGCATTCCTCCTCTCGCCCGACTTGGCCGCCCGGGGCAATGCCGCCGCCAGATAAGGCTAAAGCGGAAATGCACCGGGAGCTCAGTCGAGTGTGCAGTGGGCCGCAACGTGCCGTCGCCTTGATCTGGCTTGGCCGTTTTGACGGCTGGCAGACGGCAACCGGCGGGGAAGGCGGTGTCGAACTCTACGACATTGCTTGCCAGGAATTGAAGGGCCGCAGCGAACCGTTTAGCAGCCCTATCTCGTTTGTCGAGTGGCTGGTAGATCTGCCTTGTACGGGCTGGCGAGCGGCAACCATCGATTCAACCAGCCAGTGGGACCCGCTCGCCGAGCGCTTCACCGATTTCCAGGCTGCTTGCGGCAAGCTTGTTGTCGTATACGCCACGGATGTCGGAGCGGATACGTGGCGCAGCTATGTAAGGGGCTATCTGGCCGCTGCCTTGGTCCAGCTTGAGAACGCAGACCGTGTTGATCTTCCAGTCTGACATTGTGTTGCTCGCCTGCGCTGGGGCGGCAGCCTGCGCACTATGGTGGCTGAAAAATCCTCGGCCGTCAGCCGCAGACGTCGGGCCTCCTGACCGCAAGCCAACGCCGCGGGCAGCTCCCAGCGCGCGGCACTTGGAGGTGCTTCCCGCGCATCGACTGTTTGACGTAACCGGTACGGCGCCTCTACTGGAGCAGATCCGCCAGCGAATTGGATTCACGCCGGAGAACTTCGACGAGGACGTGCGCCCCTTGTTGGAAGCCTTTGCGGAGTTTGTCCAATTGCTCCCCGCGTCCGAATCGCATCACCACGCGCAACCTGGCGGTCTGCTGGTGCATTTACTTGAGGTCGCAGCGCATGCACTGCATTTCCGCGATGCATACAAACTGCCCATGGGCGTGGCGCCCGAGGAGCAGACGCGCCTCGCGGCTCGATACACATATGCCGTGCTCGTCGCGAGCCTGCTGCACGATATTGGAAAGCCGATAACCGACGTGTTGGTCCAGCTTCAAGACGCATCAGGACACTCCAAGCCTTGGGTGCCGCTGGGGGGAACGATGCGAGAGCAGGGAGGCGAATGGTACACGGTGGACTTTCCATCGCAGAAAGACTATCGCAAACACGAGCGGCTCGGCCTGCCTCTGTTGCGGACACTGGTCCCCGGCCAGGCGTTAGCGTGGATCGGGGAGCATCCTCCGCTCATGGATGAGCTCTTCGAGTACCTCGGAGGGGAGCAGCGTAAAGGGGTGATAGCGGAGCTCGTGGGCAGAGCGGACAAGCAGTCCGTGGCGACCAATCTAGCGAATGGCCCACGAACGCGTTTTGCGTCTGCTCGATCGGTTCCGTTGATCGAGCGCCTTATGGCGGGACTTCGGCGTGTACTGGCCGAAGGTGCGGTCTCCATGAATCGGGCTGGCGCAGTGGGCTTCTGTGATGGCGAATCGCTCTGGTGCGTTTCCGGATCCATTGCGAAGCTCGTCCGAGATCACCTGGCGCAAACCGAGCAGCGACGGCCAGGTGCGGCCGGCATTCCAGACGACAACTCGCGGCTGTTCGATATGTGGCAGGAATATGGCGCAGCGATGTCCAACGAGGCTGGTGCAGCTATTTGGACCGTACAGATCGCCATCGGTACTTGGAACCAACGCCTCACAGTTCTTAAATTCCCCCTGCCGTTGTTGTTCGAAGATGCGGCTTTGTATCCAGCAGCCTTGCCGGCTGGTGCAATTACCGTGGTTGATGCAAAGGCGAACGTAAGCAGTACAGGGCCGAAGGCGACCGCGGAGAGCGCCCCTATGCGTGAGCCAGATGCAGCGCCGGACGGACAGATCCCACCGGCCGCGCAACAATCGGAGGAGGGCTCCCGGAGTGACGAAGTGCTGGCAACTTCGATGGCGCCTGGTGCAGACCCCTGTCAAGAGGAGCATCTCGCAGTTTCCGCGAGTGAACCAATCGCGGTTGAGTTGGTGCAGGATGTTCAGCTTTCGGCTGCTGACGTCCCACTTGAGGTGGACGATGGCTACCTGGACGAGATCGACAGTGCTCTTCCAGACCTGGTGCAACCCGTTGACATTGAAGCACCCGAACTGATGAGTGCGCCAGTGGCTCCGCGCGTTAGGGCTGCGCCAGCTCCTGCGGCACTGCCGGCTATGCCCGCCCGTAAAGCAAACGTTGAGCGATTCATGGCTTGGATTCAGGCAGGGGTAAGCACGGGGTCTCTGCCTTACAACGAGGCGAATGCAGCAGTGCATTTCTGCGAGGAAGGCATGTTGCTGGTCTCCCCAAAGATCTTCAAGGACTACGCGGAAAATTTCGAGGCCAGGATTGACTTGCCAGCGCGTTCGGATGGCGGAACTGCCAAGGAACCGTGGCGTGTCCTGCAACAGCAATTTCAGAAATCCGAGTACGCGCAGAAGAGCGCCACCGGCTCGTTTCTGCATCGCTACAACGTAAGCGGACCCGGGGGAAAGCAGTTAACCGGCATCTTGGTACCAGGGCCCGAACGGTTCTTTCAACCTGTCCCATCGCCCAATCAATTGTTGAAGCCGGCTCCTGCCGGCGCGAGCTCCTGAGAATGGCACACCCATACGAAAATCTGTTCCGGCGACCATATGAAGCTGTCTCCTCAATCGCCGCGCTTGCGTCTGTCGGCGCTCTCTGGACTTTCCAAGGCCTATTCCTGGTCACTCCTGCAACAGGAGGGATGTTGAGCGCGGGGCTCCTATCGCTCGCGGCTATTAGGGCTCGACAGGCAAGGCGTCTTGTTCGCTTCCAGCGCAACCTGCGTCGTCTGCCGACATACTCGCTCGCGGCGGACGAGATCCCATGCTCGTCTACAGAGCTGTTCCTGGGGAAGGGCTTCTATTGGACGCAAGAGCATACGCAGCGCCTATACATCGCGCGCCTGCCTCAGTACAAACATCTGACTGCGAGAAATGAGCTGTATCAATGGGCCCGCCGGATGGAGCGCGAGCACCCCGGATGGCTCGCAAATCAGCTCAGACGAGACGTTTGGTGGAACCCGGCTAAACCACTACCTCCCGTCGGGGGAGACCCAGCCATTCATGGCGTTGAGCCAGATGAACGGGATATGTGGTCAAACCTTGGCGAGCGAGTTGGGCATACGCTGGTGCTGGGAACAACGCGCGTGGGAAAGACCAGGTTATGCGAGCTCCTGGTGACGCAGGACATCCGACGCGGCGACGTCGTCGTCGTCTTTGATCCAAAGGGTGACGTCGAACTGCTCCTTCGAATGTACGCGGAGGCATGTCGTGCCGGGCGAGAGAAGGACTTCCGCTTCTTCCACCTGGGGTATCCGGACGCGTCGTCGAGGTACTCACCCATTGCGACCTTCTCCCGTATTACCGAAGTGGCAACCCGGCTTGCCGGACAGTTGCCCTCAGAAGGGCAGGCGGCAGCATTCAGGGAGTTCGTGTGGCGCTACATCAACGTCATGGCGCGTGCCATGGTGGCCCTTGGAATGAAGCCTAGCTATGAAGTGATCTACCAGAATGCAGTCAACATCGATGACCTCTGCCTAAAGTACTTCGAGTACTGGCTTGACCGTGAACATATCGGCTGGCGTGATGAGATGTCGGAGCCCGACAAGCAGCTCCAGGCGCAGGCGCAGAAGACTGGTCGGGCGATGTATCCGTTGCAGATCCTCAAGCTAATTCGAGACAAGGGCTGGCACGATCAAATTGCGGACGGCCTAGCAAGCGTCTTGACGAATGATCGGTCGTACTTCGAGAAACTCGTGTCTTCGCTGTATCCGCTGCTGGAAAAGCTGACGACTGGCCCAGTGTCGAAGCTGCTATCTCCAGACTATTCGGATCCTACGGATCCGCGCACGGTGTTCGATTGGCAAAAGGTGATCGACACGGGGGGCATCGTATATGTCGGCTTGGACGCGCTGAGTGACTTCGAGGTCGCTGGCGCTGTCGGGAACTCGATGTTCGCTGATCTTACGTCGACGGCTGGGCGCCTCTACAAGTTTGGATCAGGTTACGGACAGACTGCACCAGGAAAGAAGCGAAACGTGTGCATCCACGCGGACGAGTTCAATGAGCTTGTCGGCGACGAGTTTATCCCCATGGTGAACAAGGCTGGCGGCGCCGGCTACCAGGTGACGGCATACACGCAGACGGGGTCGGACGTCGAATCCAGGATAGGCTCAAAAGCCAAGGCTGACCAAATTTTTGGAAACTTCAACACTCTGGTGATGATGCGGGTGAAAAATCTGGCCACGGCCGAAATTCTCACAGATCAATTGCCTAAGGTGCAGGTTTACACGCGTCAGTTGGACTCGGCGACCGGCGACGGAACAGATGATGGCGTAACCGATTTCACTTCGCGAACGCAGGACAAGTACTCGCCGCGGGAAGTCGCGTTGGTCGATCCGTCGGACCTGGTGCAGTTGCCGAAAGGCCAAGCCTTTGCCCTTATCGAAGGGGGGCAGTTGGTGAAGCTGCGCTTGCCATTGGCGAGCAAAGATGCAGATCCGCTCATGCCGGCCGGTTTGGTGGACGTAGTGAAGAGCATGCGGTCGACCTACCAGGCGTATACGGACGCCGCAGACGCTGGCCGAGTCGCAGGCATACAGGATTTTGAGGGCAGATCCTCGCACGGTCCTGAAGGCGCCGCCGTATCGAGTGTGACCGTGGAGGGGACAGGAAGTGGCTTCTAAAGAAAGACCCGCGGGAGAGGATGCCGTACGTGCATTCTTTTGGCCGATTCATGCTGCCCTTCACCTTGCGGTGTGGCTTGTCATCGTCATGTTCCTCTCAGTCGTGGCATCCCTTGCGGTTGCGGTAGGTCTGCAGAGCGAGCAGGCGCCGTCAAGGTACATGGGCGATCTGGTCGAGTACTACCTTGATCAAGCACCAAATAAGCAGGTTGCGAACGACGTGGCCGGGGTCTCGCGTGCGCTTGTGTTCGGTTGGCCGGGTGTGGCCACCGCCTTGTCCAGTGAGGCGAACCCTGCGGCTCCAAGCCTGTTGGGAGGGGCTCTGCAAAGATCTACGCGTGGGCAGGGGCGAGAACTCATATTGGTGACTATGCATGCCGTGGAGTTGTTGGGCGTGCGACTCATGCTGCTCTTTAGTGCGTTGCCAGCCCTCGCTCTGCTTCTTGCTGTCGCGCTAATTGATGGCCTTGTTGCACGCTACGTCCGGCGCGAATGCGGTGGCCATGAATCAGCAACGCGTCATACGCGCGCCAAGCGTCTGCTCAATCGCGGCATCGTTCCAATGGTGGCTGTCGTATGGCTAATCGTGCCCGCGCCAATGTCTCTGGCCATGTTCTTCTTTCCCGTAGCTGTCGGAGGAGCGGGTCTCGTGTGGGTCATGGCCAAGTACTTCAAGAAATATTTGTAAGACAAAAAATGCACGCCTCGTGGCGGTCAGGATGAACGAATGAAAGAGATTATGCGCGTTGCCGTGGGTCAGGTGTTTTTGTGCTTGGAGGGCCAGCCAGGTGGGCGTTTCGTGGACCTTCGCATTCGCGAGAAGAGAGAGAGCGGTCGGCCCGGCCGGACCATGGCGTTGGGGAATCAGCACCGATCGGGGCTATTCGCGATCGCGATGGGCCTGCTTGCTGTGGGCAGCTCGCTGACGCCTGAGGAAGCATTCGATCAAAGCAAAACTATCGGCGCTGTTCGAAAGCGGCCCGATCGTATTCCTCTACGCAAGCACGAATGGGAGCAGTTGGATAGGATTCTATCGGCCGATGCCGATGAAGCACGGCGGACCATCCAAGTCGCGAACGCGATGCATCGCAAGCTCCAGCGCCGAATGCACATTGTGCAGCGCTGCGTGCAACTGATGGAAGTGCTGGACGACCAGGATGCGCAGCAGATTGACCTACTGCTCACGCTTGCAGCCACTGGCCGTCCGTTGCCGTTTTCGATTCATGTGGGGCTGGCGCCAAGTCCCGAGAATGAAGAGCTTCGCGGCGGCGTTACGCATTGACGATGGGCCCGCTGCTCCGATGCCAGGCCTCTTCAAGTCGACGCATGGCATCGTAGACCTGGTTCGGTGCCAGGTGTGCATATCGCTCGGTCATCTCGATCGAGGAGTGGCCAAGGAGGTCTCGAACGACCAGCAGCGGCACGCCAGCCATAACCAACCAAGAGGCGCAAGTGTGCCGAAGGTCGTGGATCCTGAAGTCGTCGATGTTGGCTTTGGTGCAGAGGGATCGGAAGCCCTTCTGAATGGTGCTCAGGGGCTTCGTGTGGTCCCGCGGAGAGGGGAAGACCCAAGGCGACGTGGGGCAGTGCTCCGCGCGCCACGCGGCCATTTTATTGAGAGCCTCAAGCGCCGGCGCGTTCAACGGGATGATCCGATGCTTTTTGGTCTTGGTATCCTCGCTTTCAAGCGTTATGAGACCTTCCTCGGTCCTAACGCGTTGCAGGCGGAGTTTAAGCAATTCGTTTCGGCGGCACCCGGTGTGCAATGCCAACTGGATAAACGACGGAAGGTGTGGTCGCACTGCCATGGCCTCGGCTACCGAGATCATTCGCTGGGCTTCACCCCTCGTTATCCAGCGTGTCCTACCTTCTGGAACTGGCAGAGACATGCCCACCAGAGCGTTGGGCAGGTTGAGCTCGTGTAGGAAGTTGTACCAGTTGATCGCGGCGCTGAGGTCATCCAGCTCGCGGTTGATGGTCGCCGGGCTTACCCCAGCGGCTTGGCGGAGCGTGATGTAGCGTTGGACGGTCGCACGGCGCAGACTGCGAAGTGCGCGGCCCTTGAAGAAGCGGTCAAGCTGCAGCCGGCTATACCTGAATCTCTCCGTGTCCTTGCCCGAGGCCTGGTAGGCCTGCATCACGGTCTCGTATGTCGGATTCTCGTCGACGCCACTGTCGTCATCGGTGTGTCCAGTTTCACTCACGCCATCGATCGGCGGACGGGCGGACGCTGGGAGGGCGGAGGGGTATGGAGCTGTTGCGAGAGTATGGTCCATGTCAGTGGCCGGCCGTTACGCCCAGGAAGCGTTAAGGGAGGGGGTCACGTACGACCGACATTCGCAAATATCTGGCAAATGATGATAACATATTGACATGAATCGACTTTTTCGCATATTTGCGGGACCGTTTGACCGTAAGCGCTTAGAGCGCTTGCGGGACTTCGTCCTGGAATCGGGCCAGGGCGGAGCCGAAGACGTATCGATTCAAAAGTTCGGCGATCTTGTTCGGGCCTCGAAGACCACTGCGTTCGGGACGCAGGAGTCGGAGGTTCGAATCCTCTCGCCCCGACCACTTATCTGTGGTCGAATTCTTGGTGGTGTTCCCGACACCATCAGCAATAGCCGGATCCGCGAAAGCGGCGCCGGCTTTTTTGCGTCTGGGGCCCGTAATCGGGGGAAGCGGCGCGGGATCGTGCGCGGCAGGGGCGTGCGGTCGGCATGGCCGGCGAATACGTTGCCAGCCAATACGTCGCCGGCCTGTACACGCCGCCGGGTCAGCGGATCACCGCGTAGCCGGCCGTCTCGGCCGCCTGTGCCATGCCGTCCAGCACCGTGTACGCGGCCGGGTCGGGCCGGGTGAAACGCGCCACGTGGGCGGCGCGCAGCAGCGGCTTGTGCGCCGGATCCTCATGCATGGCCAGTAGTGCGTCCGAGAGGGCCTGCGCGGCGGCCGGATCCACGTCGGGGCCCGCCACCAGCAAGGGGTTCGGGGTCCAGGGCGTGTACGCCAGCGTGCGCAGCCCGGCCAGCGCGGCCGGATCATGCTCGCGCAGCAGATCCAGATACCAGGCGTCCGCGGCGGTCAGGTCGATCTCGCCGTCGGCCAGGGCGCGCAGCAGGCCGCGCGGGTTGCCGTAAGGCCCCTTGGAGGCCGCGAACAGGGCGCCGCCGGGCGGGGCAACCTTGGCGAGCGCCGCGCGCGGCGCGTTCCAGCCGGATTGCGAGTCCTGCACCATCCAGCCATAGCGGCTGCCGGCCGCGTCGGCCAGCGACGACCACGTGCAGTCGGCGCGAACCAGGAATTCGCTGCGATAGCGTGGCAGGCCCTCGTAGGCCGGCCAGTCGGGCACTACCGCGGCCATGGCGCCGAATGCCCTGCCGGCCTTCAGCGCCCTCACGTAGGGCCAGCCGCACATGAAGACGCCGCACAGGCCGGGCCGTTCCCAAAGCTCGCCGATCGGCGCCGGCCAGCCATGTTCGACGAATCGCACGCGCAGCCCGGCGCGATCATGCGCGGCCCGCAGCAGCGCATGCCAGGCGGCCCGCGCCGCGGGCGCGACGTCGTACATGCGCGTCGAAGTCATGAATTCCATGGCCGGCTTCCTACGCGAACTTGAGGGTCTGGCCGAGGCCCATCTTGCGGGCTTTCTCCAGCATGGCGTGGCCGAGCGCGATGTCGGTGGTGGACAGGCCGCGGTGCCAGAACAGGATGGTCTCGTCATCGCGCTCGCGGCCCGGCTTCAGGCCGGCGACGATCTGGCCCAGTTCGGCGTGCAGGTTTTCCTCGGTAATGCGGTCGCTGTCGACGTGGGCGCGCAATGCGCCGTAGGGCAGACCCTTGCGGCATTGGCCCCAGTCATCGACCACCACTTTGCTCATGATGTCGGTCAGGCTCAGTTCCACCGCGCTCATGGTGCCATAGGGCATGACCAGGGCGCCGGGCTTGATCCATTCGGTCTTGAGCAGCGGCGTGGGCTGGGGCAGGCGCGAGGCCTCCACCACGATGTCGGCGCCGCGCACGCAGGATTCCCAGTCGTTGACGACCTTCACGGGCTTGCCCAGGTCGCGCGACAGGCGTTCGCCGAAGGCCTGCTGGCTTTCGGGGCGGCGCGAATGCACGCGGATCTCGTCGAAGTCGTAGAGGCTGTCGAGCAGGCGCACATTCCAGTACGAGGTGCCGCGCGAGCCGATATGGCCCAGGACCTTGCTGTCCTTGCGGGCCAGGTACTTGGCGCCCAGCGCGGTGACCGCGCCGGTGCGCATGTCGGTAATGGCGGTCGCGTCCACCACCGCCAGCGGCTTGCCGTTGACCGGATCGAACAGGTTTAGCAAGGCCATCTCGGAAGGCAGGTCGACCTTGTAGTTGTCGACGAAGTCGCTGACGACCTTCACGCCGGCCACATGCAGCGGCGCGATATAGCCGCGCAGCACGTTGAAATGCCCCTTGTCGGAGGATTCCGGCACCAGATGCATGCGCGGCTCGATGACGGTCTGGCCGCGTCCCTGGGCGTCCAGCGCGCTTTGCACGGCGGCCAGGATTTCGGCGTCGGTCAGGCCCAGCGCGCGCACGTCAGGGCCGTTCAGATAGGTGATGTCGATGGATTGCATGTTGTCTCCCTTGTTTATTGAATTGGCTGGATGCCGGCCTGCTTGACGATGGCCGCCCATTTGTCGGTTTCCTGCTTGATCGCCTGGCCGAAGTCGGCGCGGTTGGATCCGGCCGGATCCACGCCCAGGCCGGCGAACTTCTGGCGCACGGATTCCTTCTGCAGCACGGCGGCGATATCGGCCTGCAACTGATCGAGGATGTCGGGCGGCACCTTGGCCGGCGCGACGATGCCGTACCAGGAGGTCACGTCAAAGCCCGGGTAGCCGCTCTCGGCCACGGTGGGCACGTCCTTCAGTTGCGGCAGGCGCTGCGGGCCAGCCACGGCCAGCGCGCGCAGCTTGCCGGACTGGATGTGCGGCAATACGGTGGATACGCCGGCGAACATCATGTCGACGTTGCCCGCCACCACGTCGTTGACCGCCGCGGCCATGGCGTTGTACGGGATATGGCGCGTGACGATGCCGGCCGACTGGTTGAGCAATTCACCCGCTAGGTGGGCGCCGCTGCCAGGTCCGGGGGAGGAGTAATTGAGCTTGTCCGGATGCTGGCGGGCGTAGGCCACCAGTTCGGTGAAGGTCTTGGCGGGCACGCGCGCGTTGACCACCAGCACGTTGGGCGAGGTGGCCAGCATGGTCACCGGCGCGAAGTCCCTGGCCGTGTCGAAGGGCAGCTTGGTGTAGAGCAACGGGTTGACCGTCAGATTGCCCGCCGGCGCCAGGGCCAGCGTGTAGCCGTCCGGATTGGCGCGCGCGACATAGTCCATGCCGATATTGCCGGACGCGCCGACTTTGTTCTCGATGATGACCGGCACGCCCCATTTGCTGTTGAGTTCCTGGCCGACGATGCGCGGCAGCGCGTCGGCGATGCCGCCGGCGCCGAACGGGACGACGATGGTGACAGGGCGGGCGGGATACTTGCCGTCGGCCGCGCCGGCGGGCGCGGACAAGGCAGTGGCGAGAAGGGTGCTACTCAGGCACAGCGCGACATACTTGTTCATGGTCATTCCCCTTGTTGCAGATCTGGCTGCGGCGCGGCGCCTACGGTGTGACGGCGCGCTCTTCATCAAGAAACCGTTCGGCGCGCGCAATGTCGTCGGCCAGTCTCCTGTCTTGTGAAAGAAACGGTACTTCCTGGCGGAATGCGGCCAGCACGGCGCCGGTTCCCTTGCCCACCGGGCGCTGTCCATCGGCGCGCGTGCGCAGGTCCACCGCCTGCGCGGCGTGGATCAGTTCGATGCCCAGCAACGTGCGCAGGCGCACGGCCTGTTGGCCCAGGCGCTGCGCGGCCAGCGGCCCGTTGGTGGCCACGTCCTCGATGTTGCCGGCGACCGCCAGCGCATCGGACGAGACGGGATGCGACAGCGCGCGGATCTCGGTGGCCAGCAACGAGACGGGCTTCTGGATGGTGGTGTAGGCCAGCGTGGTGTCGTTGGGCGACAGGAAGCGCGGCAGCCTGGTGAAGGCGGGATCGCCCATGCGCAGCACGCGTTGCGCCGAGGACTGCGCCACCTGTGACAGCGCGATCCCGACCGATTGCAGGGGCACCACCCAGGCCGTGGGATCGAACCCGGCGCTGGGCACCACGGCGCCGCGCTGTGGGCCCTGGGTCACGTAGTAACGGGCTTCCTGGGCAGAAACGCCGGGCGGCGGCGCCGCGTCCAGGATCACGGTCGGGTTGTCGTCGGAACTGTTGATCTGCACCCGCAACTGGACATCCAGCTGCCGCAGGGCTTCGCGCGCCGCGCCGTGCACCTGGCTCACGGTGCGAAAGCTCAGCGGGTCCTGCAGCGAGCGCTGCTCGTCTGCCTGCCACAACGCGCTGCCGTCGAGCAGGGACAGGATGCGTTGGGCCACCTGTTGCTGGGCCGGATAGGGCCGCTGCGCCTGGGTGATGGCCAGCAGGGGCGCGATATTGCCGTTCAAGCCCTCGAGTGACAGGGCCGCGACTTCATCCGCGCGGTCGAGCATGCGCCCGGCTTCGTCCGCGGCCAGGATGGCCAGCGCGGCGCCGTAGGCATTGGAGCTGAGCAGGGACAGCGAGTCCTTGGCGTAGGGCTTGACCGGCGCCAGGCCGACGCGGCGCATCGCGTCGGTCGCGGGCATGGCTTTGCCGTCCAGCTCGATCATGCCTTCGCCCATCATGGCCAGGCCGATCTGCGGCAGGATGGTGATGTCGGCCTGGCCGACCGACCCCTGCCCGAGCACGACGGGCGTCAGGCCCTTGTTGAGGAAGTCGACGTATTGGCGCACCAGGGGCGGGCTCATGCCGGTGCCGCCGAACAGCGCGGTATTCAGCCGGATCAACATGGCGGCGCGCACGGTTTCGGTCTTCGCCGGCTCGCCGTAGGCGACGGTGTGCGACAGCAGCATGCGGTGATTGAAGGCGGCTGACGCTGCCCGGGCCTCGTCGGACAGCGTGTCGCCCGAGAAAATCGTCTGGTCCTTGTTCTGGCCGACGCCGCGGTTCAGCCCGTAGACGGGCTGCCCCAGGCGGCCATATGCCAGCAGCAGGTCGTGCGAGCGGGTCACGCGCTGCCAGGAGGCGTCGGTGGGCGCCACCGCCTGGCCGCGCCGGGCCACCGCGATCACGTCCGACGGGGTGAGCGACCCGCCGTCCAGCGCCAGGGAGCTTTGCTTGTCCGCGACGCGCGCTTGCGCCTCGGGCGGCGCAGCGGCCGCGGTGGGCGTCGCGGGCAAGGTTGCCGCCAGGGCCAGCAGCAGCGGTCCCGCGAGCCTGCGCGAGACCGCGCTCAGCTTTCGTCGGAAGCCCCTGATGGAGCGCGGCCCGGCAAGGGCACGGGAAAACGATGGCGTAGCGCACTGCGTTGCATTCATGGACACGTTCCAGAAAGTGCAATGTCGGAGGGAGTCTTTTGTACTTGCCTATACAAGTACAGTCAACCGTGTTTTCCCGACATGGCACCCGCTGGCGCGTGTCCCGGTGGCGCGAAGGTCAGCCCGTCATGGCGCTGCCGTCATAGAGATCCGTGCGGCGATGCTCCCAGGCCGGCAGGCCGGCGCGCAGGGTAGCCACCCGTTCCGGGTCGAGGTCGGCCGTGATGTGGCCGGTGCGGTCCGGCATGCAGGCCAGCACGGTGCCCCAGGGGTCGATGATCATGCTGCGCCCCAGGCAGGGCAGGCCCGGGCCGTCGCCGCCGATCTGCGCGGCGGCGATCACGTAGCACTGGTTTTCGATGGCGCGGGCTCGCAGCAGGGTTTCCCAATGGTCGCGCCCGGTGTGCAGGTTGAACGCCGCGGGCACCACCAGCACGTTGGCGCCGCGTCCGCGCAGCGCGCGGTAGAGCTCGGCGAAGCGCAGGTCGTAGCAGATGCTCAGGCCCAGCGTCAGGCCGGCGGCCTCGACCGTCTGCAGATGGGCGCCCGGCGCGAAGTCGGCGGATTCGCGGTAGGGCGTGCCGTCGACCACCGCGTCATACAGGTGGACCTTGCGGTAGGCGGCGGCGATGCTGCCGTCCGGGGCGAAGGTGACGCCGGTGTTGCCGAGCCGCTCCTGGCCCGCCAGCCGTTCATGCATCGAACCCAGGTGGATCCAGCAGGCGTGGCGTTGCGCCAGCGCGGCCAGGCGCGCGGTGACCTCGCCGGGAATCGGGCTGGCGGCGGCCCGCAGCGTGGATGGGGCGCCGCGCACGTCGCTGTATTCGGGCGTGACGATCAACCTGGCGCCGTCGTTGGCCGCGGCCGTGATCGCGTGTTCCAGCGCCGCCAGGTTGGCGTCGCGGTCGCCGCGGCTGTCGAGCTGGATGGCTGCGACTCGGATGGACATGGGGGTTTCCTTGTCAGTGTTCCCGCGCCTGGGCCTGCAGCCCCAGCGCGACGGCGCGCGCGATCTGGCCCAGCAGCGCGGCGCCTTCGCCGCCCTGGAGCGTGTGCGCGGTCTGCCAATCGGTGAAACCGTCGGCTAGCACCGCCAGCACCACGCTGCGGTCGGCCACGGTGAGGATGCCGGCATCGTGGCGCAGGCCCGGCAACTGGCCGGCCTTGCTGGCCAGATGGGCCGGCGCGGGCAGCGCGGCGCCGAAGTGGGCGCGTTCGCGCTGGTCGGCCAGCAGGTCGAGCGCGAAGGTCCGCAGGGGCGCGGGCAGCATGCCGTCGCGCAGCAGCCAGCAGAGCGCGGCCGTGGCGTCGTCGGCGCTGGTGAAGTTGTCGCGGCCGGCCTCGCGCGCGGCGGCGTCCATCATGCGGCGCTGCAGGCGGCTCGCCGGCAGTCCGGCGCGCTGGCTCCATTGGTTGATCTCGTCGAACCCCAGCAGCTCGATCAGCGCGTTGGTGGCGACGTTGTCGCTGAGCACGATCATCAGCCGCGCCAGTTCGGCCAGCGACAGGATGGTGACGCTGGGCAACTGGGCCAGGATGCCGGTGCCGCCGGCGCGGTCGGCGCAGGCGGGCAGCACCAGCGGCTGGCCAAGCGTGTAGCGGCCGCCGGCCACGGCTTCGAGCAGCGCCAGCAGGATGGGGATCTTGATGATGCTGGCCGACGGTTGCGCGCGGTCGGCCTGGCGCGCCAGCACGACGCCGCCATCCAGGTCGCGCAGGCTCAGCGAGACCCGCGCGGGCGTGGCCGCCAGCAGGGGCGCCAGCGCCGCGTCGACGTGCTGGCGCAAGGCATGGTGGTCCAGCGGCTGCGATCCCAATGGGAACATGGTCGATCTCCTCAGACCAGGAAGAAGAACAGGGACGAGAACAGGCAGAGGTTCACCAGGATCACCGCCCATCCGTTGTAGAGCATGTATTTGAGCTCACCCGAGCGCGCCAGGCCCATCTGGCCGAACATGTCCGAGGTGGGGAACGGGCCGAACCAGTCGATCTGCGAGCTGCCGAGGATGACCGCGGTGGTGGCGGCGGGGCCGACGCCGGCGGCCGCCAGCAGCGGGCCGAAGATCTTCGCGGTGAAGGTCATCTGCGCGACCGCGGCGCCGGGGATGTGGCCGATCACGTTGAACCACAGCACGATGACGCACAGCATGGCGCCGCTGATGCCGGCCAGGTGCGGCTTCGCCAGCTCCAGCACGGCGTGGTAGGCGTTGAGCTGGTCCACCAGCACCAGCACCGGATTGAACAGCCAGAACAGGAAGAAGATCCAGATCAGCTTGCCGGCGCCCGCGTACATCGCCTGCAGGATCGCGCGCGGACCCATGCCGCCGGCCAGTCCGGTGGTGGTGGCCAGCGCCACCATGACGATGATGGCGAAGGCATAACCCGCCTTGGCGAGCACGCCGACGATCGCCAGGAGAACGATGGTCAGGCAGAACGCCCACGCCGCCCGCACGGCGCTGCGCGAGGGGGCCGCATCGAGGTCGAAGGCGGCCGCGCCGGCGCCGGCTTCGTCGTATTGGTGGCTGGCTTCGGTCTTTTTCTGGATGCGGCCCGACATGAACCAGCCGGCCAGCAGCGTCGCCACGGCCATCGGGATGCCCGCCACCATCAGGTACTGCGGATAGCTCAGTCCGGTCAGGCCGGTCACCGTGACCACGTTGGGCGTGAAGGGGCCCAGCACCAGTCCGGCGGAGCCCGCGGTCTGGAACAGGGCGGCCACCGTGGGCGGCGACAGGCGCACGGCGGCGGCGATCGGGATGACCACCGCGGCGATGATGGCGTTGCCGCCGGCCAGGGTGCCCAGGGCGCCGCAGATCAGGGTCGAGGTCACCATGATGCCCAGGCGCACGCGCACCTGGTTCGACAGGCCGATGCGGCGCACGATGGCGCGCACCATCTGTTCCGCGGCGCCGGTGCGCGCGGCGACTTCGCCCACGCCGGCGCCCAGCACGATGATCAGGCCGACCACCGCGATGAACGAGCCGAGCGAGTCGGCCAGCAGCTTGCCCATGGCGATGGGCGTGGTGCCGGTCATGATGGCGCCGAGCACGATGGCGGCGATGGTGGACAGCACGATGTCCACGCCCAGCAGCGCGATGATGGCGAACACCAGCACGGGCGTCAGGCCCCACAGGCTGGTCTGGCCGGGCAGGGTGAAATGGGTGTATAGCGCGATCGCCAGGCCCACCAGGAATACCGCGATGGCGGCATTGCGCCGGCGCGGGTGCAGCGAGCCGCCGGCGGGCGGGCGTGGCGCCGCCGCCGTCTGTGCCAATGAAGTCATGTCTTCTCCGTCCCTATCGATTTGTGGCCAGGCCGTGACGCGCTGCGCATCCGGCGGTGTCGGCCTATTGTTGTGATCCCGTCCTGCGGTGCGGCAGGCGTGGATGCCCAGCGGTCCCATGCCCAGGTCGCCAGGCCGCATCGGGCGGCCCGGCGCTGGACGGTGAGAGTGTGGGCGCGACGGGCGACAGGTTCAAATGAGTGGTGCGGGTGTGACCATAACCAAAGGTTATGTGTGATGCGCGGCCCCGACGCGCATCACGGACTTGCCGATCTGTTCGCGCGCCTCGAGCCGGGCATGGATCCGTTGCACGTCTTCCATCTCGTAGCGGCCTTCGATGGCGATATCGAGCGACCCTTCGAGCAGCGCGCCGAATACCGCGTCGGCGCGGCGCTGCACCGTGGCGCCGTCGCGCATGTGGTCGGCCAGGCGCGGCCGCGTCAGGAACAGCGAGCCGGCCTCGCCCAGTTCGATCGGGTCCAGGTCGGTGACCGAGCCGGAGACGTTGCCGTAGTTGATGACGAGTCCGCGCGTGCGGCAGGCGCGCAAGCTGTCGCGCAGGGTGGTCTTGCCGACCGCGTCGAACACCACGTCCACGCCCGCGCCGCCGGTGGCCTCGCGGATGCGGTCGGCGAAGCGGCCATCGTCGTAGGGCAGGGCGTGATGCGCGCCGTGCGCGAGGGCGACGGCGCATTTCTGCGCGCTGCTGGCGGTGGCGAAGATGGTGGCGCCGCGCCGCGCGGCCATCTGCACCAGCAACTGGCCGATGCTGCCCGAGGCCGCGTGGATCAGGCAGGTGCTGCCGGGGCCGAGCCGGGCGATGTCTTCGACCAGGTAGTGCGCGGTGGCGCCCTGGAAGATCGCGGCGGCGGCCAGGTCGAACGGGATGGCGTCGGGGATCTTCGCGACCTTGGCCGCCGGCACGCTGGCGTACTCGGCATAGCTGCCCCAGGCGATGCACCAGGCGACGCGGTCGCCCGGCGCCAGGTGCGTGACGTCGGCGCCGACCGCGACGATGTCGCCGGCGCCTTCCATGCCGAGGGTGCAGGGCAGGCGCACGGGGTAGGTGGCGGAGGCCGCGTACTTGCCCTGGCGGGTGTGCACGTCCATGAAGTTGATGCCGGCGTAGGCGACCCGCACCACCACGTGGCCGGGGGCGGCGGCGGGCATGGGATGGTCCGTGCGTAGCTGCAGGACCTCGGGGCCGCCGTAGCGTTCTATCAGGATGGCTTTCACTGCGAAGGATTCCTTGTGGGGAGGGGCGCGTGGTCGCGCCGATCAGTGCCAGCCATCGTAGAAGGCGTGAATCGGTCTGGGAATTCCCCAGGAATTCACGGGGTCCGTGCGGAAATGATCGGAACGGGCGAGGGCCAGGCGCGCCAGCCGGGGGCGCCGGATCGGACGCGGCCTTGGCCTGAAAAGCAGGATCGAGTCGCGCTCCTGTCTGGGCTATCCTGCGGCAGGGGGCAC
>NZ_CYTU01000017.1:98194-122388 GCF_001299375.1 Achromobacter sp. 2789STDY5608621 | reverse complement strand
GCTACCGGCTGATGGATGACGACGTCCCTACCCCAGCACCCTCCCACTGCGGAAGGCGCATCTACACCATACAAGGATGACGCAGGGGCAGTCCGGAGCGAACGCTCCGGACCGCAATCGTTGCCCCGCGCGCGTGCCACCGCCGCCGCGGCGGGCGCCCCAAGAACCCCGCTCACCGCCAGCAAACTCAAAATCAGCAGCAGCAGCAGCAGCAGCAGCAGCAGCAGCAGCAAAAAAAGCCCGGCTCACCCCTCCGGCAACCACTCCTCCAACGTCACCTCAAACGTCATACAAACAGGATTAGCCCCCGGCACAAACACCCCCCCATGCACCCGCCCCGCCGGATCCGCCACCACCCCAGACAGCGACGCCACCACCGACCCGTCGGCCTGCGCCCGCACCTCTCCAGCCAGGCTCACGATCTCCACCGCCGGACCTTCCACTTGCCGGACATCCCCACCCCGCGCATACAGGCAGGCATCCACCAGACTCCCCAACGCCCCCCGCACGAACGCATTCCGGAACCCCTCCGCCAGGCACAGCTTCTCCACCGCCTGCACCAGATCCTCGTTGGGCCCGATGCGCGCATACGCCACCCGCCCCATGCTTCCGCTTTCAACCTCGGCCGGCATCATCGTCAGATCTCCCGCGGCTGCAGCAGCCGCAAATTGGTTTCGGCGTCATAGGTGGCGCGCAGCTCGAACCCTTCCAGCGCCGTCACCAGCACCGTCACTGGTGCCGCGCCCACGATCGTCGTCTGCGGGATCAGGTGCCCGCCCAGCAGCGCGCCGCTCTCATCGCAGAAGGCCGCGTGGCAGTGCACCAGCGGCTCGCCCGCATCGCCCTTGCCCAGCGTGGCATTGCCGAAGATCAGCGTGGATGCGCCCGCCGCGATCGGCGCGGTGTACGCCACCACCCGCAGATGGGCCGGGTCCGGCGGCGCCGTGCAGTAATCGAGATGGCTGAAGGCGCCGCTCAGCAGCGTCATCGAGGCGTTCGCCACGCCCAGCGGCGCCAGCCCATCGACCAGCGCCTCGAACAGGCTGGCGCCGGGCTGCAGCGCCAGGCGGATGTGGCGGCCCTGCCGCGCGCAGCGGCTGTGTATCCGTACCGGGTTGAAGGCTCCCGGGTGTATCAGCGTCCTGGGGCGGGGCAATACCGGTGATCCCCGCAACGAACGATCCACGGTGGTGGTTCGCATGATGTGCACTCCGTGCGCTTGTGGCGCAAGATGGGAATGAAAGCTGAAAACGCCGGCGTCAATGCACCGCCGGCAGCATGCCCGCCGCGGTGAAGCCGCCGTCCACGCAGATCACCTGGCCGGTCACGTAGCTGGACAGCGATTCGTCCAGCAGCCAGCCGATGGTGCCGTTCAGTTCCTCCGGCGCCGCGTAGCGATGCTGCGGCACCACCTGGCGCCAGGCCGCGCGCGCCTCGTCGGTGTGCATCTGCCCGACCAGCGGCGTCTCGATTGGCCCCGGCGCCACCGCGTTCACGCGGATGCCGTAGGCGGCCAGCTCCACCGCCATCACCCGCGTCAGCGTCACCACCCCGCCCTTGGACGCCCCGTAAGCCGCGCGGCCCGCGTTGCCGCGGATGCCCGACACCGAGGCGATGTTCACGATCGAACCGCGGCCGCGTTCGCGCATGCGCCGGGCCGCCTCGCGCGCCACCACGAACGACCCCACCAGATTCACTTCCAGGATCCGCCGCAGCAGCGCCGCGTCGGTCTCCAGGAACGGCACGTCGCGGCCGATGCCGGCCGAATTGACCAGCCCGGTGATCGGGCCGAAATCGGCCTCCAGCCGCGCCATCGCCTCGGTCACCTGCGCCTCGTCGGACACGTCCAGCCGCACGCAGCCCAGGCGTTCCGCGGGCGCCAGGCCACGCACCTCGTCTAACCGCTCCTGCGATACGTCCGCCACCAGCACCCGGCGTCCCGCGCCCAGCAGGCCACGCGCGACGGCCAGGCCGATGCCCGACGCGCCCCCCGTGACCAGTACCGCATCCTGCGCTCCATCCATGATTCGGTCTCCTCGTTGTGTACTGCGTTGTCTCTCCCTCCTGCCATCGCGGCCGCCGTCGCGGCGGCCGCGATGTCCTGCTAACCGGCCGCCAGGCAGCCGCGCTCGCGCAAGGCGTCGCGCACCAGCTTCTTGGTGATCTTGCCGTAGCCCGAACGCGGCAGCGCGTCCCAGAAGAACACCTGGCGCGGCAGCTTGTAGCGGGCCATGCGCGGCGCCAGCCAGGCCAGCAGCGCGTCCTGTTCCAGCGCCTGGCCCGGGCGCAGCACGCAGACCATCACGCCCACCTCGCCCCAGACCGGATCCGGCACCCCCAGCACCGCCGCTTCCGCCACCGCTGGATGGGCCAGCACCTTTTCCTCGACCTCGCGCGGATAGATGTTGGAGCCGCCCGAGATGTACATGTCGGATTCGCGGCCGGTGATGTACAGATAGCCCTGCTCGTCCTGATACCCCAGGTCGCCGGTGCGGAACCAGCCGTTGCGAAAGGCCTTGGCGTTGGCCTGCGGGTTGGCGTAGTAGCCGGCGAACACCGCCGGGCCGCAGACGCAGATCTCGCCGGTCTGGCCGGCCGGCAGCGGCCGGCCGGCATCGTCCTGGATGCTGATCTGCATGCCGGTGCGCTCATAGCCGCAGGTGCCGGCGCGGGCCTCGGGGCCGTCGCCGCCATGGTGCTGCGCCGGCGGCAGGACGGTGATGTTGCCGGTCACCTCGCCCAGCCCGAAGTACTGCACCAGCACACCGCCCAGCTTGTCGAGCGCGCGCTTCTGGTCTTCGCGGTACATCGGCGCGCCGGCGTAGATCACGTGGCGCAGGCTGCCGTGGTCGAATTGATCGACCGCCGGATCCTCCACCAGCAGCTTGACGATGGTGGGCACGGTGAACATGTTGGTGACCCGATGGCGCTCGACCAGTTGCCACGCCTGGGCCGGGTCGAAGCGGTCGCCGTCCGGCAGCACCGAGCAGGCGCCGCGCGCCACCTGCGTCAGGAAATGGATGCCCGCGCCGTGCGACAGGGGCGCCACCACCAGGCTGACGTCATCCTCGGTGGTGCCCGGCATCAGGTCGCACAGGTGATTGGTCACCACGAACGCCATCTGCCCGTGCGTCAGCACCGCCGCCTTCGGATGCCCGGTGGTGCCGGACGTGAAGAAGAACCAGCACGGATCGTCGTAGTCCACGTCGGCGCAGGCGCGCGGCGCATCGGCCAGCCGCGCCTCGATCAGCGTGGCGGTGTCGGCCTCGCCGAACCCGCCCGGCCCCAGCCGCGCCAGCAGGGCCAGGTCCGGCATCGCCCGCGCCACCGCGGCCGCATGGTCCGGCGACTGGCCGTCGCACAGGAACGCCTTGACGCCCGCCGCCTGCGCCAGGTAGACCGCCTCGTCCGGCGCGATGCGGCAATTGGTCGGCACCCACACGGCGCCCAGCCGCAACACCGCGAACAGGGTCTCGGCGAACGCGAAGCTGTTGCGCGCGTGCACCAGCACCCGGTCGCCCTTGCCCACGCCGCGCTCGGCCAGCGCCTGCGCCAGCGCCGCGGTGCGCGCGTCCAGCTCGCGCCAGCTCAGGCGCGCCTCGCCGCAGACCAGCGCGCTGCGCGTCGGATGGCGGCGGGCGGCCTGCGCCAGGAAATGCGCCAGGTTCATGGCGCGGCGCGACACCGGCGCCACCCCGCCGGGTGGCGCCACGGACGGCTGCGACAGGCCGCTCATTTGACGCGCTCCAGCAGGCTGACGTAGTTGGCCACGGCCGCGCCGCCCATGTTGAAGACACCTGCCAGCGTGGCGTCCGGCACCTGCATGCCGCCGGCCTCGCCCGCCAGCTGCATGCAGGCCAGCACGTGCATGGACACGCCGGTCGCCCCCACGGGATGGCCCTTGGCCTTGAGTCCGCCCGACGGATTGACCGGCAGGCGGCCGCCCGGATAGACCCAGCCCTCCCGCAGCGCCCGCGCGCCCTGGCCGCGCGGCGTCAGGCCCATGGCTTCGTATTCGATCAGTTCGGCGATGGTGAAGCAGTCATGCGTCTCGACCAGGCTCAGGTCATCGAGGGTCGCGCCGGCGTCGGCCAGCGCCTCGCGCCAGGCGCGCGCCGCGCCCTCGAACGCGATCGGATCGCGCCGGCTCAGCGGCAGAATGTCGTTGACGTGGCGCCGCGCGCGAAAGCCGATGGCGCGGCGCAGGCCCGCCGCGGTCTCGGCATCGGCCAGCACCAGCGCCGCCGCGCCGTCGGAGATCAGCGAGCAATCGGTGCGCCGCAGCGGCGCCGCCACGTAGGGGTTCCTGTCGGAAACGGTGTTGCAGAACTCGAAGCCCAGGTCCTTGCGGATCTGCGCGTACGGATTGCCCAGGGCGTTGGCGTGGTTCTTGGCGGCAATGCGGGCCAGGGCCTCGCCCTGGTCGCCATGGCGCTCGAAGTAGGCCGAGGCGATGCGGCCGAACACGCCGGCAAAGCCGCCGGGCAAGTCCGCTTCTTCCTTGCGGTAGCTGGCGTTCAGCAGGATGTCGCCGACTTCCTCGGTGGGTCGCGCGGTCATCTTCTCGGCGCCCACCACCAGCGCCACCCGGCCGCGCCCGGCCTCGATGAAATCCATGGCCGCATACAGTGCCGCGGACCCGGTGGCGCAGGCGTTTTCCAGTCGGGTCGCGGGCACGTACGCCAGCGCCGGATCGGCCAGCGCCACCAGCGCGGCCTGGAAATCCTGCTTCTGGAAGCCGCTGTTCATCACGCCGGCATAAATGCCGTCCACGTCCCCGGGGCCGATGCCCGCATGGGCCAGGGCGGCGCCCGAGACCCGCGCCATCAGGCTTTCGGTATCGGGATCGTCGAGTTTGCCGAACGGGACATGCGACCATCCCACGATGACGGCACGCTTGCTCATTGCTGTCTCCTCTGTTGGCAGCCCCGCCCCGCCGACATGGCGGATCAGGACTTGGGCTTGGCGGCCGGCGGGCGCGTTCGCGCCTCGCGGCCTGCCGGGTTGGCCTGTGCTAGCAGGCGTTTGGCCTCGCGGGACAACAGCTTGGCCAGCTGGAACTGCCTTTCCTCGTCCATGCGCGATTCGACCGCGGCGATGCTGAGCGCGCCCAGCACATGGCCCTGCTCATCGCGCAGCGGCATGCCGATGCCCCACGAGCCCGGCACCACCAGGCCGCGGTTCACGGCATAGCCCTGCTCGCGCACCTCGTCGACCAGCGTGCGGATCAGCGGCACGGAGTAATGCGGATAGCGCCGCTCGATCAGGCCGGCATTGGCCTGCAGGCAGGCCTCGACCTCGTCGTCGGGCAGCGCCGCCAGGATCGCCAGGCTGCCGGCGCCGATGCCCAGGGGATGACGGTCGCCGGGCAGCAGCACATGAGTCTTGAGGGGGTAATCGCCGTCCTCGCGCAGCACGCAGACCGCGAACACGTCGCGGCGCAGCGAAAAGAAGGCGGAATCGCCGCACTCGTGCGCCAGCCGCGCGACCACGGGCGCGGCCAGGCGGTTGATGCCGAAGCGTTCGCTGGCGATGTTGCCCAGCACATGGCATTCGGGGCCGAGGAAGTAACGGCGGCTGGCCAGGTCCTGCTCGACCATGCCTTCGGCGGCCAGGGCGGCCAGCAGGCGGTGCACGGTGGGCTTGCTCATGCCCGTATCGCGCGTCAACGCCAGCAGGCCCGCGCCTTCGCCGCGGGTGCGCGACACCGCGCGCAACACCAGCATGGCGCGGGATATCGCCTGGGCGCCACCGACCTGGGATGAGGTCTCCGTCACGTCTCCGCCTGTTTTTTCATCAGGTCCATTTTGTGGACCATCTATCTGATTTTGTTTTTTCATTCTGCACCAGTTTTATTGATTTACGCTAGTGAATCAATGTGATTAAATGAATTTAAGGGTAGTACGCAGGTCCACATAATGGACCTCATGCAAAGATAAAGCAACAAGCCTGGCAAGGCGCTTTATCCGGCCGTCCTCGACGGCGGCCGGATCTCATAACCAAGGAGACAGCATGAACACGACTCGACGCAACCTCATGCGCGCCGCGGGAGGCGGCGCGCTGCTTGCCCTGGCCCCGTTCCAGCGCACGCTGGCGGCGCCCCAGTTCCGCTACAAGTACGCCAACAACCTGCCGCCCTCGCACCCGATGAACCTGCGCGCCAACGAGGCCGCGCAGAACATCCTCAAGGACACCGGCGGCCGCTTCGAGCTGGCAGTGTTCCCCAGCAGCCAGCTGGGGTCCGACACCGACACCCTGAGCCAGCTGCGCGCCGGCGCCGTCGAGTTCTTCACCCTGTCGGGGCTGATCCTGTCGACCCTGGTGCCCAGCGCCTCGATCAGCGGCGTGGGCTTCGCCTTCCCCGACTACGCCGCGGTCTGGAAGGCGCTGGACGGCGACCTGGGCGCGCACATCCGCGCCGACATCAACGCCAAGGGTCTGTTCGTCATGGACCGCATCTGGGACAGCGGCTTTCGCCAGGTCACCACCAGCTCGCGCGCCATCAGCGGCCCGGACGATTTCCGCGACCTGAAAATCCGCGTGCCGGTCAGCCCGCTGTGGACCTCGATGTTCAAGGCGCTGGGGTCGTCGCCGGCCAGCATCAACTTCAACGAAACCTATTCGGCGCTGCAGACCCGCGTGGTGGACGCGCAGGAAAACCCGCTGGCCATCATCCAGACCGCCAAGCTGTACGAAGTGCAGAAATACTGCTCGATGACCAACCACATGTGGGACGGCTTCTGGTTCCTGGGCAACCGCCGCGCCTGGGAAAAGCTGCCGGCCGACATCCGCGAGGTCGTCGCCAAGCACATCAACGCCGCCGGCATGGCCGAGCGCGCCGACGTGCTGGCGCTGAACAACCAGCTGCAGGCCAAGCTGGCCGAGGAGGGCCTGACCTTCAACACGCCCGACCCCGCGCCCATCCGCGATGCGCTGCGGCGCGCCGGCTTCTACGCCGGCTGGAAGGAAAAGTACGGCGACAAGGCCTGGGGCCTGCTGGAGCAGGCGGCCGGGAGCCTGTCATGAGGGCTGCGCTGACCCATCCGGCGGAGGCGCCGCCCCAGGCCGCCGCCGCCCCGGGCAGCCGGCGGCCATGGGCCATCGCCGCCGACAACGCCCTGGGCCACCTGGTGGAGATTCCCGCGGCCATCCTGGTGGTCGCGGAAATCGTCATCCTGTTCTCAGGCATCGTGGCGCGCTACGTGCTGCACACGCCGCTGGTGTGGTCCGACGAACTGGCCTCGATCCTGTTCCTGTGGCTGGCCATGCTGGGCGCGGTGATCGCCTTCCGCCGCGGCGAGCACATGCGCATGGGCGCGCTGGTCAACCGCGCCTCGCCCGCCACCCGCGCGCTGCTGGACATGGTGGCGGTGGCGGCGGCGCTGGCGTTCCTGCTGCTGTTGCAGGCGCCGGGCTACGAGTACGCCTCGGAAGAGCAGTACGTCACCACCGCCGCGCTGGAGATCCCCAACATCTGGCGCGCCGCGGCCCTGCCGGTGGGCACCGCGCTGATGCTGCTGATCGCGCTGCTGCGGCTGGTCGAACGGGCGCAGTGGCGCGTCACCGGGCTGGCGCTGTTGCTGGTCGGCGGCGTGGTGGCCGCCATGACGGCGCTGCAACCGGTCCTGGCGGGCCTGGGCAACGTCAACCTGCTGATCTTCTTCGTCGGCGTGGTGGCGGCCACGGTGTTCGCGGGCGTGCCGATCGCCTTCGCGTTCGGGCTGGCCACCTTCGGCTACCTGTCGCTGACCACCGACGTGCCGATGATGGTGGTGGTCGGGCGCATGGACGAAGGCATGTCGCACCTGATCCTGCTGGCGGTGCCGCTGTTCGTGTTCCTGGGCGTGCTGATCGAGATGACCGGCATGGCCAAGCGCATGGTGGCGTTCCTGGCCAGCCTGCTGGGCCACGTGCGCGGCGGCCTGTCGTACGTGCTGATCGGCGCCATGTACGTGGTCTCGGGCATCTCGGGCGCCAAGGCCGCCGACATGGCGGCGGTGGCGCCGGTGCTGTTCCCCGAAATGCGCGAGCGCGGCGCCGACGAGGGCGACCTGGTGGCGCTGCTGTCGGCCACCGGGGCGCAGACCGAGACCGTGCCGCCCAGCCTGGTGCTGATCACCATCGGCTCGGTCACCGGCGTGTCGATCACGGCGCTGTTCACCGGCGGCCTGCTGCCGGGGCTGGTGCTGGGCGTGATGCTGTGCCTGGTGGTCTGGTGGCGCAACCGCCGCGAAGACCTGAGCGCGGTGCGCAAGGCCAGCGGCCGCCAGATCGGCCGCGCCCTGCTGGTGGCGCTGCCGGCGCTGGCGCTGCCCTTCGTGATCCGCGCGGCGGTGGTCGAAGGCGTGGCCACCGCCACCGAGGTCTCCACCATCGGCATCGTCTACGCCACACTGATCGGGCTGCTGGTCTACCGCTGCTTCGACGCCAAACGGCTCAAGCCCATGCTGGTGGACACCGCCTGCCTGTCGGGCTCGATCCTGCTGATCATCGGCACCGCCACCGCCATGGCCTGGGCCCTGACGCAATCGGGCTTCTCGACCCAGCTGGCGCAGGCCATGGCCGGCCTGCCGGGCGGCGCCGCCACCTTCATGGCGGTGTCGATCGTGGCGTTCGTCATCCTGGGCAGCGTGCTGGAGGGCATTCCCGCCATCGTGCTGTTCGGGCCGCTGCTATTCCCGATCGCGCACCAGATGGGCATCCACGAGGTGCACTACGCCATGGTGGTGATCCTGTCGATGGGCCTGGGCCTGTTCGCGCCGCCATTCGGCGTCGGCTACTACGCCGCCTGCGCCATTGGCCGGGTCGCGCCCGAAGCCGGCATCCGGCCCATCCTGGGCTACCTCGGCTCGATGGCGGTCGGCATCGTGGTCATCGCCGCGGTGCCGTGGATCTCGACCGGGTTCCTGAAGTAGCCCGCCTGGTCGGCCGCCGCGCCTTCGCGGCGGCCGACCCTTCTTCCATTGCGCCTGGCGACCAGGCGCCATCGCGTGGGGAAAAACCCACACGCCCGCAATCCCCCACTGTCCGCGCGGTTGATGCGCGTACACCAGTTCTATAGAATCTTCAATTCGGGCCTGTGCCCATTCTTTTTTCCCTTCACCTACACCTGGGAGGCGCAAGATGATGAATCCGCATACCGCCATCCCGCGCGTATCTCCGCGACGCCATTAAGTCGTCGCCCGCGCGGCCCCATCGCCAGACTACCTGGCGACTGGTCCGCCGTGCCCGCCCCAAATCCCTGAACGCAATGCCCGCGCCGTGAGGCGCAGGTCGTATCACCTTCTTTCCCACAAGGAATCCGGCGCCTTCGCGTTGCCGGGCGATCGCAATGAATCGAACAAAAATCGATCTGCGAGGACAAGCCTTCAAGGACGTCCTCGGCTTTACCTTCCGCTATTGGCGCGCCCAACCCTGGCGCACCGCATTGATCGTCGGGCTGGCGCTGCTGTCGGCCCTGGCCGACGTGCTGACCCCGCTGTACGCGGGCCGCCTGGTCGACGCCGTGGCTTCCGGCGCCGCGGCCGACCAGCAGGCCTGG
This sequence comes from Achromobacter sp. 2789STDY5608621, assembly GCF_001299375.1. Taxonomy (NCBI): domain Bacteria; kingdom Pseudomonadati; phylum Pseudomonadota; class Betaproteobacteria; order Burkholderiales; family Alcaligenaceae; genus Achromobacter; species Achromobacter sp. 2789STDY5608621. The sequence continues at coordinate 112,847 of NZ_CYTU01000017.1, read as the reverse complement.
AGCGCGGCCATCACCGCGTTCTGGCTGCTGATCGCGCTGGGCATCGGCGGCACGCTGCTGCGCCAGGGCGTGTTCCAGAACATCATCGTCTTCACCCTGAAGATGATGAACGGCATGGTGTCGAACGCCTTCTACCGGGTGCAGCGCTTTTCGACCGACTGGCACGCCAACAGCTTCGCCGGCTCGACCGTGCGCAAGATCACCCGCGGCATGTGGGCGGTGGACCTGCTGAACGACACGCTGCTGGTGGCGCTGCTGCCCTCGGTCATCATGCTGGTCGGCGCCACCGTGCTGCTGGGCATCCACTGGCCGGTGATGGGCCTGGTCGTCGGCCTCGGGTCGGTGCTGTACATCGCGGTCACGGCGGCGCTGTCGCTGGGCTACGTGGCGCCGGCGGCGCGGCTGGGCAACGCCTGGGACACGCGCATGGGCGGCGCGCTGGCCGACGCGGTCAGCTGTAACCCGGTCGTCAAGGCCTTCGGCGCCGAGACGCGCGAGGAAGCGCGCCTGGAGCGCGTGGTCGACAAGTGGCGCCGCCGCACGCGCCGCACCTGGATCCGCGCCACGATCAACGGCGGCATCCAGGGCGCGATGCTGGTGGCGATGCAGGCTGGCATCCTGGGCGCGGCGCTGCTGCTGTGGTCGCGCAACCAGGCCAGCGTCGGCGACGTGACCTTCGCGCTGACGATGTTCTTCATGCTGCAGGGCCACCTGCGCGACGTGGGCATGCACATCCGCAACCTGCAGCGCTCGGTCAACGACATGGAGGAACTGGTGGCGCTGGAAAAGCAGCCGCTGGGCGTGGACGACCGCCCCGGCGCGGGCCAGATCCGCGTCACGGCGGGCGAGATCCGCTTCGAGGACGTGACCTTCCGCTACGGCCGCCACGAGGCGCCGCTGTACGACCGCTTCTCGGCGCGCATCGCGCCGGGCGAACGGGTCGGGCTGGTGGGCCATTCGGGCTCGGGCAAGACCACGTTCATCAAGCTGATCCAGCGCCTGTACGACGTCAACGGCGGCCGCATCGCCATCGACGGCCAGGACATCGCCCAGGTCAGACAGGCCTCGCTGCGCAGCCAGATCGCGATCGTGCAGCAGGAGCCGGTGCTGTTCCACCGCACGCTGGCCGAGAACATCGCCTACGCCCGCCCCGGCGCGACGCAAGCCGAGATCGAGCAGGCGGCGCGGCTGGCCAGCGCGCACGACTTCATCATGGCGCTGCCCAAGGGCTATGAGACGCTGGTGGGCGAACGCGGCGTCAAGCTGTCGGGCGGCGAGCGCCAGCGCGTGGCGATCGCGCGGGCCTTCCTGGCCGACGCGCCGATCCTGATCCTGGACGAGGCCACCTCGAGCCTGGACAGCGAAAGCGAAGTGCTGATCCAGCAGGCCATGGAGCGCCTGATGGTCGGCCGCACCACGCTGGTGGTGGCGCACCGCCTGTCGACGGTGCGCGCGCTGGACCGCCTGCTGGTGATGGACCATGGCCGCATCATCGAGGAAGGCAGCCATGACCAGCTGATCCGCTTGAAGGGCGGCCTGTACCGGCGCCTGTTCGAGCGCCAGGCCCTGGAGCTGACCAAGGGCCTGACGCAATCGGAAATGCTGGCCGATGGCGCCCGCCCCCTGCCGGCGCGCGCCGACGGCGAAGGCCAGGACGAGGACGAAACGTCCCTGGCCTTCGGCAAGTAAGCAGAAAGGGCCTGACGCGAGTCAGGCCCTTTTTTCATGGCGCCGCGCCGCCCGGCAGCGTGCGCGGCCCGGCCGCCTCAGCGATTCAGCGTCAGGCGCACGCCGAACGCGATCAGCGCGCCGCCGAACACCGTGCCCTGCCATTTCTGCACGCGCGGATGCGCCGCCATCCAGCGGCCCAGGGCGCCGCCGGCCAGCGCGCACAGCACATCGAACGTCAGGCCCAGGCTCACCAGGATCACGCCCAGCAAGGCGAACTGCTGGCCGATCGGGCCCTGCGCCGGCGACACGAACTGCGGCAGCAGCACCGAGCAGAACAGCAGCGCCTTGGGATTGAGCACGTTGGTCAGCACCCCGCTCAACAGCGCCGCGCCCAGCCCCTTGCCGCGCGCGGCCGCCTGCGCCTCGTGCGCCACGCCGTACGACATCGGCCCCGCCCGCAGCAGCCGCAGGCCCAGCCAGATCAGATAGCAACCGCCCACCGTGCGCGCCGCGTCGAAGGCCCAGGGATGGGTCTTGAACAGCGCCGCCAGCCCCAATGCCGCCAGCGTCACGTGGGCGGCGCGCGCCAGGGCCAGGCCCACGGCCACCGCCAGCGCCTGCCCGCGGCCGCGCAGCGCGCCGGTCTCGAGCAGCAGGATCATGTCCGGCCCCGGCACCACATAGACAATCAACAACGCCCCGAGAAACAACGCCATGTCGGCCATACGCCACGCTCCGCACTGCTGGAAATGGCGATCATTCTAGGGAAAAGGCATCGGCATGTGCTTGCTATTCCTGCCAAGCGTAATAACATGATTGGCACACTGAACCAATCCATATCGCAGAATTTTCATTTCATGCCAAAACGCCAACTTGACGCCTACGACCGGCGCATTCTCGAGGCCCTGCAGCAGAACGGCCGCCTCACCAATGTCGAGCTGGCCGAGCAGATCGGCCTGTCGCCGTCGCCCTGCCTGCGGCGGGTGCGGCTGATGGAGGAAGCCGGCGTGATCCAGGGCTACGAGGCCCGGCTGGCGCCGGACGAGGTCGGGCTGGGCCTGACCGTCTTCGTCGGCGTGAAGGTCGAGCGCCACCACGAGCGCGACGCAGACCAGTTCCGCAAGGAAGTCTGCGCCCTGCCCGAAGTGGTGGCGGCCCATCTGGTGTCGGGCGAATCCGACTTCCTGCTGCAGGTGGTGCTGCCCGACCTGCGCGCCTACGAACGCTTCCTGCTGACCACGCTGCTCAAGCTGCCGGGGGTGAAGGACATCCGCAGCAACTTCGCGATCCAGACCGTCAAGCCGCAGAGCCCGCTGCCGCTGGACCATCTGGGACATTGAGCGCGGCCTGCCGCACCTTGGCGCTGCGCTGCTCGAAGCGCGCCTGCGACTGCGCCAGGTATTGCCGCACGATGTCCGGCTCCGAGGTCTTGGGCGTGCCGCCGGGAAACGGCGGCTCGGGGTCGTATTCGATCTGCAGCTGGATCAGCTTGGCGGCCTCGTCGCCGCACAGCGTGGCGACCACCTTCAGCGCCATGTCGATGCCCGAGGTGACGCCGCCCGCGGTGAAAACGTTGCCATCCACGCACAGCCGCGCATCGGTCGGCACCGCGCCGAAATGCGCCAGCAGCTCACGCGCGCGCCAATGGCTGGAAGCGCGCTTGCCGCGCAGCAGGCCGGCCGCGCCCAGCAGCAGCGAACCGGTGCAGATGCCGAAGACGTAGCGCGCGCCCAACGCTTGCCGGCGCGTGAAGACTACCCAGTCCGGGTCGAGGATGGCATCATCCGTCCCCGGCCCGCCGGGCACCACCAGCAGATCGCAGGGCGGCGCCGACGCCAGGGTCTGGGTCGGCACGAACCGCAGGCCGCGGTCGCTGCGCACCGGATCCGGCGTTTTTGCGACAAAATCGACGCTGAACCCGGGCGCGGCGGCGAGCACTTCGTATGGCCCGGTCATATCGAGCTGGGTCAGCCCTTCGAACAAGAGAATATTCACATGCACGACGATGCTCCTTCGCAGAACGGAACCGCCAGCGTAGCCCCAGGCGCCGGCGCGCGTGCGCCAAATACCCCCACGATCGCGCCAAAACGCATCGTCTTCCTGCTCTACGACGGCTTCCAGCCGCTCGACCTGGCCGGGCCGTGGCAGGCCTTCAGCGGCGCCAACGAGGAAGGCGGCGCGGGCTACCAGCTGAGCACCGTCGCGGCCACGCCGGTGGTCGCCGCCTGGGACCAGGGCCTGCGCATGCAGGTCGACGCCACCTTCGCCGAGGACGACGACGCGCCGATCGACATGCTGTTCGTGCCGGGCGGCCCCGGCATCGACCAGGCCGGCGCCCACGGCGAGACCCTGGCCTGGCTGCGCCGCCGCAGCCCGCAGGCGCGCCGCACCTGCAGCGTCTGCACCGGCGCCTTCCTGCTGGCGGCGGCCGGCCTGCTGGACGGCCGCCGCGTCACCACCCACTGGCGCTCGGCCGACCGGCTGCGCCAGCTGTATCCCGGCCTGCGGGTGGAAGACGACCGCATCTTCATCGAGAGCGGCGCGATCTGGACCTCGGCCGGCGTCACCGCCGGCATCGACCTGGCGCTGGCCCTGATCGAGCGCGACGCCGGCGCGCAGGTGTCGCAGGACGTGGCGCGCCGCCTGGTGGTGTTCATGCGCCGCAACGGCGACCAGCGCCAGTACAGCCAGTCGCTGCGGCTGCAGGACCGCCTGGCCGCGCCGTTCCGCGACCTGGTCGAGAAGATCGAGGCGAGCCTGTCGGCGCGCTGGTCGGTGGACGACATGGCCGATGCCTGCCACATGTCGCGCCGCACCTTCCAGCGCAAGTTCGCGGCGCATTTCGGCGTGACGCCGAGCGAGGTGCTGCGCCAGCTGCGGCGCGAACGCGACGGTGCGCTGCGCGCGGCGGGCCGGGCCTCGGGCAAAGTCCTGCGCCATGCGCTCGGAAGCGCCGGCCGTCCACTCTGACCGGCCCGCACGCCATGAACCCGTCCGCCTCGCCGTGTCCCGAATGCGGCCTGCCCCAGGTCATCACCGAACAGGGGCTGAGCCTGATCGCGCGCTGCGGCGGCTGCGGCTGGATGGTGGCGACCACCAACCCCAACCACCCGATCATGGACCGCACGCCTTACACACTGCGGGCGCGGCCCGGCGCCCTGGCCACGGCCAGCGCCATCGCCCGCCTGGCGGTGGCGCTGGGCATCGGCGTCAAGCGGGCGCGCGAGCTGATCGCCCAGGACCTGCCGGTGGCCGAGAATGTCCTGGCGCTCGAAGTCATCCGGCTGCACGGGGTGCTGGCCGGCGCGGGGCTGCAGGTGGAGATCACGCCGGCCTTCCGCTGGCCGCTGGACCCGCGCGACTGACGCGGCGCTGCCCGCCCGGTCCGCCCCCGGCTTCCCGTAGCGGTCCTACCTCGCCAGCCCCACCGACATGCCGCCGCAGACATACAGCACCTGCCCGGTCATGAAGCCGGCGCGCCGGTCCAGGAACGACGACACCGCATGCGCCACGTCCTCGGGCCGGCCGATGCGGCCGACCGGGATGGCGGCCTCCAGCGCCACGGTCCTGGGGTCGCCCGGCGGGTTGGACTGGTCGAACAGCTCGGTGGCGATCGGCCCGGGCGCCACGGTGTTGACCGTGATGCCGGCCTTGCCCAGTTCCAGCGCCCAGGTGCGCGTCATGCCCACCAGGCCGGACTTGGTGGCGCCGTAGACCGTGCGGCCCGGCTTGCCCAGGCCGGCGCGACTGCCGATGTTGACGACCCGGCCGTAGCCGGCCTGGCGCATGCCGGGCAGCAGCGCCTGCATCAGCAGCAACGGCGCGGTCAGATTCACCGCCACCATGCGCGCCAGTTCCTCCTGGGTCACGGCTTCGATGTCAGCGACCTGGATCATGCCGGCGTTGTTGACCAGGTGCAGCACCGGCCGCGCCGCCGCCAGCGCGGTGGCCGCCGCGGCCGTGGCGGCGGCGTCGCCCAGGTCGACCGACTGGAATCGTTCGCCGGGCAACGCCGCGTCCGGCGGCCGGCGGCTGAAGTTGACGACCTCGAAGCCGTCCTGCAGCAGCCGCGCGACGATGGCGCGGCCGATGCCCCGGCTGCCGCCGGTGACCAATGCGATGGGGGTTGTCATTGCGCGGTGATTCCCTTGTCCTTGATGAGGCCGCCCCATTTGGCGCGCTCCTGGCGCTCGAACGCGGCCAGGTCCGCGCCGAACAGCGTGCCGGGCCGGGCGCCCATGGTAGCGAAATTGGTGGCGATGGCGGGCGTGGCCAGGCCGCTGCGCGCCGCCTCGACCAGTTGCCGCACCACCGGTTCGGGCGTGCCGCGCGGCGCGTACAGCGCGAACCACGCCGTCACGTCGAAACCCGTCAGGCCGGACTCGGCCACGGTCGGCAGGTCCGGCAGCGACGGATCGCGCGCGGCGGACGTGACCGCCACGCCGCGCACCAGGTTGCCGTCCTTGATCTGCGCCAGCGCGCCGGGCAGGTTGTCGAACAACAGATCGACCTGGCCGCCGGCCACCGCCGGCAGCGACGCCGAGGTGCCCTTGAACGGCACGTGCAGCATCGTCACGCCAGCCATGGCCTCGAAGTAGGCGCCGGTCAGGTGCACCGACGACCCCACGCCGGGCGAGGCGTAGGTCAGCTTCTTGTCCCTGGACTGGCGCGCGGCCTGGATCACGTCGGCCACCGTTTTGTAGGGCGACTTGGCGCTGACGGCGATGACGTTGGGCGTGGTCGACACCAGCGCGATCGGCACCAGGTCGCGCTCGGGGTCGAACGTCATGTTGCTGTAGAGGAACTGGTTGATGGTCTGGGTGCCGATCGTGCCCAGGCCCAGGGTGTAGCCATCGGCCTTGGCGCGCGCCACGTAGGCCATGCCGATGTTGCCGCCCGCGCCCGGCTTGTTCTCGACCAGCACGGTCTGCTTGAGCGCCGGCTGCAGCGCGTTGGCGATGGCGCGGCCGAAGATGTCGGCGCCGCCGCCCGGCGGATACGGCACGACCACGGTGACGGGATGCTCCGGATAACCGGCCGCGTGGGCCGCGGACAGGGCCAGCACGGCCAGGCCGGCCGCGGCCAGCGCGCGCCGCCCGGCGCGCCTGTGCAGGGAATGCGTCATGGATCTGTCTCCTCGCGAATCCGCTTGACGCGGATTTCTTCTGGCTCCGCCTTGGGGCGGATGCTGTCGATGGGCGTCCTCGGGATGCGGACACTTCCTATAGTACGTAAATACGTACTATATTCACAAGACTCGAAAAACACACCGGAGACAAGCCCATGAAACGCTGGACGCGCCGCCCCGAGGGATCGACCTGGGGCGATTTCGGAGCGGATGACGAACTCGGCCGCCTGAACCTGCTGACCGAGGAAAAAGTGCTGCAGGCGGTGCGCGAGGTGCGCACGGGCAAGGTGTTCTGCCTGTCGCTGCCGCTGGACCTGCCCGGCGGCAACGTGCTCAACCCGCGCCGCCATCCGCCGCAGCTCAAGCCCACCTTCCGCGACGGCGCGCCCTACCTGAACTTCACCATGGCGCGCGTGCAGCCCGGCGCCGTGGACGTGCTGTCGGACGACCAGGTGACGCTCAGCATGCAGTACTCCACCCAGTGGGACGGCCTGTGCCACGTCGGCGCCCAGTTCGACATCCAGGGCGACGGCGAGGCTCGCCGCGTCTACTACAACGGCTATGCCGCGGGCGTGGATGTGTTCGGCGGCGATGACGCCGGCGCCGATGCCTGCTGCCCGCCGGGCGGCTCGTATGCGCGCAAGCTCAGCATCAGCCGCTACGCCGAGAAAGGCATGCAGGGCCGCGGCGTGCTGGTCGACCTGGCGCGCGCCTTCGGCCCCGGCCGCACCCTGGTCGGCTACACCCAGCTGCAGGCCGCGATGCGTGAGCAGCAGGTGGTGGTCGAGCCGGGCGACATGCTGGTGCTGCGCACCGGCTTTGCCGAAGCGCTGATGGAGATGAACGGCCAGCCCGATCCGCACCGGCTGGAACAGACCGGCGCGGTGCTGGACGGCGCCGACCCGGCGTTGCTGGACTGGATCACCGCCAGCGGCATCGCCGCGATCTGCGCCGACAACTACGCGGTCGAGGCCTATCCGGCGCGCACCGCCGGCCCGGGCCATTCGATCCTGCCGCTGCACCATCACTGCCTGTTCAAGCTGGGCGTGCCGCTGGCCGAGCTGTGGTACCTGAAGGCGCTGGCCGACTGGCTGCATGGACAGGGCCGCAACCGCTTCCTGCTGACCGCCCCGCCGCTGCGCATGCCCGGCGCCGTGGGTTCCCCCGTGACCCCGATCGCCACGGTGTAGGCCATGACGCAACCCGCTCCGACCTTCGCGCAGCACCTGGACGCGCTGGCCGCGCTGCATCCCGACCGCCCCGCCCTGATCGACCGCGACCAGGCCATCAGCCACGCCGATCTGCGCGCGCGCAGCCGCGCCCTGGCCGCCGGCCTGGCGCGCATCGGCGTGCGGCCCGGGCAGCGCGTGGCCGTGTGGCTGCCCAACTGCGCCGCCTGGGTCGAGACCTTCCTGGCCTGCGCCCACCTGGGCGCGCTGGCGCTGGCCGTCAACACGCGCTTTCGCGCCCTGGAACTGGCCGACATCCTGGGCCGCGGCCGCGCCGACTGGCTGGTGTTCTGGCCCGGCTTCAAGGGCATCGACTTCGCCGGCATCCTGGACGGCGTCGCGCCCGAATCGCTGGCGCGGCTGCAAGGCATCGTCGCCGTGTCCGAGACGGACGCACAAACGGACTCACAAACAGACGCCCCCATCGCCGCCTCGCTGCGCGGCAAGCCGGTGCACCGCTATGCCGACCTGCGCGCCTGCGCCGACGCGCCGCCGCCGCCCCAGCCCGACGCGGGCGTGCTGTGCTTCACCACCTCCGGCACCACCTCGCAGCCCAAGTTCGTGCTGCACGACCAGCGCACCCTGCTGCGCCACGGCGCGGCGGTGGCGCGCGCCTTCGGCTATGACGACCACAGCCGCGTGCTGGCCAGCGCGCCGTTCTGCGGCGCCTTCGGCTTTGCCACGCTGGCGGGCGGCCTGGCGCACGGCGCGCCGGTGGTGTGCGCGCCGGTGTTCGACGCGGCCGAATCGGCCGCCGCGATCCAGCGCCATCGGGTCACCCACACCTACGCCAACAACGAGGCGCTGGTCGCCATGATGCGGGCGGGCGCGCCGGGCGCCTTCGCGTCGGCGCGGCTGTTCGGCTTCGCCAGCTTCACGCCGGCGCTGGATCACATGCTGGACCTGGCGCGGGAAGCCGGCGTGCCGCTGACGGGGCTGTATGGCTCCAGCGAACTGATCGCGCTGGTGGCCGGCCAGCCGCGCGATCCGGCCGAAGGCGACATGGCCGCGCGCCACCAGCCCGGCGGCACCCTGGTCTATCCCGAGGCGCGGGTGCGGGCGCGCGATCCGGCCAGCGGCGCGGTGCTGCCGCACGGCGAATCGGGCGAGCTGGAAATCCTGTCGCCCAGCCTGATGCGCGGCTACCTCGACAACCCCGAGGCCACCGCCCGCGCCTGCACCGACGACGGCTACTTCCGGACCGGCGACCTCGGCTACACGCTGAACCCGCGCCAGTTCGTGTTCCAGACCCGCATGGGCGACTCGTTGCGCCTGTCCGGCTTCCTGGTGAATCCGGTCGAGATCGAGCAGATGGTGGAGTCGCTGCCCGGCGTGCGCGCCTGCCAGGTGGTCGGCGCCACCCGCGACGGCAAGACCGTGCCCTACGCCTTCGTGCTGCTGCAGGACGGCGCCGACGCCGATGCCGCCGGCTGGACGGCGGCCTGCAAACAGGCCATGGCCGGCTTCAAGGCGCCGGCCGGTTTCACGGTGCTGGACGCGTTCCCGTCCGTGGAAAGCGCCAATTCGGTCAAAATCCAGAAACACCGGCTGCGCGAGATGGCCGACGCCCTGCTCGCCGCCCCCGCCACCTCCTGACCGATCCGACCATGCCCGCGCGCCCGCTTTTCTCGCACAGCCCCCAACCGCTCTACCTGCAGGCGGCCGCGCTGTTCCGCGGCCACATCCAGAACCGCACCTGGCGGCCCGGCCAGCAGATCCCGCCGCTGGAAGCGCTGATGGAAACCTATGGCATCTCGCGCGCCACCATCCGCCAGGCCCTCGGCCAGCTGGAACAGGACGGCCTGATCCGGCGCTCGCGCGGGTCCGGCACCTTCGTCAATGCCGACCTGCCCGAGACGCCGACGCTGCTGATTCCCAAGACCTGGGCCGAAACGGTCGAGCTGAGCAACCAGCTCGGCACCGTCTCGCTGGTGGAATCGAGCGCCGATTCGCCGCTGCCCGACACCCTGGGCATGCCGTGCGCGGCCGACCGCGGCGGCCGTTTCCAATACCTGCGGCGCGTGCACACCACCGAGGCCGGGCCGTTCTGCTACAGCGAGGTATTCCTGGAAAGCAGCCTGTTCCGCAAGCATCGCGCCCGCATCCAGAAAAGCACCGTGGCGCCGGTGCTGGACCAGTTCTACGGCGCCCGCATCAGCGAGGCGCGCCAGGTGCTCAACGTCATCGAGGCCGGCCAGGAATCGGCGGAATCGCTGCGGATTCCGGTGTCCTCGCCGGTAGCCGAACTGCGCCGCTACGCCTGCATCGATGGCCGCGTGGTGTATTTCGCGCGGCTGGAATTCCCGTTCCGCAAGGTGCGCATGGAGTTCGACCTGCTGACCCAGCGCTAGCGCGCGCGGTCGTCCCTCGGAGCCATTCCATAGAAGCGCGGCCGTCCGGCCAAGCGCTCGCAGTACCCGCAAGCATCCGGCATAACCATAAATGGAGACAACCATGACCCCCATGCCCCGGATTTCGCAGCAACGCAGCACCCCCAATCCGCGTCTCGCACGCGCCCTCGTCGCGCTGACCGCGGTCGCCGGCCTGTCCCTCGGCGGCCCCGCCCAGGCCCAGACCGCCCCCGCCGCCCTCTCCGACGACATCGTCCGCCTCGGCCTGATCCTGGACATGAGCGGCATCTACGCCGACGTGACCGGCAAGGGCAGCGCCACCGCCGCGCAGATGGCCATCGACGACTTCGGCGGCACCGTGCTCGGCAAGAAGATCGACCTGCTGGTGGCCGACCACCAGAACAAGGCCGACATCGCCGCGGCCCGCGCCCGCGAGTGGTACGACACGCAGAAGGTGGACGCCATCATGGACGTGGCCGGCTCGGCCCCGGCGCTGGCGGTGCTGGAAGTGGCGCGCGAGAAAAAGAAGATCGTGGTCTTCAGCGGCCCCGGCACCGAGCGCATCACCAACGACCTGTGCTCGCCCTATTCGGTGCACTACACCTATGACACCTGGTCGCTGGCCAACACCACCGCCCGCGCCACCGTCGACCGGGGCGGCAAGAGCTGGTACTTCCTGACCGCCGACTACGCCTTTGGCCACACCCTGCAGGCCTCGGCCACCGACGTGGTGAAGGCCCGCGGCGGCACCGTGCTGGGCGCCGCCCGCCACCCGATCGGCACCAGCGATTTCGCCTCGTACCTGCTGCAGGCGCAGTCCAGCCGCGCCCAGATCGTCGGCCTGGCCAACGCTGGCGGCGACACGGTCAACGCCATCAAGGCGGCGCGCGAATTCGGCCTGACCCAGAGCGGCCAGAAGATGGCCGGCCTGCTGCTGTACATCAACGACATCCACGCCATCGGCCTGGACGCGGCCGCCGGCCTGATGCTGACCGAGGCCTTCTACTGGGACATGAACGACCAGACCCGCGCCTGGTCGCAGCGCTACTACGACAAGCTCAAGAAGATGCCCAACATGAGCCAGGCCGGCACCTATTCGTCGGTGATGCACTACCTGAAGGCCGTGCAGGCGGCCGGCACCGACGCCCCCGACGCGGTGATGAAGCAGATGAAGGCCATGCCGATCAACGACTTCTTCGCCGCCAATGGCCGCATCCGCGAGGACGGCCGCATGGTGCACGACATGTACCTGTTCGAGGTCAAGACCCCCGCGGAATCGAAGCGGCCCTGGGACTACTACAAGCTGGTGGCGACGCTGCCGGGCGACGAGGCCTTCATGCCGCTGTCCAAGTCGACCTGCCCGCTGGTGAAGACGGCGGCGAAGTGAACGGACGCCCGGGGCGGCTCAGGCCGCCCGGGCGACCGCCTCTTCCAGCATCTCCAGCCGGTCCTGGCCCCAGAACAGCTCGCCGCGATAGACATACGACGGCGAGCCGAACACGCCGGCCGCCACCGCCGCATCGGTGTTGTCGCGGTAGGCCTGGCGCGCCGCCGGCTGTTCGGCCGCGGCCAGCAGCGCCGCGGCATCCAGCCCCTGCTCCCGCACGATGTCGCGCAGCGTGTCCGGCGACGAGATGTCGCGCTCCTCGCACCACTCGGCCGCCAGGATGGCCTTGTACAGCGCCGCCACCGGCAGGCCGGCCGCATCGGCCGCGATCACGATGCGCGAGGCCAGCCCCGCGTCCGGGCACATATAGGCTGGCGTGGGATTGACGTGGATGTCCAGCTTGCGGCACCAGCGCGCCAGCTCGGTCACCCGGTAGGCCTGGCGCTCGGGCGCGCGCTGGCCCAGCAGCACGCCGCCGGTGCGCGCATAGACGTCGGGCAGGTCCACCGGCAGGTAGCGGATGCGCGCCTGGTGGCGCGCCGCCAGGGCCTCCAGCCGGTCGGCGCCCAGGTAGGCCCAGTCGGAATTCATCCAGAAGTAATAGTCGATCGTCTTCATGTCGTCCTCAGGTCCGCGCGCCAGCCGGCACGCCCAGCGCCGCCGCGGCCGACGCGTCGCCGCGCATGCGCCAGGCGCTGAATACCGCGATCACGCCCAGCGCGCTCAGGTACCACACCACGTACTTCGGATCGCCGCCGGCGCGCGCCAGCAGCCAGGTCGCGATGATCGGCGCCAGGCCGCCGCCGATCGCCCCCGACACCTGCACCGCCAGCGAAATGCCGGTGTAGCGCACCTCGGCCGGGAACTGGCTGGAGAACAGCGTGCCCTCCGGGCCGTACAGGCAAGCGTAGACCAATCCCACCGCCAGGCATACCGCGACGATGATCCAGCCGGTCTGGCCCGTGGCCAGCAACTGGAAGAACAGCGGCGCGCACGCCAGGATGCCGACCGAGCCGGCCATGAACACCCACTTGTGGCCGACCCGGTCGCCCAGCATGCCGAACAGCGGCATGGTGAACAGCGCCAGCGCCGCGCCCCAGATGGTGGCGTCCAGCATCACCGAGCGCGCGATGCCCAGCGTGCCGGTGGCGTAGGCCAGCGAAAACGTGACCACGGTATAGAACCAGGTGACTTCGGCCAGCCGCGCGCCCACCACCGTCCACAGCGCGCGCCGGTGGTGCTTGAGGACTTCGGCCACCGGCACCTCGACCTTGGCGCCCTGCTCGCGCATCTGCTCGAAGTCGGGCGACTCGGCCACCTTGACGCGGATGAACCAGCCCACCGCCAGCAGCACCACGCTGGCCAGGAACGGCAGGCGCCAGCCCCAGGACAGCATGTCCTGCTCCGGCAAGCCGGCCACCGCCCCCATCGCCAGCGACGACAGGATCAGGCCCGGCGCCACGCCGGCCTGCGGCAGGCTGCCGAAGAAGCCCTTCTTGCCCTCGGGCGCGTGCTCGACCGCCATCAGCACCGCCCCGCCCCACTCGCCGCCCACCGCGATGCCTTGCAGAAAGCGCATCAGCACCAGCAGCACCGCGGCCCAGTAGCCGATCTGGTCGTAGGAGGGAATCAGGCCGATCAGGATGGTGGGCACGCCCATCAGCAGCAGCGTGATCAGCAGCATCGATTTGCGGCCGATCTTGTCGCCGTAGTGGCCGAAGATCACCCCGCCCAGCGGCCGCGCGAAAAAGCCCACCGAATAGGTGGCGAACGCGGCCAGCGTGCCGGTCAGCGGATCGAAGGACGGAAAGAAGATTTTGTTGAAGATCAGCGCGGCGGCCGTGCCGTAGAGAAAAAAGTCGTACCACTCGATAGTGGTGCCCATCATGCTGGCCAGGCCGGCCGTTACGTAGTCCCGGCGCGAACGCGCGCGCGGCGTCTTGGTCGTCATCATCGTGACTTCCCCTTGAAAGTATCGTTATGGGTACAGCTGGGTATCAGCGAGCCGGCCGCGGCAGCGGCGCGATGCCGTGGGTCTGGCGGCACCAGTAGTCGAAGGTGGCGCGCACGATCGACGGCTTGAGCAGGTAGTCGTGCGCCTCGCGCGCCAGCGCGTCGTCCACCGGCGTCAGCGGACCGAAGGCCTGCGCGCGGATCTGCATGCGGGCCGCCCGCTCCAGGTAGACCGACAGGTAGGTCGCCTCCTCGCAGCTGGCGCCGGCCGTCAGGTAGCCGTGGTGCGCCAGGATGATGGCGCGCTTGGCGCCCAGCGCGCCCGAGATGATGACGCCCTCCTGGTCGGCGATCGGCACCCCGGGCCATTCGCCCAGGAAGGCACAGTCGTCGTGCAGCGGCGTCATGTCCATCTGCGCGATCACCAGCGGCTGGCGCGCCGCGGCCAGCGCCGAGGCCCACGGCGAATGGGTGTGGATGATGGACTGCACGTCGGGCCGCGCCTCGTAGACCCACAGGTGGAAACGCGTCGCCGGATTGGCCATGCCTTCGCCCGTGAGCGTGTGCAGGTCGCGGTCGACCTCGATGAAGTCGGCCGGCGTGGCCTCGTCGAAGCCCAGGCCGAAGCGCAGCGTCCAGTAGGCGCCGGGGCGCTCGGAGCGCACGCTGATCTGGCCGGCCAGGCCGGCCTCCTGCTCGGTCATCGCCAGGATGCGGCAGGCGTAGGCCATGGTCTCCTGGAGGGTGCGCGGCACGGCGCGCAGGTGCTGCGCCATCTCCTGGGTGGCGCGGGTGTCGAAGTACGCTTTTTCGCGCAGGGTGTTGTCCATGCTGCTGCCTCCTGATGCGGTTCGGGATGGCGCGGACGGATGCCGCGCCTTGCCGCACAGTATGGAAAGCGCCCCCGCATCGAGCCATGCAGCCGGGCTCATAG
>NZ_CYTU01000017.1:420-97913 GCF_001299375.1 Achromobacter sp. 2789STDY5608621 | reverse complement strand
CTTGCGCAGGCCGTAGTCGGTCAGCAGCTTTTGCGGGATACGCGATGGCAGGATACAGGCGCCCACCCCCGAGGACACCAGCTTGAGCATGGCGTCGATGGTCTCGGCCTCGGCCACGAATTCCGGCTGCAGGCCGGCGCTGTGGATCATCTTGCGCAGCGCATAGTGCGAGGGAAAGCCCACCAGCCGCAGCGCCATCGCGCCCAGGTCGACGCCATCCTCGGCCGCGACGCCGTCGCGCACGATCAGGCACATGTCGTCGTCGAACAGCGGCGTCGAGGCCAGCGCATCCGACGCCACGGCGGCGTCGTAGACGAAACCGATGTCGGCCTTGCCGCTTTCCACCAGCGTCACCACCTCGGGCGAACTGCGGCCCATGACCGACAGATTGACGTGCTCGCGGCTGCTGACGAACTGCGCCACCACGTCGGCCATGAAGTAGTAGCTGAGCGTGTGGACGGTGGCCAGCCGCACCGATCCCTGCGTCACGCCCTCGCGCTGGCGGACGGCTTCCAGCGCCTGGTCGATGGCGCGGTAGGCCGGCTGGATGCCCTCCAGCAGCCGCGCGCCCGCCTCGGTCAGTTCGACCCCGCGGCCGGTGCGCACGAACAGCGGCTTGCCCACGTGGGCCTCCAGCGCGGCCAGCTGGCGGCTCAGGCCGGACTGGGTCTGGTCCAGGTCCTCGGCGGCGCGCGAGAGCGATTTCAATTCGGCAATGCGCACGAAATAGCGCAATTGCCGGTCCGGCGTGTCCATGCGGCTTCCCCAGCGGGCCCGCGCGGGCCCTGTCGTTATCCATCGCGCCCATGGCGGGCGCCTGCGACAGTGTGCACCAAGGCCCCGGCGGCCACTACCGGGATTTGCGCTAGGCGGGGCGGCGCTAGCGCGCCTGGGCCGCCGCGTCGCGGCGCGGGTCCGGCCGGGCCAGCACCGGCACGCACAACAGGTAGAGCGCGGCGCCCGCCACCCACGGCCAGCCGGTCCAGCCGCCCAGGCTGGCCGCGTACAGCGCGGTGAACGCCAGCGGCCCGGCAATGGCGGCGGCGCTGGCCAGGCTGTTCATGGCGCCCTGCAATTGCCCCTGGCTGCCCGCGCCCGCGCGCGCCGACAGCAGCGCCTGCAAAGCCGGCGCGCCGACGCCGCCCGCCGCCAGCAACAGCATCAGCGGCGCCACCATCCAGTTGTGCGTGGCCCAGGCCAGCAGCACATAGCCCGACGCATCCGCCGCCATGCCCACCGCCAGGGCGCCGCGCTCGCCCAGCCGCGCGCTCAGCGGCCCCGGCAGCGTCGCCTGCATCAACGCGTGCAAGGCGCCGAACCCCGCCAGCGACAGGCCCACCGCCGCCGCGTCCCACTGGAATCGGTCCTGGCCGTAGAGCACCCACAGCGACCCCGGCACCTGCCCCGCCACCTGCATCACCAGGAACACCCAAAGCAATCCGCCCAGGCCCTTGCCGCTCAGCGCCTGACGCAGCCCCGCCACCGGATTGAGCGTGCGCCACGACCAGGGCGGCCGCTCGCCCTGGCGCGATTCCGGCAGCCACGCCAGCGCCAGCAGGCAGGCCACGCCGTTGGCCAGCGCCGCGGCCACGAACGGCATGCGCGCGCCGGCCAATCCCGCCAGCCCGCCCAGCGCCGGACCGACGATCAAGCCCAGGCCGAAACAGGCCGACAACTGACCGAAATGGCGGGCGCGCCGCGACGGATCGCCGGCATCGGCGATGCTGGCGGCGGCCACCGCGCCGGTGGCTCCCGTGATGCCCGCCAGGATGCGGCCCGGATACAGCACCCACAGCGCCGGCGCGGCCGCCATCACCACGTAGTCGACGGCCGCGCCCGCCAGCGACGCCAGCAGCACCGGCCGGCGCCCGTAGCGGTCGGACAGCGCCCCCAGCACAGGCCCGGCCACGCATTGCGCCAGCGCGTACAGCGACAGCAGCAGGCCGTAGTGGGCGGGGGTCGAGGCCGGGTCGCTCAACTGATCGAGCAGGCCGGGCAACACCGGCATGATGAGTCCGATCCCGGCAGCGTCCAGGGTGACGATGAAAAGCAGCAAAGCGATGGCGCGGTCCGGCATGAGGATGGAATTTATCAATGATAAGTTTTCGCATGATAAATTGATCACTGATAAATTATCAAGCCGGATCGGAGTTCCATGGCCAAATTGCAACGCGACGCCGTCATCGCCAGCGCGCTCGAACTGCTCAATGAAGTGGGCGTGGACGGCCTGACCACCCGCAGGCTGGCCGAGCGCCTGGGCGTGCAGCAGCCGGCGCTGTACTGGCATTTCAAGAACAAGCAGGCGCTGCTGGACGCGCTGGCCGATGCCATGGCGCGCAACCACGTCCATTCGATGCCCCCGCCCAGCGCGCCCTGGAAGGACTTCCTGTACGCCAACGCGCGCAGCTTCCGCCAGGCGCTGCTGGCCTACCGCGACGGCGCCCGCATCCACGCCGGCACCCGCCCCACCGAGCCCCAGTACGATCGCGTCGAGGCGCAATTGAAGCTGCTCTGCGACGCCGGCTTCAAGCCGCTGCAGGCGGCCAACGCCCTGGTTGCCATCGGCCACTACGTGGTCGGTTCGGTCATGGAACAGCAGGCCGCCGAAGCCGCCGCGCCCGAACGCGACGCCCCGCCCACGCCGCCGCCCGCCCTGGCCCGCGCCATGAAAGCGCTGGACAGGCAGGGACCGGACGCCACCTTTGAATACGGCCTGGCGATGATGCTAAACGGCCTCGCGCCCGACTGAATGCCGCCGGCCCACGCCCCCAAGGACACCCCGACATGACCACCCCACCCTCGCGCCCCATTCCCGCCACCATCGCCGCCGTGGTGCGCGACGGCCAGGTGCTGCTGGTGCGGCGCGCCAACCCGCCCGACCAGGGCCGCTGGGCCTTTCCCGGCGGCAAGATCGAGGCCGGCGAACGGCTCGAGGATGCCGCCGCGCGCGAACTGTTCGAGGAATGCGGCGTGCGCGCCGAGCCGCTGCGCGTCTTCGACGCCGTCGACGTGTTCGACCACGACGAGACCGGCGCGCTGCGCCGGCACTACATCCTGATCGCGGTGCTGTGCCATTGGCAGGCCGGCGACCCGGTGGCCGGCGACGATGCGCTGGACGCGCGCTGGGTGCCGCTGGCCGAGCTGGAGGACCAGGCCCTGGCGACCAGCTTCGGCGTCGCGGCGCTGGCGCGCAAGGCGGCGGCGCTGGCGGCCGACGCGGGCGTTCTCTGATACCGTAACCGTTCCCCACCCTGGCGGGCCAGGCCTGCCCCCGCGCCCATGTTCGAACCCTACCTGTCCCGCTGGAACCTCGTGCCCGACGGCGCCCCCATCACGACCCACGCCGCCCGGCTGCTGCCGGTGCGCCAGGCCGGCGTGCCCGCGATGCTGAAGGTCGCGGTCGAGGAAGACGAGCGCCAGGGCGGCGTGCTGATGACCTGGTGGGACGGCCACGGCGCCGCGCGGGTGCTGGCGCACGAAGGCGACGCCATCCTGCTCGAACGCGCCACGGGCGCGCGTTCGCTGGCCGAGTATGCCCGCAACGGCCGCGACGACGAGGCCACCCGCATCCTTTGCGGCGTGCTGCGCGAACTGCACGCGCCGCGCGCCAGACCGCTGCCGCCGCTGCGGCCGCTGGAGGAATGGTTCGTCGAGCTGTGGCCGATGGCGCGGGCGCGCGGCGGCATCCTGGCGCACAGCGCGCGCCACGCCCGCGCGCTGCTGGACGATCCGCGCGACCCGGTGGTGCTGCACGGCGACGTGCACCACGACAACATCCTCGACTTCGGCGCGCGCGGCTGGCTGGTGATCGACCCCAAGCGGCTCCACGGCGAGCGCGCCTTCGACTACGCCAACATCTTCTGCAACCCCGATCTGGCCGACCCGGAGCCGCCCGTGGCCATCGTGCCGGGCCGTTTCGAGCGCAGGCTCGGGATCGTGCTGGAGGAATCGGGACTGGACCGCCGCCGCCTGCTGCAATGGGTGGTGGCCTGGTGCGGGCTGTCGGCGGCGTGGTTCATGGGCGACGGCGACGACGCCGCCATCGACCTGGAGATCGCGCGGCAGGCGCTGGCGCTGCTCGACGGCTAGCGTGATGGCCCGCCAGCGGCGCCGCGCCGGCGCGAACCGCATCGCCGGCCGCCGGACCGTGCCGGCGCGGAAATACCGTGATACGACGGGCCGGTGGGATCCGCCTCGTATTGCGAGTAAGGTAATGAATAATGCGGCCTGGATCGACGGGCATGTCGACCGCCGCCAGCGGAAACCCAAATCATGAAGACCCTTTGTTCAATCCTGCGGCCGAGCCTTGCCGCCCTCGCCTGCGCGTCGATCGCCGCCTGCGCCAGCCAGCCGCCCACGCAAACCGACCTGCAGTACCGCAGCCGGCCCGCGCCCCAGGCGCAGGGCGCGAACGGCGCCCCGGGTTCGTCGGACCGGCGCCTGACCATCCAGTCCGGCGAAGGCGAACGGCTCAACCTGCCCTGGTTCATCCGCGACACGCAGGAATGGATCAACACCAACTGATCCCGGCCCGCCTGCCCGCGCCGGCCTGAGGCGCGCACCGGCCACGCCCGTTCACGCGCAGCGCCGCCGTCTTCTCTCAGGCTCATGCGCCCGCGATCTGCTCCAGATACCGCGTCGGCGACACCCCCATCACCTTGCGGAACATATAGACGAAGGCGCTGGCGCTGGCATATCCCAGCGCCCGCGC
This sequence comes from Achromobacter sp. 2789STDY5608621, assembly GCF_001299375.1. Taxonomy (NCBI): domain Bacteria; kingdom Pseudomonadati; phylum Pseudomonadota; class Betaproteobacteria; order Burkholderiales; family Alcaligenaceae; genus Achromobacter; species Achromobacter sp. 2789STDY5608621. The sequence continues at coordinate 93,202 of NZ_CYTU01000017.1, read as the reverse complement.
CACGTTCACCACCGGCTGCCCCTGCAGCAGGCGGCAGATGCCTTCGTCGATCCGCACCTGCAAGCGCCAGTTGTGAAAGCTCATGCCGGTCTCGTCCTTCATGCGCCGCGCCAGCGTGCGCGCGCTGGCGCCCATGCGCTCGCCCCACTGCTCCAGCGTGTCGTCGTTGCCGGGCGACTGCAGCACCGCCGCGCAGACCTTGCGCAGGCGCCGGTCGAACGGCAGCGGCAATTGGCGATGCTGCCGCTCGGTGCCGGCCAGCAGGTTCAGCAGCAGCTCGGCGCTCAGCCGCTGCACCGGCCCGTGGCGCGCCACCGGCTGGTTCAGCGCCAGGATCAGTTCGCGCATCAGCGGCGCCACGTCCAGCGCGCAGGTATCCTTCCACAGCCAGGGCGCGGCGTCGGGCGCGATGAAGGCCGAGCGCATCGTCACCTGGCCGACCATGCGCACCTCGTGGGCCACGCCGGGCGGAATCCACAACGCGCGCATCGGCGCCAGCAGCCAGGCGCCGTCCTCGGTCATGACGCGCATGATGCCGGTGGGCGAATACATCAGCTGGATGCGCTCGTGCGAATGCGGCTCTTGCCGCTGGCCATCTTCGTAGTGGAACGAGCGCGCCACCACCGGCGGCGCCTCGACGGGAAACTCATGCATTGGCGGGATTTCGATAGCAAGGGTTGAAAGAACCGCGATCCAGCCAGTTATGTCCGTTTTTCGACATTTTCTGTCCAGCAAACAGGGAACTTGCTTTTTATCATTAATGCAAATGATTCCCATTGTTTTCAAAAGAAAATGACGCCCGCCGTATCCTCCCCTGTCGCATTTGTCCCACGCCACCCCTTTTCGTTCCGCCTGACTCTCGCCGCCGCCCTGCTGGTCCAGGCCTGCGCGCCCCTCGTGGCGCGGGCCGACGACGTCCCGCAGCTGAGCCCCGTGCGGGTCACCGGCGCGGCCGAGAAACTCTCCGACCCCGGCCAGACCGAGGGCTCGCAGTCGTACACCGCCAATACCGTCACCGTCGGCAAGACCGGCGCCAATGTGCGCGACATCCCCAACTCGGTGTCGGTGGTGACGCGCCAGCGCATGGACGACCAGAACATGGTCACGGTGGAAGACGCGCTGCGCGAAACCACCGGCGTCAGCGCCATGACCTACGGCGACGGCACCGCCTACTTCACTGCGCGCGGCTACGAGACCGACGTGCAGTTCGACGGCGTGCCCGCCAACGGCGCGCTGCAATACCTGCCCCAGTTCGACCTGGCGCTGTACGACCGCGTCGAGGTGCTGCGCGGCCCGGCCGGCCTGCTGCAGGGCTTCGGCAGCCCCGCCGGCACCGTCAACCTGGTGCGCAAGCGGCCGCTGGACACCTTCAGCCTGACCGGCGCGGTGATGGCCGGCTCGTGGAACAACTACCGCACCGAACTGGACGCGACCGGCCCGATCACGGCCGACGGCCGGGTGCGCGCCCGCGCCGGCTTCGCCGCGCAGGACCGCGACTTCTTCTTCGACAAGGCCCACAACCGCCAGGGCCTGGCCTACGGCTCGCTCGAATTCGACCTGAGCGCCAATACCACCCTGACCCTGTCGGCGGCCTACCAGCGCCAGCACGAGGCGCCGTTCGACTACGGCCTGTCGATCTACTCGAACGGCCACATCATCGATTCGCCGCGCAAGGGCTTCTACGGCACCGACTGGTCGCGCGGCGACACCACCATGTCGGAAATCTATTCGGAACTGAGCCACCGCTTCGCCAATGGCTGGACCGGCCAGGTGTCGATGAACTACCGCTCGACCGACATGGACAGCCGCTACGGCTACGTCAACGGCCCGGTCAATCCCGTCAACGACCGCGCCGGCTACCGCCTGCAGGTGCAGAAGGACCAGATCCGCTGGATGGGCTTCGACACCCATGCCTCGGGCCCCTTCAGCCTGCTCGGCCGCACCCACCAGGCCATGATCGGCGCCAACTACGCCGAGCGGCGCCAGGACAGCCGCTCGGGCGGCATGAACCTCAGCAGCGTGTCGATCTACGACATCGACGTGCCCAACCCCGACCTGCCCTACACCTCGGGCGACGACTCCAAGACCAGCCAGATGGGCGTCTACGGCCAGTTGAGCTTCAACGTGGCCGACCCGCTGACGCTGATCGTGGGCGGGCGCCAGAGCTGGTACCGCACCTCCACCCAGGCGATCCTGCCGGTGGCCGGCGACACGCGGCGCGATCCCGAGGTGCGCAAGTTCGTGCCCTACTACGGCGCGGTGGCGCAGTTGAACTCGTGGCTGTCGGCCTATGCCAGCTATTCGGACATCTACGCCTTCTCGGAAGCCTGGCAGATGACGGCCGACGGCAAGCCGCTCAAGCCGCGCACCGGCAAGCAGTACGAGATCGGCCTGAAGGGCCAGTTCCTGGACGGCGCGGCCAACGCCTCGCTGGCGCTGTTCCGCATCCGCGACAAGGACCGCGCGGTGCCCGACGACGCCAACCCGGGCCGCTACCTGGCGCAGGGCGAGGCCCAGAGCCAGGGCGTCGAGGCCGAGATCAGCGGCCGCCTGCTGCCCAACTGGGACCTGTACGCCGGCTACACCTACCTGCAGACCCGCTACCTGTCCGACCCGACGCAGGAAGGCCAGATCGTCAACCCGGAAACGCCCAAGCACCTGTTCAAGGTCTGGACCACCTACCGCTTCACGCCCGACGTGCTGCCGGGCTGGCGCGTTGGCGGCGGCGTGCGCACGCAGAGCCGCACCAGCCGCAACAACGTCTCGTGGCAAGGCGGCTACGCGGTGGTCGACGCGCAGATCGGCTACAAGGTGAACCGCAACCTGGACGCCTCGCTGACGCTGAACAACGTCTTCGACCGCCACTACTACGCCCGCGTGCCGTCCAACTTCTACGGCATCTACGGCGAGCCGCGCAACGTGATGCTGACGCTGCGCGCCACGTACTGAGGCGCGCGTGGGGTCCGGTCCGACAACGGGCCGGCGCCCCGTCCTGTCAAACGGACGCCGGGATCGATCGGTTAAGGTGTAGCCCCACACCCCTTAACCCTTCATTCCTGGAGTAATGAATGACCGGATTGATTATCGTGGTGGCGGCGCTGGCATTCCTGATGCTGGCGGCGTATCGAGGCTACAGCGTCATCCTGTGCGCGCCCATCGCGGCCATGGGCGCGGTGCTGCTGACCGACCCGTCGGCGCTGGCGCCGGTGTTCTCGGGCATCTTCATGGAGCGCATGGCGGGCTTCGCCAAGCTCTATTTCCCCGTGTTCCTGCTGGGCGCGGTGTTCGGCAAGCTGATCGAGCTGTCGGGCTTCTCGCGCGCCATCGTGCGGGCGGTGCTGCGGCTGATCGGCGCCGAGCGCGCCATCGTCGCCATCGTGCTGGTGTGCGCGGTGCTGACCTACGGCGGCGTGTCGCTGTTCGTGGTGGTGTTCGCGGTCTATCCGTTCGCGGCCGAGATGTTCCGCCAGGGCGGCATCCCCAAGCGGCTGATGCCGGGCGCGATCGCGCTGGGCGCGTTCACCTTCACCATGACGGCGCTGCCGGGCACGCCGCAGATCCAGAACATCATCCCCACCACCTTCTTCGAGACCACCACCTGGGCCGCGCCCTGGCTGGGGCTGATCGGCGCGGCCTTCACGCTGAGCGTCGGCGTGGCCTACCTGGAATGGCGCCGCAAGCGCGCCGCGCTGGCGGGCGAAGGCTACGGCACCGAGCTGCGCAACGAGCCGGACACGCCGGCCGGCGGACGCGAGCATCACCCGTTGGTCGCGCTGCTGCCGCTGGTGGTGGTGGGCGTGGCCAACTACCTGCTGACGCGCTGGATTCCCGGCTGGTACCCGGCCGGCTCGCAGGTCGACCTGCCCGGCCTGCCGCAGCCCATGCCGGTCAACGCCCAGGACCAGGTGGCGCTGTGGGCGGTGATGGGCGCGCTGATCGCCGGCATCGTCACCATCCTGCTGTTCTCGTTCTCGCACATCAAGGCGCACTTCGCCGAAGGCAGCAAGAGCGCGGTCTCGGGCGCGCTGCTGGCGTCGATGAACACCGCGGCCGAATACGGCTTCGGCGGCGTGATCGCGGCGCTGCCCGGCTTCCTGATGGTGGCCAGCGCGCTCAAGGCGATTCCCGACCCGCTGGTGGGCGAGGCGGTGGCGGTGACGTCGCTGGCCGGCATCACCGGCTCGGCCTCGGGCGGCATGAGCATCGCGCTGGCGGCCATGGCGCAGACCTTCATCGACAGCGCCCAGGCGGCCGGCATTCCCATGGAAGTGCTGCACCGCATCGCCGCCATGGCCAGCGGCGGCATGGACACGCTGCCGCACAACGGCGCCGTCATCACCCTGCTGGCCGTCACCGGCCTGACGCATCGCCAGTCCTACGGCGACATCTTCGCGATCACGCTGATCTCGACACTGTCGGTGTTCCTGGTGATCGCCGTGTACTACCTGACCGGCATCGTCTGACCGGCCGGCCCGAAGGCCTGGCCGAAGATCTCGGCCAGCCACTGGCTGAACACCCGCACCCGCGCCGACACCTGGCGGTTCTGCGGGTACAGCACCGACACCGGCATCGGCGCCGGCGGCAGGTCGGGCAGCACCACCCGCAACCGGCCCGACGCCAGTTCGTCGGCGACCCGGTAGCGCGGCACCTGCGCCAGCCCCAGGCCGGCCAGCGCCGCGCTGGCGTAGAGTTCGGCGCCGTTGACGCTGACCACCGAGCCGGGCCGCGCCAGCACGTTTCGGCCATCCACCATGAAGTCCAGCGGCAGGCTGCGGCCGGTCGATGACGAGATGTAGTCCACCGCCCGGTGGCCGTCCAGGTCGTCCAGCGTGGCCGGCTCGCCGAAGCGCGCCAGATAGGCCGGGCTGGCCACGGTGACCTGCGGCATCAGGGCGATCTGCCGCCCCACCAGCGACGAGTCCTGCAGCGTGCCGGCGCGCAGCACGCAGTCCACGCCCTCGCGCACCAGGTCGATCAGCCGGTCGTCTTCGCCCAGGTGCAGCACGATGTCGGGATAGCGTTCGAGAAAGGCCGGCAGGCCCGGCATGACGAACACCCGCGCCAGCGTGCCTTGCAGGTTGACCCGCAGCAGGCCCTTGGGCGCGGTGTTCAGGAAAGCGCCATCCGCCTCCTCCAGGTCGGCCAGCAGGCGCACGCAGCGCCGGTAATAGGCCTCGCCGTCATGGGTCAGCCGCACCTGGCGCGTGGTGCGTTCCAGCAGGCGCGCGCCCAGCCGTTTTTCCATGCGCTTGATCAGGTTGGTCACGGTGGCGCGGGGAATCTGCAGGTCCTCGGAGGCCTTGGAGAAACTGCGCCGTTCGGCGATGCGCACGAACACCTGCATTTCCTGGAAGCGGTCCATGCGCCCCCCTATTATTAACGTAGATGAAACTATGTTAGCAAAAACAGAATAATTATCTTTTGTTTGGAATAGTCCATGATTCGTCTCACCCACTCACCCAAGGACAATCCATGACTTCCCAAGCTTCCCAACGCGTCGCCCTGGTCACCGGCGCCTCGCGCGGCATCGGCGCCGCCATCGTCCGCCGCCTGGCCGTCGACGGCTTTGCCGTCGCCATCAACTATGCCTCCAGCGCCGCCGAGGCCGACGCCCTCGCCGCTGAACTCCGCCAGGCCGGCGGCCGGGCCCTGGCGGTGCGCGCCGACGTGTCCAAGGCCGCCGAGGTGCGCGCCATGTTCGACCAGGTCGAAGCCGGCCTGGGCCGCATCGACGTGCTGGTCAACAGCGCCGGCGTGCTCAAGCTGCAGACGCTGGCCGAAACCAGCGACGCGCTGTACGACCAGACCTTCGACATCAACACCCGCGGCACCTTCAACACCCTGCGCGAGGCCGGCACGCGGCTGGCCGACGGCGGCAGCATCGTCAACGTCTCCAGCACCACGCTGGCGCTGAACATGCCCACCTACGGCATCTACATCGCCAGCAAGGCCGCGGTGGAAAGCTTCACCCGCGTGTTCGCCAAGGAACTGCGCGGCCGCCGCATCACGGTCAACGCCGTGGCGCCCGGCCCCGTCGCCACCGAGCTGTTCAAAACGGGCAAGAGCCCGGAACTGATCGAGCATTTCGCCAAGATGCCGCCGCTGGAGCGCCTGGGCGAACCCGAGGACATCGCCGGCGTGGTGTCGTTCCTGGCCAGCGCCGACGGCGGCTGGATCAATGGCCAGGTGCTGCGCGCCAACGGCGGCCTGGCCTGAGCGCCGACCCGTTTCCGGAGACTTCCATGGCATCCGTCATCCTCATCACCGGCGCCGGCAGCGGCATCGGCAAGCTGTCCGCCGAAACCCTGGCCCGCGCCGGCCACACCGTCTACGCCACCATGCGCGACATCGCCGGCCGCAACGCCGGCCGCGCCCAGGCCATGCGCGACTGGGCCGCGGCCCACGGCGCCGATCTGCATCCGCTGGAACTGGACGTGCTGTCGCAGGCGTCCGCCGACGCCGCGGTGGCCGCCATCGTCCAGGCCCAAGGCCGGCTCGACGTGGTCATGCAGAACGCCGGCCACCTGGTGATCGGCCCGACCGAGGCGTTCACCGCCGAAGACATGCAGCACGCCTTCGACACCAACTTCTACGGCGCCCAGCGCGTCAACCGCGCCGCCCTGCCGCAGCTGCGCCGGCAGCAGTCGGGCCTGATGCTGTGGATCAGCAGCACCACCACCAAGGGCGGCTTCCCGCCGTTCATGGGGCCGTACGGCGCGGCCAAGGCGGCGATGGATTCGCTAGCGGTGAGCCTGTCGTACGAACTGGCGCGCTTCGGCATCGAGACCTCGATCGTGGTGCCGGGCGCCTTCACCCGCGGCACCGAGCACTTCCCCAGCGCCGGCAAGCCCAGCGACCAGGCCCGCGTGGCGGCCTATGCGCGCTACGACGGCGTGATGGACCAGGTCGGCGTGCGCCTGAGCGCGCTCACCCCCGACGACGCCACGCCGCAGGCGGTGGCCGACGAGATCGCCCGCATCGTCGGCCTGCCGGCGGGCAGCCGGCCGGCGCGCTCGGTGGTCGACTTCGTCGGCGATGGCGCCGAGGAAGTGCTGGCGCTGGCCGAGGAACTGCGGATCGCGTTCGCCGAGCGCATCGGCATCGCCGACCTGCTGCATCCGTCGACGCCGCGCGCTTGAAAAAAGCGGCGCCCTTGCCGCGCGGCAACCCGGGCGGGAACGGTAGAATCCGCCATCCCTCGCGCTCGCTCGACGACGCGCGACGAATGGCTTTTCATGGGGAACCGCCATGCCCGCACCGCAGCCTTCAGCATTGCCGCAAGACCGCCGCGCCGCGCGCGACGGACGCCAGCAACAAGCTCCCGCGTGGACACGCGTCGGACGACGCAAACCGGCCGGCGCGTGGGCCGGCGCCTTCGCCGCAGCCGCGCTGTGCGCCGCGTCCTGGACCGCCCGCGCCGCGCCGGACGTGCAGACCGGCGACCTGATCTTCCAGCAATCCCGCTCCGCCCAGAGCCAGGCGATCCAGCAGGCCACCCACTCGCCCTACAGCCACATGGGCATGATCGTGATGCGCCAGGGCGCGCCCTACGTGCTGGAAGCCGCCGCCACGGTCAGCTACACGCCGCTGGCCCAGTGGACGGCGCAGGGCGAAAACGGAAAATACGTCGTCAAGCGCCTGCGCGATGCCTCGCGGCTGACGCCCGAGACGCGCGAACAGCTGGCCCGCACCGGCGCGCGCTATCTCGGCAAGCCCTACGACGCGGCCTTCGGCTGGTCGGACGACCGGATCTATTGCTCCGAGCTGGTCTGGAAGATCTACCAGCGCACGCTGGGCCTGCAGATCGGCGCGCTGCAACCCCTCAAGCAGTTCGACCTGAGCTCGCCCACCGTGCGCGCCACGATGCAGGCGCGCTACGGCAAGGACATCCCGTGGGAGGAACCCATCATCTCCCCGGCCGCGATGTTCGACTCGCCGCTGCTGGCCACGGTCCCGGACCGCTGACGCGGCGGGCGGCGCTACCGGTCGCGCAATCGGCGGCGCCGCCGGCCGCTCGGGCCACGCCTATTGCGGCATGTCGAAGCCCTGCTCGCGCAGGTACTTCGCCACCACCGGCTGCCACTTTTGCGGCGCGTGGGTGAACAGGCTGTGGCCGTTCTCGCCGTCGGGCCCCATGGGCACGAAGGTGGCGTGGCCGCCGGCCTGGTTGTAGGCCTCGACCCAGCGCTTGGGCCAGTCCGGCCCCCAGTACAGGTCGTTCTCGGTATAGATCCACAACATCGGCAGCCGCGTGGCCTGGCCATAGCCCGCGTACGTGGCCTGCAGGCGCTCGGGGCCGCACGGCTTGCCGGGCGAGCGCACCGGATCGCCGCCCGAGCCGCCGGCGAAGTTGATGGCGGTCTTCACCCCCGCGGGGTTCTGCGCCGCCAGCGCCACGGTCGAGCCGCCGCCCACCGACTGCCCCAGCACCACCACCCTGGCCGGGTCCACGTCCGGACGCTGCGCCATGACCCGCAGCACCTGGTCGATCTGGCTGGCGGCGCGGTCGAACATCGGGGTGAAGCGGCGCTCGCCGCAGGGGCCGCTGTTCTCCAGGTCCGGCCCGCCGGTGACGCCATAGCCCAGGCGCACCGGCAGCGCGACCACGAAGCCGGCATCGGTGAAGAACCTGGACGCCGCCGCGTAGCGCGCCCGACCCAGCTTGGCGCGGCCGGCGGCGTCGCCGGCCCGGCCATGGTTGATCACGATCAGCGGATGACGGCCCTCGCCCGCCGGCGTGAAGACGGTCACCACGACCTCGCCGGTGGCGGCGCCGCCGTTCTCCAGCGCCACCCGCACCGGCACCTTCTGCACGCTTTCGTTGGCGGCCAGCTTGGGCGGCGGCGCGGCGCACGCCGTCAAGAGTCCCAGTCCGCCGATCATCGTGATTCTTGCCAGAACACCCATGTTGCCCCTCGTCAGGAATAGGCTCGCCGCCCGGGTGAGCGCAAGATACTCCGAGTGCGCCCGCCCCGCCATCGTCGCGAACCCGGCCCGCGGCGATTTATTCCAGGCCGGACTCATTCCATGAAAATTACTTGTTTGTCGTGATCAACGGTCGGGCCTAGCATGACCGGCATCGCCCACGATTCCAATGGAGACAGCAAGCTCATGAGCGCCCCGATTCCCGCCTTCCCCCACAGCCACATCGAGCGCGATGCGCGCGGCGTCTATATGCTGCGGATCGACGACGCCAAGAGCCTGAACATCCTGGCCTCGCCGGTCACGCTGGGCCTGACCCAGGCGGTGCGCTGGATCGCGGCGCAGGCCGACGCCCGCGCGCTGGTGCTGCGCGGCAGCGGCGACAAGGCCTTCGTCGGCGGCGCCAACATCTATGAAATGGCCGAGCTGGATCCGGACGGCGGCCGCGCCTTCATCACCCGCCTGCGCGACCTGTGCGAAGCGGTGCGCGCGGTGCCGGTGCCGACCATCGCCCGCCTGCCCGGCTTCTGCCTGGGCGCCGGCATGGAACTGGCGGCGGCCTGCGACATCCGCCTGGGTTCGCGCGACGGCGTCTTCGGCATGCCCGAAGTGCAGGTCGGCATTCCGTCGGTGATCCACGCCGTGCTGCTGCCGGCGCTGATCGGCCCGGGCGCCACCCACTGGCTGCTGCTGACCGGCGCCACGGTCGATGCCGAGCAGGCCCTGCGCTGGGGCTTCCTGCAGTTCCTGTGCGAGGCCGGCGAGCTGGACGCGCTGGTCGAGCGCACCGTCGCCCCCATCGCCCACAGCGGGCCGCTGGCCGTGCGCTCGCAGAAAGCGCTGCTGCGCTATTGGGAGACGTCCACGGTGGAGGCCGGCCTGGACCGCAGCGTCGATGCCTTCGGCGCGGCCTTCACTACCGACGAACCGAGCCGCTACATGGCGCCGTTCCTGGCCCGCAAGCGCGCGCGGGAGGCGCAATGACGGCGGCGGCCGCGGCCACCGGCCCGCTGGCCGGCGTGCGGGTGGTCGACATGACCTCGGTCGGCATGGGCCCCTACGCCACCCAGATCCTGGGCGACATGGGCGCCGAGATCATCAAGATCGAAGCGCCCGAGGGCGACGTGTTCCGCGCCTCGGCGCCGGCCGCCTCGCCCGGCATGGGCGCCGTCTACTTGAACCTGAACCGCAACAAGCGCAGCCTCACCCTGAACGTCAAGGAGCCGGAGGACCTGCAACGCCTGCTGCGGCTGATCGACGGCGCCGACGTCTTCATCTCTAACGTGCGCCCGCGCGCGCTGGCGCGGGCCGGGCTCGACGCCGCCAGCCTGCGGGCGCGCAACCCGCGCCTGATCACCTGTTCGGCGGTGGGCTTCGGCCAGGACGGCCCCTACGCCGCGCAGCCGGCCTTCGACGACATCATCCAGGCCATGAGCGGCCTGGCCGACCTGCAGGGCCGCAACAGCGGCGCGCCGGCCTATATCAACACCATCATGGCCGACAAGGTGGCCGGGCTGACGCTGGCCTACGCCATCCCGATGGCGCTGTACGAGCGCGAGAAATCCGGCCAGGGCCAGGCGATCGAGGTGCCGATGTTCGAGACGCTGGTGTCCTTCACCCTGATCGAGCACATGGGCGGGCGCACCTTCGACCCGCCGCGCGGCGGCATGGGCTACAGCCGCGTGCTGTCGCCCGAGCGCCGGCCCTACCGCACCCGCGACGGCTTCCTGGCGCTGCTGCCTTATACCGACGCGCAATGGCAGCGCTTCTTCACCCTGGCCGAACGCGCCGACCTGGCCGCCGATCCGCGCTACGCCAGCGCCCAGACCCGCGCCCGCCACTTCGACGCGCTGTACACCGACCTGGCGGCCATCGTCGCGCTGCGCGGCACCGACGACTGGCTGGCGCTGCTGGCGGACGCCGACATCCCGCACTCGCGCGTCAATCCGCCCGAGGCGCTGTTCGACGACCCGCACCTGGCCGCGACCGGCTTTTTCCAGCGGGTCGAGCATCCGACCGAGGGCGCGCTCACGGCCACCGCGATCCCGGTGCGCTTCTCGCGCACGCCCGGGTCGATCCGCCGCCTGGCGCCACGCCAGGACGCGGATCGCGATATGCTCGATCCGGATTGAGTCCCCGGGGCGCGGCGGATGCGGGCTTGCGCGCGCCGGCCCCCGGGGCGCCCGCCCCCTTTCCGCCCCGATCATGAACATCACCCTGAAGCAGTTGCGCGTGTTCTGCGCGCTCTACGAGTTGCGCAGCTTCACCGCCGCCGCCCGCGCCGCCTTCGTCACGCAATCGGCGGTCAGCAAGCTGTGCGCCGAACTCGAGGCCGAGGTCGGCCAGCCGCTGTTCGAGCGCTCGACCCGCAGCGTCACGCCGTGCGAGGGCGCGGCCGACTTCTATGCCTATGCCCAGGAGATCCTGGGCACGGTGCGCGCGGCCGAGCGCAGCATGTCCGGCCTGCGCTCGCTGGAACGCGGCGTGGTCGGCGTGGCCAGCTCGCCGATGATGATGGTCGGCCTGCTGGGCGGCGTGATCGCGCGCTACCACCGCCGCCATCCGGGCGTGAAGCTGGACCTGTTCGAGCTCAATACCGACGAGACCATCGAGCACGTGCGCCACGGCCGCGCCGACTTCGGCATCGTCTCCACCGACATCGAGGGCGACGAACTGGCCGCGCGCGTGATCTACCGCGACACCATGCATGCCGCCTTCGCGCCCGACCATCCGCTGGCGCGCCGCAAACAGGTCCGCTGGGCCGACCTGGCCGCCCACGAACACATCACGCTGCGCAACGTCTACAGCGTGCGCCGCGCGGTGGACCGCATCAGCGGCGAACTCGACCTGCAATTCCAGTCCGGCATCGAGGCCGGCATGCTGACCTCGGTGCTGAACCTGGCGCGGGCCGGCCTGGGCATCACCGTGGTGCCCGGCTACGTCTGCGCCTTCGCGCGCCAGCTGGGCCTGGCCACCGCGCCCATCGGCGGCGCCGGCCAGCGCGGCCACGCGCTGTGGCTGATCCAGCGCCACAACGCGCGCCTGTCGCGGGCGGCGGACGCGTTCCTGGCCGACCTGGAGACGACGCTGCGGGCGCGCGAGGCGGCGCCCGACCCGACCCGCTACGACGAGGACGCCGCCGGCCAGTAAGGCCGCGCCGGGCCGACGCGCGCGGCGCGGGACTTATCCGGATACGGAATAGGTCTATGAAAATTAGTCCCTTGTTGCGATAAGCCGCGCGGCCGCATCATGGCGGAAATCGCGGCCGCCACATGCCATCGCGGCCGGAGAAAAACACAGGAGACTTTCATGACCCGATCCCCGGAACGCAGCCGCATGCGCCGGTTCGCCGCGTGCTGCGCCCTGGCCCTGGCCGCCACCGGCGCCGCGCAGGCCGACGATGCCTACCCCAGCAAGCCCATCACCATCGTGGTGCCGTTCTCGCCCGGCAGCGCCACCGACACCAGCGCCCGCATCCTGACCGAAAAGCTCGGCCCGCGCCTGGGCGTGCCGATCGTGATCGAGAACAAGCCCGGCGCGTCCGGCACCATCGGCTCGTCCACCGCCGCGCGCGCCGCGCCCGACGGCTACACCCTGATCCTGACCAGCAGCTCGACGCACTCGGCCACGCCCGCCCTGTTCCGCAAGCTGCCTTACGATCCCACCGGCGATTTCATCCACGTCATCCGCATCGCCACCATTCCCATGATGCTGGTGGTGCGCGCCGATTCGCCCTACGGCTCGGTGTCCCAGCTGGTGCAGGCCACCCGCGCCAAGCCGCTCAACTACGCCTACGGCTCGCCCACCAGCCAGATCGCCGGGGCCACCTTCAACAGCGTTGCCGGCGCCGCCGCCAACGCCGTGCCCTACAAAAGCCAGCCGCCCGCCGTCACCGACCTGCTGGGCGGCCACGTCGACTACCTGTTCGCCGACCTGTCGGTGGTGACGTCGTTCATGCACAGCGGCAAACTCAAGGGCATCGCCTTCACCGGCCAGGCGCGCTCGAAGGACTTCCCCGACGTGCCGACGCTGGCCGAACTGGGCTACCGGAATTTCGACCTGGTGGTGTGGGTGGGCGTGGCCGCGCCCAAGGACACGCCGGCGCCGGTGGTAGAGCGCCTGAACCGCGAGATCACGCGCATCCTGAGCGAGCCCGACAGCATCGCCAAGTTCGAGACGCTGGGCATGCAGGTCGCGCCCAACACGCTGGCCGAACACCAGGCCTTCGCCCAGTCGCAGCGCCAGATCTGGACCCAGCGCGCGATCGACGCGAAGATCGAGCCGCAATAAACGCCCCGAGGCGCGGCCTCAGCCCATCCGGACCGGGGCCGCCGCATCCGCCCGCGGCACCACGGCCAGCCGCAGGCCCATCGCCCTGAGAATCGCCAGCAGGCTGGCCAGCGACGGATTACCCTTGGACGACAGCGTGCGATAAAGCTGCGTCGGATTCAGCCGCGCCTGCTCCGCCACGGCCTGCATGCCGCCGAACGCCTGCGTCATCTGGCGCAGCACCACCAGCAATTCCCCCTGGTCGCCATCGGCGAGAATGCTGTTGACTGTCTCCAGCGCGAGGGCGGGGTCGCTGCGATAGACCTCGACCATTGCTTCATCATGGGGCTTGCTTCTCATCATCCGTTCTCCGTTGCCAGTCATGCCAATACTCCACCGCGCGATGGATGTCGGCATCCTGCGTGCGCTTGCTGCCTCCGGCCAGCAACAGCACCAGCCGTTCACCGGACAGCGCGTAGTGGACGCGCAGGCCCGGCCCTGAATCGATACGCAATTCCCACACGCCCTCGCGGCAGAAGCGGTGATCGCCGAAATTGCCGGACGCCAGACGCGCCACACGGCGAATGACCGCCACCTTGTCGCGCATGCCGCGCAGGCCGCGCAGGCCGCGTAGCCAAGTGGCATAGGAATCCTTGAGTTTTCCGGGGGTGAGGTAGTGTTCGATTCGGTACATACCATATTCGTCAAAAGACGAAGTCCAGTCAAGTCAGCACAGTCAGTCCGCCAACAAGATAAGACACTCCCTTGGTTCCTGCCGGGCGGTGCGTGACCGTTTCCTCCCCACTCGCGCGTCTTCCTGCAAAGAGAAAACGGGCGCCGCAGCGCCCGCCCGTCCTGCCTGGATCGTGTCTACCCGTCAGAACCGGTACTGCGCCGTCGCCACCACCGTGCGCGGTTCGCCCACGCGGATCTGGGCGGCGCTGGTGGCGGAGGCGTAATAGGTCTTGTCGGTGATGTTGCGCACCGCCAGGCGCCAGTCCCATTGGCCGGCGCGGTAGCCGACCAGCGCGTCCCAGGTGGCGTAGCCGGGCAGCACCGCCGAGTTGGCGTTGTCGGCATAACGCTGGCCGACGAAGGTCAGGCCGGTTTCGCCGTACAGGCCCTCGGCCGGCTTGTAGGTCAGGAACACGCTGCCGTTGCGCCGCGCCACGTTGCTGACGCGGTTGCCCGCCAGGCCGTTGTTGTCCTCGACGATGGAGGCGTTTTGCAGGCCGATGCCGCCGCGCAGGTACCAGTTGCCGGTCAGGCGCCCGGCCGCCGTCAGCTCGATGCCGCGCGAACGCTGCTTGCCGGTCAGCAGCACGATGGTCGGATCGACCGGGTCGGAGGTGCGGCGGTTGTAGAGTTCCAGCTGGTACAGCGCCAGCGTGGTGCTCAGATTCCCGTCCAGCCAGTCGCTCTTGACGCCCACTTCGTACTGGCGGGTCTGCTCCGGATCGACCTCATTGGTGTTGCCGCGCGCGTTCGGCGTAATGCCGATGAGGCTGCCGCCGACCGGCGAGAAGGTCTTGCTGTACGACGCGTAGAACGAGTGGTCGCGCACCGGCGTCCACACCACGCCGGCGCGCGGGCTCAGGCCATGGCTGTCGCGGCGGGCCGAGAGGTCCAGCAAGCGGTTGGTGGAATCGACGCTGAAGCGGTCCATGCGCAGGCCCAGCAGCACCTGCCAGGCATCGTCCAGCTTGATCTGGTCCTGCACGTAGTAGCCCTGGCTGCGGGTCTTGTGGCGGGCGGAACTGTTGAGCGCCATGGCGCCGTTGTGCTGTTGGGACAGGTCCGGGTCGTACAGGTCCAGCGTCGGCACCGGCTGCGCGCCCGGCCCGCGCGCCAGCGTGGTGTAGAGGTCGGGCGTGCGCGTCTGGTTGGCCACGTCCACCCCGAACAGCACCCGGTGCTCGATGGCGCCGGTATGGAACAGGCCCTCGGCTTCCAGGTTGTTGCTGATGCTGCGGGTGGTCAGGTCCTGCTGCCAGCGGGTGCGGGAGACCTTGCCGGTGGCGGCGTTGTAGCCGGTCAGGTAGGTGTTGTCGAACTTGCTGTCGAGCGCGAACACGCCCAGCGTGTAGCGCAGCTGCCAGCCCGGCGCCAGCGTGTAGGCCAGGCGCGAGCGGAACGATTGCGCGCGGTCGTCGATGTAGTCGCGGTCGGGGTCGCCGTAGACGGTCGAGCGGCCGACGTCGGCGGGCCGGCCGTTGACGCTGGGAATGCCGCGATCCGGCGTGCGGTCATAGCGGCTGTATTCGTATTGCACCAGCCAGTCCAGGTCGGGCGTGATGCGCCAGTTCAGCGACGGCGCCACCAGCTGGCGGGTGCCGCCGATCTTGTGGCGGAAGCTGTTGGTGTCTTCCTGGCCGACGTTCAGGCGCACGCTGACGTTTTCACCGGGGTCGGCGCTCAGGTCGCCGTAGAAGCTGCGCAGGTCCCAGCTGCCGGCCTGCGCTTCCAGGGTGGACTCGCGGCCCGGCTGCGGCGCCTTGCTGACGCGGTTGACGATGCCGCCCTGGCTGCCGCGGCCGTACAGCACCGCGGCCGGGCCCTTGAGCACCTCGATGCGTTCGATGTTGTGCAAGTCGCGCACGTACTGGCTGTCGTCGCGGATGCCGTCCAGGTAGAAGTCGTTGCTGGCGTCGAAGCCGCGGATGCGCAGCGAGTCGAAGCGGGTGTCCGAGGCATTGCTGACGTTGGGGATGCCGGACAGGGCCTCGCCGAGAGTGCTGATGCCGTAGTTCTGCAGGCTCTCGACCTTGACGCTGTCGATGGCCTGCGGCACGTAGCGCGCGGGGGTCTGGGTGCGGGTGGCGGTGGTGACTTCCGGCACGCGCGGATCGTCGGCGCTGGCGCCTTCGACACTGATGACGGGGAGGTGGGTGGGGTCGGCGTGGGCGGGAACGACAGGGGCCATCAGGGCCAGCGCGGCCCCCAGGGTCAGGGTGCGCGGGACGGGAAAAACGGGCATCGCAAGCTTTCTGTAAGTTTTATCGAGCCGCGATAATATCGAGAATGAAACTTATTTGTAAATGAGAATCCTATCATTTACATAGACCCCGCCTGCGCTGTTGCAACGTCACAACGGCGGGCGCGCGCCAGCCCCCCATTCATCGTTCCGGGCGCCCTGCCCCCCGCCATTCGCATGAGTCGATCATGCCGCTCGCGCGCATCGTTAACCTCGCGAATTTGCGACGGTCCTCGTCCGCATCGGCGAGGCGCGCGTCCTCCATGCGGACGACGACACGACACACAACGCAATGTTTTTCAAACAATCACTCCGATATCCGCACTAGGGAGAACTCTGGCCGATCGGACGAGGTTTGCATGAGCGGAACGAGGCGCCGGCTGTATTAGGCTGGCCCCGCAGTACTCCGACTCACCTTGACCGATTGGACGAAAGCAAATGAATCAACTCATTCATCCGGACTGCCATCCCTTTACCGCCGCAGGCAATATGAAGCAAGTCTCCGCGTTCTATGAAGAAGGACGACGTGTCATGTGGATGATGCTGCGCGCCCAGCCGCGCCCCTGCTTCAATCACGAACTGATCGACGAAATCATGACCCTGGCGCGCGCCGCCAAGGACTTCGGCCTGCCCATCGACTTCTGGGTCACGGGCTCGCTGGTGCCGCAGATCTACAACGTCGGCGGCGACCTGAACTTCTTCGCCGAGGCCATCCGCACCGGCCGCCGCGAGGCGCTGCGCGCCTACGCCCGGGCATGCGTCGATTGCGTGCACGCCGCCACCCGCGGCTTCGATACCGGCGCCGTGTCGCTGGCCATGATCGAAGGCACCGCGCTCGGCGGCGGCTTCGAGGCGGCGCTGGCGCACCACTTCGTGCTGGCGCAGAACAACGCCCGCATGGGCTTCCCCGAGATGGCCTTCAACCTGTTCCCCGGCATGGGCGGCTATTCGCTGGTGGCGCGGCGCTCGGGCATGAAACTGGCCGAGGAACTGATCAGCAGCGGCGAATCCCACACCGCCGAGTGGTTCCAGGCGCGCGGCCTGGTGGACGTGGTGTTCGAGCCGGGCGACGCCTACAAGGCCACCCGCACCTTCATCGACGTGATGCGGCCCAAGCTCAATGGCATGCGCGCCATGCTGCGGGCGCGCCAGCGCGTGCTGCAGCTGACCCGCTCCGAGCTGATGGACATCACCGAGGACTGGGTCGACGCGGCCTTCTCGATCGACCCGAAGGACCGCGCCTACATGGAGCGCCTGGTGATGGCGCAGAACCGGCGCGCGCCGGCCGGCCCCGAGGGCCTGATGGACGCGACCATGCATTGAGCGCGGCGGGCGCCGGCGGTGTCAGGCAATCAGATGCAGCCGGCGCCGCTGCGCCAGCCAGGTGGTCAGTTCGGCTGCGGGCATGGGCTTGGCGTACAGGTAACCCTGCTTGGCGTCCACGCCCAGTGTGTCCAGGAAGGCGGTTTCTTCCTGGGTCTCGACGCCCTCGGCGATCACCTTTAGTTCGAGCGTGCGGGCCACCGCGACGATGGCCCGCGCCAGCGCCTGCGACACCGGGTTCTCGTTGACGCCGCGCACGAAGCTGGCGTCCAGCTTGATCGCGTCCAGCGGGATGCGGGCCAGTTGCGACAGCGATGAATAGCCGGTGCCGAAGTCGTCCAGATGGACGCGCGCGCCCAGCTGGCGGAACTGCTTCATCAGCTCGATCGCGGCGACTTCGTCCTCGATCAGGCAGCTTTCGGTGAGTTCGATGTCGAGCAGGCAGGGATCGAGGCCGGCATCGTTGACCGCGCGCATGAATTCGCTGACCACGCCCTTGTCGTCCAGCTGCCGCGCCGACATGTTGACGGCGACCCGCAGGTCCAGGCCCTCGCGCTTCCAGGCCGCGGCCTGGCGCGCCGCTTCGCGCATCACCCACACGCCCAGCTGCGAGATCAGGCCAGATTCCTCGGCGTACGGAATGAAGACGCTGGGGCAGATCATGCCGCGCTCGGGCGAGCGCCAGCGCAGCAGCGCCTCGACGCCGTCGACCTCGCCGCCGCGCCCGGCCAGCTTGGGCTGGTAGTACAGCATCAGATGGCCTTCGGCCAGCGCCTTGCGCAGGTTGGTGTCGAGCCAGACGTAGTCGGCGTTGCGCCGGTCCATCTCGGGCTGGAACACGCGGTAGGTATGGCGCCCCGCTTCCTTGGCCACGTACATGGCGATGTCGGCGCTGCGCACCACGCTGTCGAGGTCGTCGCCATGCTCGGGGTACATGGCGATGCCGATGGAGCAGCTGGTGTAGACCTCGATCAGTTCCTGGCGGAACGGCTCGCGCAGGCGCTCGATGATGCGCGCGGCGGTCGCTTCCAGCTGCCAGGCCTCGGCGCCTTCCTGCAGCACCAGGAATTCGTCGCCGCCCAGCCGCGCCAGCGTCTGGCCGGGCGACAGGCAGCTGGAAATCGCCACCGCCACCGACTTGAGCAGGCGGTCGCCGAAGCCGTGGCCATAGTGGTCGTTGATGCGCTTGAAGTTGTCCAGGTCCAGGAACAGCACGCCGCCGCTGGCGCCCTCGCCTTCGGCCAGCGCCGCCTTCAGGCGGGTGGTGATGGCGTGGCGGTTGGGCAGGTTGGTCAGCACGTCGGTGTTGGCCAGCACCCGCAGGCGTTCCTGCGCCTGGCGTTCCTCGGTGATGTCGGTGCCCGAGCAGATCAGGTAGACGCGCTTCTCGCCGCTGCCGCTGGTGACGAACTTGTTGCGGAACAGGAACAGCCGCGGACCCTTGACCGTGTTGATCAGGCGCTCGACCTCGTACGACTGCCCGCGCTTGTAGAACTCGGCGATGTTGCGGCGCGAGGCCGCGGCCTCTTCGCGCGTCATGAACATCTCGAACACGCTGCGCCCGACGATGTCCTGCTCGCGCTTGCCGGTGTATTCCTCGCTGACTTTGTTGAAGCGCTGCACGCGGCCGTGCTGGTCGACGATGACGATGACCGAGTTGGCCTCGGACACCACGGTCTCGGCGAACGACAGGCCTTCGACCAGGTCGCGCGCGACCGAGTCGGTGTCGGTGTGGGCCGACGCGGTGCCGGCCCATTCGGTGGGGTTGATCTTGCGGCCGACCAGCCGCAGCTGGATCGGGTCGCCATACAGCACGATGTCGATGCGCAGGCTGGCCGTGATGCCGGTCAGGGCGCGGATGGCCTGCGCCTGGTCGGGCTGCAGCGCCAAGGCAATGTTGGTGGCGCCCTTGACGGCGGCCAGTTCGATCGCGTTGCTGTCGGCTGCCAACCGCCAATAGGGGCTGGACGTACCGAAATGCAGGTACAGGATCGATTTTTCGTCCTGAGTCTCAGTCATTGGTGTCCCCCGCCATCCTAGGAAGGCCTGCGAGAAACATACGGCCTAGTCAGTTCGGGGTCAACCACCCGCGTGAACAGCGTTTCAGCTGTATTGCGGATTATTTCAACAGACTTGGCAACTGTCTCCCGCCACCCGGATCCGGCGCTACGGATCTTTCGCGGGAGGTATGCAGGCTTCGAGATTGTTGCGCATCTGGCGGCGCAGCATGCAAACAATAACGTCGAAAATTTGTGACCATTTCCTGCGTGTGGCGTAAAAGAAGCAACAAGGGGGGACATATGTCCCCCCTTGCCCGCATCGCTTACTCCGGTTTGACCCCGGCCTCGTCGATGACCTTGGTCCAGCGCGCCAGTTCGGCGGACACGCGGGCGCCGGCATCGGCGGGCGTGGTCCACTCGGCGATCGCGCCCTGGTTCAGCAGCGACGCCTTGACCGTCGGCTTGGCCAGGATCTTCTTGAGTTCGCCGTTCAGGCGCTCGACGACCGGGGCCGGCGTGCCGGCCGGCGCGACGATGCCGAACATGGAGCTGACCTCGAAGCCCGGCAGGCCGGCCTCGGCCGCGGTCGGCACGTCCGGCAGCGCCTCGACGCGTTGCGCCGAGGTCACCGCCAGCGCGCGCAGCTTGCCCGCCTTGATGCTGGCCTGGGCCGCCGGCACGGTCTCGATCATGCTGAGCACCTGGCCGCCCATCAGGTCGGTCATGGCCGGGCCGCTGCCCTTGTACGGCACGTGCAGGATGTCCACGCCGGCGGCGCGCTTGAACATTTCGCCGGCCAGGTGCTGCGGCGAGCCGTTGCCGGCCGAGGCCATCGTGATGTAGCCGGGTCGCGACTTGGCCAGCGCGATCAGCTGCTTGAGGTCATTGGCCTGCACCGTGGGATTGACCACGAACACCAGCGGCACCGTGCCGACGATGGACACCGGCGCGAAGCTCTTTTCCACGTCATAGGTGACGCGGCCGCGGTACAGCGCCGCGTTGATCGAATGGCTGGTGAGCGCGCCCATCAGCAGCGTGTAGCCGTCGGGCTGGGCCTTGGCGACCTGGTCGGCGCCGATGTTGCCGGCGGCGCCGGCGCGGTTCTCGACGATCACCGACTGGCCCAGCGCGCCGGTCAGCTCCTGCGCCAGCACGCGGCCGATCACGTCGGTGGCGCCTCCGGACGGATACGGCACGATCAGGCGGATGGGCTTGTCGGGATAGGCGTCGGCGGCCAGGGCGGGCGCGGCGGCGCCGGTACACAAGGCCAACAGGGAAAGCAGCAAGGCGCGGCGGGGCCGCAGACGCAGGTCTGACATGTAGGTCTCCTGCCGGGATGGGTATAGGAATGGAACGGACGCCCGGCTCGTCAACCGCGCCAGTGTAGGAGGCCAATCTTGATTGATGAATCAGAATTTTTCTATCGACTGATCTTTTTTCAAGATCAATAAAACTTTCGACGGAAATCGCTTGCCGGGCATTTCCAAGGGTGGATATGATCACAGCCCTGGATTATCAATAATATTATCGGGAAGAAAAATGGCAGACGAGACCAAGGGCGGCAAGCCCGCCAAGGGCCCCTTCGACAGCGATGGCGACCGCAGCACCGGCGTGGCGCACGGACTCACCAACTACGGCGACACCGGCTTTTCGCTGTTCCTGCGCAAGGCCTTCATCAAGGGCGCGGGCCTGTCCGACGACGCGCTGGCGCGTCCCATCATCGGCATCGTCAACACCGGCAGCAGCTACAACCCGTGCCACGGCAACGCGCCGCAGCTGATCGAGGCGGTCAAGCGCGGCGTGATGCTGGCCGGCGGCCTGCCGATGGACTTCCCCACCATCTCGGTGCACGAGAGCTTCTCGCAGCCCACCAGCATGTACCTGCGCAACCTCATGTCGATGGACACCGAGGAAATGATCCGCGCCCAGCCGATGGACGCGGTGGTGCTGATCGGCGGCTGCGACAAGACCGTGCCGGCGCAGCTGATGGGCGCCTCGTCCGCCGGCGTGCCCGCGATCCAACTGGTGACCGGCTCGATGCTGACCGGCTCGCACCGCGGCGAACGCGTCGGCGCCTGCACCGACTGCCGCCGCTACTGGGGCCGCTACCGCGCCGAGGAGATCGACGCGCCCGAGATCGCCGACGTCAACAACCAGCTGGTGGCCAGCGTCGGCACCTGTTCGGTGATGGGCACCGCCAGCACCATGGCCTGCCTGACCGAGGCGATGGGCATGATGGTGTCGGGCGGCGCGTCCGCCCCGGCCGTCACCGCCGACCGCGTGCGCGTGGCCGAGCGCACCGGCGCCACCGCCGTCGCCATGGCGGCCGCGCGCCTGACGCCCGACCGCATCATCACCGGCAAATCCATCGAGAACGCCCTGCGCGTGCTGCTGGCGATCGGCGGCTCGACCAACGGCATCGTGCACCTGACCGCCATCGCCGGCCGCCTGGGCATCGGCATCGACCTGGCCGGGCTCGACCGCATGAGCCGCGAGACCCCGGTGCTGGTCGACCTGAAGCCCTCCGGCCAGCACTACATGGAAGACTTCCACCACGCCGGCGGCATGCTGGCGCTGCTGCGCGAGCTGCGGCCGCTGCTGCACCTGGACGCGCTGACCGTCTCGGGCCGCACCCTGGGCGAGGAGCTGGACGACGCCCCCGCCCCGTTCAAGCAGGACGTGATCCGCAGCGTCGCCGCGCCGATCTATCCGGTGGGCGGCCTGGCCGTGCTGCGCGGCAACCTGGCGCCCGGCGGCGCCATCATCAAGCAGTCGGCCGCCAATCCCAAGCTGATGGAGCATGAAGGCCGCGCCGTGGTGTTCGAGGACGCCGAGGACATGGCCCGCCGCATCGACGACGAGGCGCTGGACGTGACCGCCGACGACGTGCTGGTGCTCAAGCGCATCGGCCCCACCGGCGCGCCCGGCATGCCCGAGGCCGGCTACATGCCGATCCCCAAGAAGCTGGCGCGCGCCGGGGTCAAGGACATGGTGCGGATTTCCGACGGCCGCATGAGCGGCACGGCGGCCGGCACCATCGTGCTGCACGTCACCCCCGAGGCCGCGATTGGCGGACCGCTCGCCTACCTGCAAAATGGCGACCGGATCCGCCTGTCGGTGGCGCGGCGCGAAATCGCCCTGCTGGTCGAGGATGCCGAGCTGGCGCGCCGCATGGCGGCCGGCCCGGTCGAGCGTCCGGCCGCCGAGCGCGGCTACCGCAAGCTGTTCCTGCAGACCGTGACGCAGGCCGACCAGGGCGTCGACTTCGACTTCCTGCGCGCCAGCGCCACCCGCGACACCGTGCCCAAGCAATAACGCTTCCCCTTGCCCATGAACGCCATCACCCCCGCCGCCCTCGAACCGCAAGCGCCCGACGCCCTGGCGACGGCGGTCGCCGCGCTAGAGGAAGACATCGTCTTCGGCCGGCTGCATCCACGCGAGCGGCTGACCGAGGACGAGCTGATGGCGCGCTTCGACATGAAGCGCCACGCGGTGCGCCAGGTGCTGGTGGAGCTGGAGCTGCTGGGCGTGGTCGAGCGCAAGCGCAACATCGGCGCGGTGGTGCGGGCTTTCTCGGCGCGCGAGGTGATGGAGCTATACGCGCTGCGCGAAGTGCTGGAGGTGCACGCCGCCAGCCTGATGCCGCTGCCGGTGCCGCCGGCGCGGCTGGCGGCGCTGACCGCGGTGCAGCGCGAGCATGACGCCGCGGTGGCCGATGGCGACGCGCGCCGCGTGTTCCGCAGCAACCAGCGTTTTCACCGCGAGTTCTTCGGCCTGCTCGACAACGCGGTGCTGGGCCAGGCCATCGAGGAATACGCGCGCCGCACCCACCCGATCCGCTTCGGCTCGCTGGCCGCCGCCAATTACCGCGAACGCGCCCGCCAGGAACACTGGGCCATGATCCACGCGCTGCGCGACGGCGATCGCGCCACGCTGATGACGCTGTGCCGCGAGCACCTGCTGCCGTCGCGCGACGCCTACCTGGCGTCGGAACAGGCGCGCCGCGGCGCCTGAACGGCGCACGACCTGGCGGCCGCCTTGCCTTGCCAAGGTCACGGCCTCAGCGGGCCTCTTCGGCCAGGTACTGCCGCAACATCGCCACCAGCGCCGCGGCGGCCGGCGGCAGGCTGCGGTTGCGCGCCGTCACCAGCCCGATCGAGCGTTCGGCCACCGGGCCGATCAGCGGCCGCTGCACGATGCCGTTCTGCGCCACGGCGCCCGCCGCGATCTCGGGCAGCGCCGCCACCCCGAAGCCGCATTCCACCATGGCCACGATGGTGGTCAGGTGCTCGGCCTCGAAGGCCGGCGTGAAGCGGATGCGGTTCTGCAGAAAGGCCCATTCGGTGTACTGGCGCACGCTGCTCGGGTGCACCATCGACACATGCGCTGCGCTGGCCGTGTCGGCCCAGCGCAGCGGCCCCCTGGCTCGCGCCAGCGGGTGCGCCTCGGGGATCAGCAGCAGGAAACTGTCCGACATCAAGGGCTGGTAATGCAGGTCGGCGTGCTGCGGGTCGGCGGCGGTCAGCGCGAAGTCCACGTCGCCGGCGCGCACCAGGTCGAAGGCCGGTCCCGACAGCGTGTCGCGCACCTTCAGGGCCACCTGCGGGTGCGCCTGGCGATAGGCCATCAACACCCGCGGCAACAGGCGCGCGGCCAGCGACGGCAACGCCGCCACCGACACCTGGCCATGCTCGGCGCTGGCGATGCCGCTGACCGCGGCGATGGCGTCGCGAAAGGCCACCTGCAGGGCCGCGGCCTGCTGCATGAAAACCTCGCCCGCCGCCGTCAGCCGCACGGTGCGGGTGGTGCGGTCGAACAGCCGCACGCCCAGCGCGTCCTCGATGCGCTGGATCTGCGTCGACAGCGCCGATTGCGACAGGTGCAGCTGCGCCGCCGCCTGGCGGAAGTTAAGGGTGCGGCCCAGCACCAGGGTGGTGTCGATATCGCGCATCGAGAGATTGATCTGCATGCCGCCGGGCGCCTTGTCCATTGATCCGATTTGTCGATCATTCTATCCAAAAAATCTGATTCATCAATCAAACAAGCTTCTCTACACTCGGCGCCGAATTGGACACAAGCGCGGACACGAGCGCGGACACACGCGCGGATACAGACGCAAACACAGACGCAGATGCAACAGCGGTTTCAGAACAAGGAGCAAACCATGCAGACGGACGCGAAGGCCCTGCCCAATCCGGGCGCGGCGCATGCGGTGGTGGTGGGCGGCGGCACCATGGGCGCCGACGTGGCGGTGGTGCTGACGCGCGCCGCCTGCCGCACGACGGTGATCGAGCCGGACGCGGCGCGCGCGGCCGCCCTGCCGGCGCGCGTGGCCGACAATCTCAAGACCATCGGCCGCGAGGCCCAGGTGGCGCAACTGGCCACGGCCGCCAGCCTGGATCAGGTGGACTGGGCCAGCGTCGACCTGGTGATCGAGTGCGTGCCGGAACGGCTCGACATCAAGCAGGCGCTGTTTGCGGAACTGGTGCAACGCGCGCGGCCCGACGCCATCCTGGCGAGCAACAGTTCCAGTTTCCCGATCAGCGCCATTGGCCAGGGGCTGGCCACGCGCGAACGCATGCTGGGCCTGCACTTCTTCATGCCGGCTCACCTGGTGCCGCTGGTCGAGGTGGTGATGGCCGAGACCAGCGACGAGGCCCGCGCCGACGCGCTGATCGCCTTCATGCGCCGCTGCGGCAGCGTGCCGGTGAAGGTGCGCCAGGACCTGCCGGGTTTCCTGGCCAACCGCCTGCAGCACGCGCTGTCGCGCGAGGCCTTCAACCTGATCGACCGCGGCATCGCCTCGCCCGAGGACGTGGACGCGGCGGTGCGTTTCGGTTTCGGTTTCCGCTTCCTGGCGGCCGGGCCGGTGATGCAGCGCGACCACGCCGGCATCGACGTGCACGCGGCGGCGGGCGCGACCATGTACCCGACGTTCTGCAATGACGACCATCCGGCGCGCTGCCTGACCGAGCGCGCCGCCGACGGCCGCTACGGCATGAAGGCGGGCGAAGGCTTCTATGCCTGGACGCCGGAAACCATCGCCGCCGAGCGCGCGCGCTATGACCGCCTGTTGCGCGCGGGCCTGGACCTGATCGCGCCGGAACTGCCGGAGATCCAGCCGTGAACGCCGTGAACATTCCCCGTCCGGCCCTGGCCGAGTCGCCCGTCATCGTGACGGTGGCGCCCAACGGCGCCTACAAGAAAGCCGCCGACCACCCGGCCGTGCCGCTGACGGCCGAGGCCCTGGCGCTGGAGGCCCGCGCCTGCCTGGACGCGGGCGCGGCGATGATGCACATGCACGTGCGCAAGCCGGACGGCAGCCATCTGCTGGACGCGCAGGCCTACCGCGACGCGCTGGCGGCGGTGCGGCGCGCGGTGGGCGACGAGCTGCTGGTGCAGGTGACGAGCGAAGCGGCGGGCGTGTACCAGGCGGCCGAGCAGATGGCGCTGGTGCGCGAGCTGCAGCCGGAGGCGGTGTCGATCGGGCTGCGCGAGATCGCGGTGCCGGAGATCGCGGAGGCCGAGCTGGCGGCGTTCCTGGCCTGGGTGGCCGAGCGCCGCATCATGACGCAGATCATCCTGTACGACGAGGGCGATGTGCGGCGCTGGCTGTCACTGCGCGCGCGCGGGCTGGTGCCGCCGGGCGCGTGGTCGGTGCTGTTCGTGCTGGGGCGCTACAGCGTGGGGCAGACGTCGTCGGCCTATGACCTGCTGCCGTTCCTGGCGGCCTATGACCATTCGCTGCCCTGGGCGGTGTGCGCGTTCGGGGCGCAGGAGAATGCCTGCGTGACGACGGCGGCGGCGTTCGGGGGGCATATGCGGGTGGGGTTCGAGAATAATTTGAAGCTGCGGGATGGTTCGGTGGCTTCGGGGAATGGGGAGTTGGTGCGGCAGGCGGTGGAAGGGGCGATTGCTTTGGGGCGGCCGGTGGCGGATGCTGCGCAGGCGCGGCGGATCTATGGGGCGGTTGCCTAACGGTCGCGGTTGGCCGGCGGAGTCGTTCCGCGGTTGTTGGGCGTTGGTCGCCGGTCATGATTTGCCTGGCTTTGATTGGCCGTCGTTGATTGTCTGCGTTTGATTGCTCGTTTTTGATTGCTCGTCTTTGATTGCTCGTCTTTAATTGCTCGCTCTGGGCAATTTGCTTGGGCCGCCAGGGGCGTCGGCCCCCCGGCGGGCGCGGCCTCCGGGGGTGGTCCGGCCCGCGGGGGCCGGACTGCCCCGCGCTCATCCTCGTTGGCGCCTGCGGCGCCTGCCTTCGGATTCCGCCGGGCACCCCCTGGACGGCCGCGCCCGCCGGGGGGCCGACGCCCCTGGCTACAGTTCTTGCTGGCCTTGGGGAGCTGGGACGACGGGGGATCCTGGCGTTCTTTTGGCGGGATTTTTTTTGTTGGAAGACTTTGTATTGCCCGTCATCGAGGGCCGCCCTGCGCGGCCCTCGGTGACTTACACGCTGACTTACGCGGTGACTTGCGCGGTGGCTTGCGCGGTGGCTTGTTCGGTGGCTTGTTCGGTGACTTGTGCGGTGGCTTGTGCCGGGGTGTTTTTAGGGGGGTGTTTCTTTCTTGCCTGGGTTGCGCAATATATATAAGTACATAGCGGCGGCGCGGGGTTTTGCGCTGTGCTGCAACATTGCGTGTTGAAAAGGCATCTGCTAAAAACTTCGACATCCGCACGTTAAACGCAATACCCCGACTGTCTGGTGAGGTGGTGTGTGTCAAACGAGTCTGATGGCTACACGAAGCCGCAGGAGCTGCGCAGTTTTCTGTTCCTGACGGCGGTCATGGCCCCCGTTCTTACGGTGATCATCGTCGCGGGCTACGGTTTCATTGTCTGGTTCTATCAGTTGTTTGCCGGTCCTCCGGGCAGCTGATGCGTACCGACGGAACCGCCCCCATGTCCGCGCATCCTTCCCCCCCGGCCGCTGCGCCGGTTTCCCCTGAATTGCATATCGCCAGCCTGGTCGTGCATGCGACGCCGCGTCGGCTGGACGAGGTGCGCCGCGCGGTGCTCGCGATCGCGGGCGCCGAGATCCATGGCGCGTCCGAGACCGGCAAGCTGGTGGTGACGCTGGAAGCCCCCTCCACTGACGACATGATGGCGCGGATCTCGCAGATCCAGCGCCTGGATGGCGTGCTGGCATCGGCGCTGGTGTACCAGCACGCCGACACGCTGGCCGCGATGAACGAGGAGATCGACGATGGCAATGGCCCGTAGGGAGTTCATCAAGCAGTCCGCCGCCGCCGCGGCCGCCACGGTGGCGGGGATTCCGGTGGTGGGCTACACGCAGAACATCGTGACGGAGTCGGAGGCGGCCAAGCTCAAGTGGTCGAAGGCGCCCTGTAGGTTCTGCGGGACCGGTTGCGGCGTGAACGTCGCGGTCAAGGACAACCAGGTGGTGGCCACGCATGGCGACTTCAATGCCGAGGTCAACAAGGGGCTGAACTGCGTCAAGGGCTATTTCCTGTCGAAGATCATGTATGGCAACGACCGGCTGACGACGCCGCTGTTGCGCATGAAGGACGGCAAGTACGCCAAGGATGGCGAGTTCGCGCCGGTGTCGTGGGACCAGGCCTTCGACGTGATGGCCGAGCAGTTCAAGCGCGTGCTCAAGGACAAGGGGCCGGAGGCGGTCGGCATGTTCGGCTCGGGCCAGTGGACGGTGTGGGAAGGCTACGCCGCGCTCAAGCTGATGAAGGCGGGGTTCCGCTCCAACAACCTGGATCCGAACGCGCGCCACTGCATGGCGTCGGCGGCGGTGGGGTTCATGCGCACTTTCGGCGCCGATGAGCCGATGGGCTGTTATGACGACATCGAGAACGCCGACGTGTTCGTGCTGTGGGGCTCGAACATGGCGGAGATGCATCCGATCCTGTGGACCCGCGTCACCGACCGGCGCCTGTCGGCGCCCAAGACGAAGGTGGCGGTGCTGTCGACCTTCGAGCACCGCTCGTACGAGCTGGCCGACCTGACGCTGACCTTCACGCCGCAGACCGACCTGGCGATCCTGAACTACATCGCCAACCACATCATCCAGACCAAGCGCGTGAACCGCGAGTTCGTCGACAAGCACACGGTGTTCCGCGAGGGCAACACCGACATCGGCTATGGCCTGCGGCCCGACCATCCGCTGCAGAAGGCGGCCAAGAACGCCGGCGATGCCGGCGGCTCCAAGCCGATGACGTTCGACGAATTCGCCAGGTTCGTGTCGCGCTACGACCTGGACTACACCGCCAAGCTGACGGGCGTGCCGAAGAAACAGCTGGAAGACCTGGCCGAGCTGTACGCCGACCCCAAGCTGCGGGTGACCTCGTTCTGGACCATGGGCTTCAACCAGCACACGCGCGGGGTGTGGGCCAACAACATGGTCTACAACATCCACCTGCTGACGGGCAAGATCTCGACGCCGGGCAACAGCCCGTTCTCGCTGACCGGGCAGCCCTCGGCCTGTGGCACGGCGCGCGAAGTCGGCACGTTCTCGCACCGGCTGCCGGCCGACCTGGTGGTGACCAATCCCAAGCACCGCGCCCACGCCGAGGACATCTGGCAGTTGCCGGCCGGCACCATCCCCGAGAAGGTCGGCGCGCACGCGGTGCTGCAGAACCGCATGCTGAAAGACGGCAAGATCAACGCCTACTGGGTGATGGTCAACAACAACATGCAGGCGGCCGCCAACCTGATGAACGAGGGGCTGCCGGGCTACCGCAATCCGGACAACTTCATCGTCGTGTCCGACGCCTACCCGACCGTCACCACCATCTCGGCCGACCTGATCCTGCCGGCGGCGATGTGGGTGGAGAAGGAAGGCGCCTACGGCAACGCCGAGCGCCGCACGCAGTTCTGGCACCAGCTGGTCAACGCGCCGGGCCAGGCGCGCTCGGACCTGTGGCAGCTGATGGAGTTCTCCAAGCGCTTCAAGGTCGAGGAAGTGTGGCCGGCCGACCTCCTGGCCAAGAAGCCCGAGTACCGCGGCAAGACGCTGTTCGACGTGCTGTTCGCCAACGGCAAGGTCAACCGCTATCCGAATACCGACCGCGACAAGGACTACGCCAACCAGGAGGCCGAGGCCTTCGGCTTCTATGCGCAGAAGGGCCTGTTCGAGGAATACGCCGAGTTCGGCCGTGGCCACGGCCATGACCTGGCGCCGTTCGACACGTATCACGAGGTGCGCGGCCTGCGCTGGCCGGTGGTCAAGGGCAAGGAAACGCTGTGGCGCTATCGCGAGGGCAGCGACCCGTACGTGAAGCCGGGCGCCGGCTTCGAGTTCTACGGCAACCCGGACGGCCGCGCCATCATCTACGCCCTGCCCTACGAGCCGCCGCCGGAGTCGCCGGACCAGGAGTATCCGTTCTGGCTGTCGACCGGACGGATTCTGGAGCACTGGCATTCCGGCTCCATGACGCGGCGGGTGCCGGAGCTGTACCGGGCCTTTCCCAACGCGGTCTGTTTCATGCACCCCGATGACGCGCAGGCCATGGGCCTGCGGCGCGGGGTCGAGGTCGAGATCATCTCGCGGCGCGGCAGGATGCGCACCCGGCTGGAGACCCGCGGGCGCGACAAGCCGCCGCGCGGGCTGGTGTTCGTGCCGTGGTTCGATGCCGGCCAGCTGATCAACAAGGTCACGCTGGACGCCACCGACCCGATCTCGTTCCAGACCGACTTCAAGAAGTGCGCGGTCAAGATCGTCAAGGTCTGACGCGCGCACCGGAGACAGCCATGAACCGACGCGCTCTCGCTTTCGTATTGTGCGCAGCCTGTAGCATCGCGGCCTGGGCCGCGCCGCCGTTCGAGGTGCAAGACCCGATGCGCGGCCCCACGCCCATCGCCGACGAGACCGACCCGCCGCTGATCAGTCCGATCGAGAACAAGGACATCAAGCGGATGCGCACCTATTCGATGCAGCCGCCCACCATCCCGCACAGCATCGACGGCTACCAGATCGACAAGAACTTCAACCGCTGCCTGGCCTGCCACGCCCGCGTCAACACCGAGGAGACCCAGGCGCCGCCGCTGAGCGTGACCCACTACATGGACCGCGACAGCAACGTGCTGGCCGAGGTCTCGCCACGGCGCTATTTCTGCGTGCAATGCCATGTGCCGCAGGCCGAGGCCAAGCCGCTGGTGTCCAACACCTACCAGGACATCGACGTGATCCTCAAGCGCCTCTCCGCCCCGGCGTCCGACAAGAAGTAAGGCACGGGGAACCGCCATGGTCAAACTCATCAAGCGCTACTGGAACATCATCCGCCGGCCCAGCGTGCACTTCAGCCTGGGTTTCCTGACGGTGGGCGGCTTCATCGGCGGCATCCTGTTCTGGGGCGCCTTCAACACCGCCATGGAGTTCACCAACACCGAGAAGTTCTGCACCGGCTGCCACGAGATGCGCGACAACGTCTACGCCGAACTGAAAGGCACCATCCACTTCACAAACCGTTCCGGCGTGCGCGCGCTGTGCTCGGACTGCCACGTGCCACACAACTGGACCGACAAGATCGCCCGCAAGATGCAGGCCTCCAAGGAGGTCTGGGGCAAGATCTTCGGCACCATCGACACGCGCGAGAAGTTCGTCGACAAGCGGCTGGAACTGGCCAGGCACGAATGGGCCCGCTTCAAGGCCAACGATTCGCTGGAATGCCGCAACTGCCACAACTACGACTACATGGATTTCACGCGCCAGAGCGTGCGCGCGCAGAACATGCACTCGACCTACCTGGCCGACAAGAGCAAGACCTGCATCGACTGCCACAAGGGCATCGCCCACAAGCTGCCCAACATCCCGCCCGGCGAACTGTCGTCGGTGCCCGGCCTGAACGGCCCGGACGGCCCCCATGCGGCCCGTTGAGCCGCCCTTCGCCGCCCTGGCCGGCGCCGCGGCGGACAGCGCCGGCGCCGGGACGGACAGCGCCAACGCCACGGCGGACGCGGGCCTGCGCGCGGTCGGCCTGATCGGCCGACGTGGCGCGGCGGCCCCGATCGACCTGGCGCTGGCCCCGGGCCAGCTGCTGCGGGTGCGCGGCGCCAACGGCAGCGGCAAGACCAGCCTGCTGCGCATGCTGGCCGGCCTGCTGCGGCCGCTGGCCGGCGGCGTGCAATGGCGCGGCCGCGACATCCGCCGCGACCCCGCCGCCTATCACGCGCGGATGGCCTTCCTGTCGCACGGCAACGGCCTGTGCGGCGAGCTGAGCGCGGCCGACAACCTGCGCTATGCGCTGGCGATCGCCGGCGCGCCCGCCATCGACACCGGGCCGGCCCTGCGCGCCTGGCGCCTGGAAGCCTGCGCCGACCAGCCGGCGGCGCGGCTGTCGCAGGGCCAGGGCCGGCGGCTGGCGCTGGCGGCCACGGTGCTGGCGGGCAAGCCGCTGTGGCTGCTGGATGAACCCGACGCGGGGCTCGATGCCGCCAGCCTCGACCTGCTGGACCAGGCGCTGGCCGCGCACCTGGCCGGCGGCGGCCTGGCCGTGGTGGCCTCGCACCGCCCGCCCGGCCTGGCCTTCGCCGATATGCAAACCCTGGACATGGATGACTACGCCGATGCTGGCAACGCTGTGGCAGTTGGCGCGCCGTGAACTGCGGCTGGCCTGGCGGCGGCCGGCGGAAACGCTGGGCGCGACGCTGTTCTTCGTGGTGGCGGGCTCGCTGTTCCCGCTGGCCATCGGCCCCGACCCTGCGCTGCTGGCCGCCATCGGCCCCGGCGTGCTGTGGGTCTGCGCCCTGCTCGGCATCCTGCTGACGCTGCAGCGCCCCTTCGCCCAGGACTACGACAACGGCGCGCTGGAACAGTTGCTGGTGTCGCCCCATCCCCTGCCCCTGCTGGTGGCCACCAAGCTGGCCGCGCACTGGTTCAGCAGCTGCCTGCCGCTGATCCTGGCCAGCCCGGTGCTGGCGCTGCAGTTCGGCCTG
The DNA here is from genome assembly GCF_001299375.1 of Achromobacter sp. 2789STDY5608621. Classification (NCBI taxonomy): domain Bacteria; kingdom Pseudomonadati; phylum Pseudomonadota; class Betaproteobacteria; order Burkholderiales; family Alcaligenaceae; genus Achromobacter; species Achromobacter sp. 2789STDY5608621. Next base: position 60,814 of record NZ_CYTU01000017.1, on the reverse strand, counting down.
ACGCCGGGCGCCATCGGCGTGCTGGCGCTGTCGCTGCTGCTGGGCACGCCGACGCTGGCGCTGATCGGCGGACTGGGCGGGGCGCTGACCCTGGGCCTGCGCGGCGGCGCGCTGCTGCCGCTGCTGGTGCTGCCGCTGTACGTGCCGGTGCTGATCTTCGGCAGCGGCGCGGTGGCGGCGGTGCATGCCGGCTTGGGCGCCGGCCCGCAATTGTCGTTGCTGGGCGCCGGCCTGTGCCTGGCGCTGCTGCTCTGCCCGTGGAGCGCCTCGGCCGCGCTGCGCGTGGCGCTGGACTGAGGACCGGCCATCATGCACTCGCCCCCGCATCTCACCCTGCTGCCGACCCCGCCCGCGCGCCCGGGCTGGCTGCGCTACGCCGCGCCACAACGCTTCTATCCGCTGGCCGGCCGGCTGATCCCGTGGCTGGCGCTGGCCGCGGCGCTGTTCGCCGCCGCCGGGCTCTACGTGGGCCTGGTCAAGGCCCCGGTCGACAGCCAGCAGGGCGAGGTCTACCGCATCCTCTTCATCCACGTGGCGGCGGCCTGGATGTCGATGTTCCTGTACCTGGTGATGGCGCTGTACGCCGCGCTCGGGCTGATCCTGCAGACGCGGCTGTCGTTCATGATGATGCGGGCGTTGGCGCCCACTGGCGCGCTGTTCACCTTCCTGACGCTGTGGACCGGCGCGCTGTGGGGCAAGCCGACCTGGGGCGCCTGGTGGGTGTGGGACGCGCGCCTGACCTCGGAGCTGATCCTGCTGTTCCTGTACCTGGGCTTCATGGCGCTGCAGGCGGCCAGCGACGATCCGCGCCGCGGCGACCGCGGCGGCGCCATCCTGCTGCTGGCCGGCGTGGTCAACGTGCCCATTATCTATTTCTCGGTGCGCTGGTGGAGCACGCTGCACCAGGGCGCCTCGATCAACCTGACCACCGCGCCCAGCATGGCGCGCGTCATGCTGGCGGCGATGCTGCTGATGGTGATCGCGTTCTGGCTGTACAGCGCGGCCGCGTCGCTGGCGCGGGTGCGCGGCATCATCGCCGAACGCGAACCGGCCGCCACCGAACCCGCCCGGGAGCGCCGATGAGCTGGGACACGCTGTTCTCGCTGCAGGGCCACGGCCCCTATCTGCTGGGCGCCTATGGCGTGACGCTGGCGCTGATCGGCTGGGAGGCCGGCTCGCTGTGGCGCCGGGCGCGGGCCCGCCGCCGCGCCGCCCGGCTGCGCGCCGGGGACGGCCGATGAGCCCGCGCCGGCGCCGCGTCCTGGCGCTGCTGGGCGGCCTGGGCCTGCTGGCCGCGGCCGTCGCGCTGGTGCTCAACGCGCTGCAATCGAACCTGGTGTTCTTCTTCACGCCGACCCAGGTGGCGGCGCGCGAGGCGCCGACCCATGGCAGCTTTCGCGTCGGCGGCCTGGTGCAGGAAGGCTCGGTGCAGCGCGACGGCCTGAAGCTGCGCTTCATCGTCACCGACACCGCGCACGCCGTGCCCGTGACCTACCAGGGCCTGCTGCCCGACCTGTTCCGCGAGGGCAAGGGCGTGGTGGCCGCCGGCAAGCTCGACGCCGACGGCGTGTTCCATGCCTCCGAGGTGCTGGCCAAGCACGACGAGAACTACATGCCGCCCGAAGCCGCCGACGCGCTCAAGCGCGCCGCCGCCGGCGCCACCGCCAACACGGCGCGGGCGGACGCGCGATGATCCCGGAGATCGGCCTCTTCAGCCTGATCCTGGCGCTGCTGGCGGCGCTGGCGCAGGGCACGCTGCCGCTGGTCGGCGCGGCCACCGGCTGGCGGCCCGGCATGGCGGTGGCGCGGCCCGCCGCCGTGGCGCAGTTCGGCCTGGCCACGGTGGCCATCGGCTGCCTGGCCTGGTCATTCCTGAAAAACGACTATTCGGTGCTGTACGTGGCCGCCAATTCGCATGCCGACCTGCCCGCCGCCTACCGCTTCGCCGCCGTCTGGGGCGGCCACGAAGGCTCGCTGCTGCTGTGGCTGTATCTGCTCAGCGCCTGGACCCTGGCGGTGGCGCTGCGCAGCGGGCGCCTGCCGCTGGCCTTCGTCGCCCGGGTGCTGGCGGTGATGGGCTGGATCAGCGCCGGCTTCCTGCTGTTCCTGCTGTTCCTGTCCAACCCCTTCGAGCGCCTGATGCCGCCGGCCATGGCCGGCCGCGACCTCAACCCGCTGCTGCAGGACCCGGGCATGATCGTGCATCCGCCCATGCTGTACATGGGCTACGTCGGCTTCTCGGTCGCCTTCGCCTTCGCCATCGCCGCGCTGCTGTCCGGCGAACTGGACGCGCTGTGGGCGCGCTGGGTGCGGCCGTGGACGCTGGCGGCCTGGACCTTCCTGACCCTCGGCATCCTGCTGGGCAGCGCCTGGGCCTACTACGTGCTGGGCTGGGGCGGCTGGTGGTTCTGGGACCCGGTCGAAAACGCCTCCTTCATGCCGTGGCTGGCGGGCACCGCGCTGATCCATTCGCTCATCGTCACCGAACGGCGCGGCGCGTTCCGCAGCTGGACCGTGCTGCTGGCCCTGTGCGCGTTCTCGCTCAGCCTGCTGGGGACTTTCCTGGTGCGTTCGGGCGTGCTGACCTCGGTCCACGCCTTCGCGGTCGATCCGGGACGCGGCCTGTACATCCTGGGCTTCATGACGCTGGTGGTGGGCGGCTCGCTCACGCTGTACGCCTGGCGCGCGCCCAAGGTCGGCCTGGGCGGCGGCTTCGCGCTGCTGTCGCGCGAATCGCTGCTGCTGGCCAACAACGTGGTGCTGACCGTGGCGGCCGCCTCGGTGCTGCTGGGCACGCTGTACCCGGTGGTGCTGGACGTGCTGGACTGGGGCAAGATCTCCATCGGTCCGCCCTACTTCGAGGCCGTCTTCGTGCCGCTGATGACGCCGGCCATTTTCCTGATGGGCGTCGGCCCGGTGGCGCGCTGGAAGCAGGCGCAGGCGCCCGACCTGGGCCGCCGGCTGCGCGTCGCCTTCGGCGTCAGCGTGGCCACGGCGGTGCTGCTGCCGCTGGCCATGCCGGGTCCGGCGCGGCTGGGCTCGCCGCTGGTGATCCTGGGCCTGTGGCTGGCGGCCTGGTCGATCGCCAGCGCGGCCGCCCATGCCTGGCAGCGCCTGACCGACGGCGACGGCCACTGGCTGCGGCGCCTGGGGCGCCAGCCGCGCGCCTGGTACGGCATGCTGCTGGCGCACGCCGGCATCGGCGTCTTCATCGCCGGCGCCACCCTGGCCAACGGCTACGAGGTCAAGCAGGAACTGCGGCTGGACCTGGGCGCGGTGCAGGAGGCCGGCGGCTACCGCTTCACCTTCGCCGCGCTGGCGCCGGCCACCGGCCCCAACTACAGCGCGCAGCGCGCCGAATTCCGCGTCACCCGCGCCGACGGCCGGCCCGTCACCACGCTGTATCCGGAGAAGCGCCTCTACACGGTGCAGGACATGCCGCTGAGCCAGGCCGCGATCGACAGCGGCTTCACCCGCGACCTGTTCGTGGCCCTGGGCGAACCGGCCGGCGGCAGCGCCTGGACGGTGCGCATCCAGGTCAAGCCGTTCATGGCGTGGATCTGGTCCGGCTGCCTGCTGATGGCGCTGGGCGGCCTGCTGGCCGCGGGCGACAGGCGCTACCGCCAGCAAGCAGCGCGGGCCGCCCACCCCCGCGCCGGCGCCGTGCCGGCCACGCCGCGCGAGGGCTACTGATGCTGCGATACCTGGTGCCGCTCGCGGTCTTTCTCGCCATGGCGGTGTTCCTGGCCATGGGGCTGTCGCGCGATCCGCGCGCCGTGCCCTCGGCCATGATCGACAAGCCCGCCCCCGCCATCGGCCTGCCGCTGCTGCACGCGCCCGGCGAGCGGCTGGACGTGCAGGCGATGCGCGGCAAGGTCTGGCTGCTGAACGTGTGGGCCTCGTGGTGCGCGCCCTGCCGCGAGGAACTGCCGGTGCTGCGCGAGGTGGCGCGGCGGCACAACGTGCCGCTGTACGGCCTGAACTACAAGGACAAGCCGGAGGACGCGCTGGCCTGGCTGGGCCGTCATGGCGATCCGTACATTGCGTCCGCCAGCGACGTCGACGGCCGCGTCGGCATCGAATACGGCGTCTACGGCGTGCCCGAGACCTTCGTCATCGACGGCGCCGGCCGCATCCGCTACCGCCAGTTGGGCCTGATCACGCCGGATATCTGGCGCACCCGGCTGCAACCGATGATCGAGGCGCTGCAATGATGACGCGGTCCCGCCATCCCGCGCCCGCCCCGGCCTGGCGCCCGGCGCAATCGCCGGGCATCCAGGAGGGTCACGGCGGCCAGCCGCCGCGGCGCCGCCCGGGCCATGGCCTGGCCGCGCCGCTGCTGGCATTGCTGCTGGCGCTGGGGTCGCTGGCGCCGGCCCGGGCCCAGGTGCCGTCGCCCCCGCTGCCGCCAGCGCTGGAGCAGCGCGCCGAGCACCTGGCCCATGGCCTGCGCTGCCTGGTGTGCCAGAACCAGTCGCTGGCCGAATCCAACGCGCCGCTGGCGCACGACATGCGCAACCTGATCCGGAGCCAGCTGGCCGAGGGCCGCAGCGACGCGCAGATCATGCGTTTCTTCGAGGACCGCTACGGTGATTTCGTGCGCTACGAACCACCTTTCAAGCCCATCACCTGGCTGCTGTGGCTGGGTCCGTTCGCGCTGCTGGCGCTGGGCTTCGCGGTGCTGTGGCGCACCGTGGCGCGGCGGCCCCGCAGCCGGCCGCCGCTGACCGCCGACGAACGCGCCCGCGCGGCGCGCTACCTGGATAGCGGCCCATGACCGCGCTCTGGCTATCCGTACTGGTACTGTTGCTGGCCACCCTGCTGTGCCTGGTGCCGCCGCTGCTGCGCCGTCCGCCGCCGGCCGAGGACAACGCGGCCGATGCCGGCCTGCGCGCCTTCTACCTGGCGCAGCGCGAGCAGCTGCGGCGCGACCAGCGCGATGGCGCCCTGAGCGCCGACGCGGCCATGCGCGCCGACGAGGAACTGCAGCGCGACCTGCTGCAGGACCTGGCCCGGCGCGGCGCGGCGGCGCCGTCGGCCGCGGGCCAGCGCGCCGGCATCGCCGTCGCCTGCCTGTTGAGTCTGGCGGTGCCGCTGGCGGCGGCCCTGCTCTATCAGCACCTGGGCAACCCGCGCGCCGCCGCCACCGTGGCCACGGCCGGCGCCGCCGAACCGCATGCCGGCGACGACGGCGACGCCATGGCGCTGGCCATCAACGCGCTGGCCCAGCGCCTGCGCGCCGCGCCGGATGACGCCGATGGCTGGTACACGCTGGCGCGCTCCTACGAAACCCTGGGCCGCTACACCGACGCGGCCGCCGCCTACCGCGAAGTGCTGCGGCTGGCGCCGGCGCAGCCGCAGGTGCTGGCCGACCTGGCCGACGCGCTGCTGTCCGCCAACCAGGGCGCGCCGGACGCGGCCTCGATCGCGGCGGTGGCACAGGCGCTGGCGGTCAACCCCGACCAGCCCAAGGCCCTGGCGCTGGCCGGCATGATGGCCCTGCGGCGCGGCGACGCCGCCCAGGCGCTGGAATACTGGCAGCGCCTGCAAAGCTTGCTGCCGCCGGATTCCGAGGCCGCGCGCCAGATCGAATCCAACATCGCCCAGGCCCGCGCGGTCGCATCGGCTGGCGGCACGCCACCGGCGAGCCAGGCCGCCGCCCCGGGCCGCCTCAGCGGCCAGGCTCGGATCGCCCCCGCCCTGATGGCCCAGGTGCAACCGACCGACACCGTCTTCATCCTGGCGCGCCCCGCCTCGGGTTCGCGCATGCCGCTGGCCGTGTTGCGGCTGCGCGCCGCCGACCTGCCGCGCGCCTTCACGCTCGACGACAGCAACGCCATGTCGCCGCAGGCGCTGTTGTCCAGCGCCGGCCGCGTGCGCGTCGAAATCCGCGTCAGCCGCTCGGGCACGGCGATGCCGCAGCCCGGCGACGTGGGCGGCACGCCGGTGGAAACCGACGTGCCGGCCAGCGGGCTGGAACTGGTGGCCGACACCGTGCTGCGCTAGCGCCCCAGCGCCGTCGCCCATCGCGGCGCCGGCGTTGCCCGGCGCCGCGACGCAGCCTCAGGCCCGCTCGATGCGCGCCGGCAACCCCTGCCGCACCGCCGCGCCCGAGACCCAGTCGATCCAGACGTTGGCATGTTCGCCGCGCGTCGCATCGCCGAACCCCAGGTCGTTCAGGTTCACGCCCGCCGCCAGCGCCGGATCGTGCGGCATCGGCTGACCATCCACCAGATGGGCGCGCGCGCCCAGCTCGGTATGGCCGTAACCGTGCTCGATGCCGACCGCCCCCGGCTGGATGCCGTCGCGCAGCAACGCCAGGCCGGTCACCGCCCCGCCCGGCGTGACGATGCGCACCCGGTCGCCATTGCGCAAGCCCATCCGTTCGCCGTCCTGGCGGTTGATCGACACCGGGTTGTGCGGATGCACCTGGCGCAGCCGGTCTACCCCGATCGACATCGAGCTCATCAGGTTGGACTTGAACGAACTCAAGAGGAACGGCCAGTCCGCCCGCGGATACTGCTGGCGCACGTCGCGCCCGTCGGCCAGCCGCGCCGGGTACCAGGTCGGGCAGCCGCTATAGCGCTCGCCCGTCATCGCGTGGCGAAAGCCCGCCAGTTCCTCGCTCCAGACCTGCAGCGGCTTGGCCCAGGCCTGACGCGTCTGGCCGGCATCGTTCCAGGCATCCGGCATGCGGTCGAAGCGTCCGCCCCGGCTCATCACCATGGCCACGCGCCGCCATTCCTCGGGCTTGAGCTTGCCTTGCAGCGTATCGCGATAGCGCGCCACGCCGGTCAGTTCCAGGTCGTCATCGCTGGCCTCGGGCACCGGCCGCCCCGCGCCGAAGGCGATGTTGGCGATGCCGCGCAGGAAGAAGTCCTCGGCCGTGTCCAGCGGATAGCGGTTGCCATCCTGGTCGGCGATGGCGTTGGCGCCGAAGCCCGGCATGCCGATGCGCTTGGCGCAGGCGATCAGGAACGACTCCAGGCACACCGGCGCGCCGTCGGCGCTGCGCGCCACGCGCGGCTCGACCGCCGGCCAGCGCACCGTCGACGCCTTGGCCACCACGTCGGCCCACGGCGCCGACACGCCCCAGCTTTCATAGGTGACGGTGTCGGGCACGATGTAGTCGGCCAGCGCGTTGGTCTCGTTGATGAACGGATTGATCGACACCGACAGCGGCAGGAGCTTCGGATCCTTCAGCTTGTCCAGCAGCACGTTCTTCAGCCCGGCGATGCCGTAGACCGGGTTGCTCATGTGGTTGAACCAGACCTTGGCGCGGTACGGATAGCCCGCCAGCGCCGACGCCAGCATCTCGGAACTCAGCCCGCCGGTGGCCGGATACCAGGGCGCCGCGGCCGGATAAACCGGCTGGCCGGCGGCCTGCTTGCGCTTGAACTCGCTCGATTTCTCGTACGGGAAACGGTTGCGCGACAGGCCCACGCCCTTGGGCGTGGCGCGGTTGGCGAAGCCCGCGATGTTGTAGCGCGGCCCCGCGCCATACGGCGGGAACGGGCCGGCGTCCAGCACCAGGCCGCCCTCGACGTTGAGGTTGCCCACCAGCGTGTTGAGCATGGCGATGGCATACGCGGTGTAGAAGCCCGCCCCGCTCATGGTGCCGCCGTGCGCATCCGCCACGGCGCGCTTGCCGTGGCTGGTGAAACGTTCGGCCAGCTCGGCGATCTTGGCCGCCGGCACGCCGCACAGCGCGGCGTATTCCGCCGGCGACTTGCGCCGCGCTTCATCGCGCAGCAGCGCCAGCGCGCTGCATACCCGCAGCGCGGCCGGCGCGCCCGCCAGGCCCGGCGCCGCGACCGCCTCGTCCACGAACAGCGTGGCCGGCAGCGCGCCGGTATGCGGCGCCAGCGTGCCGTCCTCTCGCCGCACCACGTACACGTCTTCCCATTTCTCGCCGGCATCGGCCGGCCTGGCCCAACCCAGGTCGGCGCCGCGCAGGAAGCTGCCCAGGCGCGGATGGCCGGGTTCGGCGATCACCAGGTGCGTGGCATTGGTCCACGCGGCCTCGCCCGCCGCCGTCATAGCCGCGGGCCCCGGCTGCGCCAGCGCCCGCGCATCGAAGCGCTCGTTGTCCAGGATCCAGCGGATCAGCCCCATCGCCAACGCCAGGTCGCTGGCGGGATTGACCGGCACCCACTCATTGCCCGAGCCCGCCGACAGACTGGACGAGGCCGGCAGCATCGGCGACACCACCACATAGGTGAAGCCGGTTTCCTCCGGCCGGGTGCGGGCCTCGGCCAGCTGGCGCGCCTGGCGCTGGAACGGGTTGCCGGCCTGCGCCGGCGCCGCGCCGATGAACAGGCCGAAGCGGGCGTTGTCCCAATCCGGCTTGCCGTGCGGCATGCCCTTCAGATCGCCCAGCGCCGCGCCCGCGCCGACGCGGAAGCTCTGGCCGCAGTACGAGCCGTGGTTGCTGAAGTTGACGGTGCCGAACGACTGGCCGGCAAAGCGCTGGATCAGCGGCGTGCGGCCTTCGTTGGACGCATCGGTGAACAGGAACTGGTTGACCTTGGCGCCGTACTCCGGGTTGGCCGGGTCCAGCGGCGTGTCGCGGTCGAAGATCGCGCGCAGGCCGTCCACGTGGCCCTCGCCGAACAGGTCGCCGCCCTCGCACACCTCCTGCACCAGCTGCTCGAACGAAATCGTCTGCCACTTGCCTTCGCCCCGGCCGCCGACGCGCTTGAGCGGCTGCAGCACGCGGTACGGACTGTGCATCTGCTCCAGCATGGCCGAGCCGCGCGCACAGGACGTGGCGCGCCCTTCCAGGCCGTTGTCGCCGCCCAGTTGCGCGTAGGTCTCGCGCACCGGCGTCTCCATCGCCGCCGGCCGCGTGGTGGCCAGCGGGTGGTACGGGTTGCCGGCCACCCGCAGGATGCGGTTGGCCGCGGTATCGACGCGCAGGCGCACGCCGCACTGGGTCCAGCAGCCCAGGCAGCTGGAAGGGCTGACGGTCTGGCCCGGCTGGGCCGACAGCAGCCCGCTGACCGGATCGATGCGGAATTCCGGCGTCAGCGAATTGCCGCGCACGGCGTGCGCGGTGGGCACGCCGGCCGTGCCCTGCGCCAGGCCTTTCACGGCCTTGGCGACGGTCTCGCCATAGCCGGCCGCGAACGCGGCCATGCCGCCGGCGACCACACCGCCGCGCGCGATCAGCTTGCGGCGCGCGGCGTTGTCGGGTTGATCGGGTCCGTCCGCGTGGGCGTCGGGCTTGTCGTCTTGGTGTCGCTTGTCCATGGTCATCTCGATGCGAATTCGTGTCGGGCCGGCGCCCTCAGGCGGCCAGGCCGCGGGTGCGGGCCGGGAACAGTTCCAGCGCGTAGGTCACGGCGGCGACCAGCGCGGCGCACAGGCCCAGCACGCCGATCATGCCGAGCAGGCCGTCGCTGCCCCAGGGCATGTCGTACAGGTACAGGCCGGCGCCATACTTGGGCACGCCCTGCACGCTCATGAACACCACCCAGCGGAAGATCCAGGCGGCGGCCAGCATGGTCAGCGCCAGCGCCGCCGACGGCAGCGGCGCCGCCAGCGCGCGCGGCGCGCGTTGCAGCAGCGCGATCATGCAGAACCCGGTGGCCACGGCGCCGGCCAGGCTGGCGCGCCATACCGGGAATTCGCCGAACAGGCGCAACGCGGCATCAAACGAGGGGTCCTGGCCGAGCAGGCCCAGCAGCACCCAGGCGCCCGCGCCGATCAGCATCATCACCACCGCCGTCACGCTCAGGCGGCGCAGCAGCTCGACCGGCAGCGCCTTCAGGCCGCCCGGCAGCCAGCGCGCCACCAGGAACATCGCCCCCAGCGCCCCCAGCCACGCGGTCAGCGCGAAATTCAGCGGCAGGAACGGCGTGTGCCACAGCGGCCGCGCCCGCAGCACCATCACCTCGGCGCCGGTGTAGACCAGGATCGACACCGCCGACAGCGCCAGCGCGATGCCCAGCAGCCGCACCCAGACCATGCGCCCCCACCACCAGGCGGCGCAGAACAGCACCGCCAGTCCGGTGAAGACCGGCAGCAGCAACGCCCCCAGCCACATCCACGACCACGGCGTCAGCCGGGTATAGAAATGCCAGAACCGGCCCGGCTGGTGCAGGTCGGCCAGCAGCGACACGGGCGCCGCGATGGCGCACACCAGCAACACGGTGACCGCGGCCGGCAGCAGGCGGCGCGCCGACGAGCCGGCCTCGCCAAAGGCGGCGCCGGCGGCGGTCAACGCCGCGGTCGCGGCGATGCCGATAAGGAAAAAATACTGCACGGCCCACGGCAGCCAGGCGGCGTCGTAGACCGGCGTCAGCAATTCAGTGATCTGCATGGCGCTCCCCTTCTCAATGACCACCGGCCAGCCGCACGCCGGCCTGGCCGTCGATCTGGTGCACGAAGGCATCGGGCAGGCCGATGTAATAGACGTGCGGATCGGTCTTCATCTCGGGCTTGAGCACCTTGATGTCGGCGCGGTGCTCGGCCAGCCGTTGCGAGATGGCGCTGTCGGGATCGTTCAGGTCGCCGATGACGCGGGCGCCGCCCACGCAGCTTTCGACGCAGGCCGGCAGCAGGCCGGCTTCGAGCCGGTGCTCGCAGAAGGTGCACTTGTCGGCGGTCTGGGTGTCGTGGTTGATGAAGCGGGCGTCATACGGACAGGCCTGCACGCAATAGCCGCAGCCGACGCAGCGCTGGTTGTCGACCAGCACGATGCCGTCCTCGCGCTGGAACGTGGCCTGCACCGGACAGACCGGCACGCAGGGCGGGTTGTCGCAGTGGTTGCACAGGCGCGGCAGCATCACCATGGCGCAGGGGCTGCCGCTGTCGGGCTGGACTTCGTATTGCAGGACGGTGGTGCGGAACTGGCCGACCGGCGGCAGGTTCTCGAGCGAACAGCTGACCGTACAGGACTGGCAGCCGATGCATTTGCGCAGGTCGACGAGCATGCCGTAGCGCTTGCCGGGGATGCCGGGACGACGAGGGGGTTGCTGGTTGATGCCGGTGCCGGCTTCGGCACGGATGGGGATGATGGTGGCGGCGGCGCTCAGGCCGAGCAGGTTCTTCAGGAAACCGCGTTTGCCCGGGAGGGGGACTTCGGGTGGGGGGTGAGGCACAGACTTCTCCGCGAATTGTGTTGTTGTGGCATTAACTTATCGCTTTTGGTTATATAGAGAGTTGATACGGGTCAATGGGGGACGGGTTTATTTAGGAATTGTCTTAGCCTGCGCGGTCGTGCCCATCGGGTCCGGGAGGCGGGCGATCTGCGCGCGGACCCATTCAAGGTCCTCGTCGTCCAGGCCGCCCTGGGTCAGGACGCGCTCCCAGGTGCGCCGGGCAAGTCCGAAGTCGCCTCGCTCGTAGGCCGAGGCGCCCTTGAGCATCAGGGCGTTGGCGTGGGACGGGTCGGCCGCCAGGGCGCGCTGCAGGAGCTCATCGGGCTTGCCGGAAAAGCCGCCTCGGTAAATGGCGAGGGTGGCGGCGAACAGGGCCAGTTCGTCGGGGTCGTCCTGCACCAGGGGCCACGCCTTGCCGAAGGCGTGGACGGCGTCGGCATGGCGGCCCATGGCGCGATAGCCGTGCGCGAGCAGCCGCTGGGCGGCGTAGTCCTGCGGCGCCTGGGCGGTGCGTTGCTCCAGGCGAGTGACCGCGGCGATGAGCTGGGCGACGTCGCCGCTTTCACGGAAGGCGACGGCCGGGTCGCGGGATGACCAGAACTGCACCGCGCCATAGCAGGTCAACGCGCCGGCCACGAGCACGATGGCCACGCGGCGCGACGGCCGCGCCGCGCGCAGCATGCGCCGCGTCAGGCTCAGCGGAAGGTGTTCAGGCATTCCAGGTCCACGCGCACGAAGGCGGCCAGCAAGGCGCCCACGGCCGGGTAGAAACGGAAGGCCAGGCCATCGACCGCGTCCATCCGGGCCTGCCAGGCCGCCAGCCAGGACGTCAGGGCGGATTCGATGAATGCCGCCTGATCGCGCGCCTGCGCCGTGATGTCCGCGGCGCGGTCGCACGCCTTGGTCCACCACGACAGCAACGCCAGGATGACGGACAGGTGGTCTTCCGGTTCCTTGAACTGTTCATCGAGGCGCAACTGACTGGACGCCAGGAACGACCGCATCAACTGCGCCGGCTTGCCATAGAGCAGCCCCCCGTCGCCCAGGTAGTACGAGGCATAGGGGATCGGGCAATGCCGCCCTTCCAGCAGGAACAGCGCGGCAAAGTCGGCGGCGTTCTCCAGCAAGGCATCACCGTGTTGCGCCCACTCCCGCAGGACGCCGTCCACCGCCTCGGCCTCCCGCGCCAGCCCCAGGTTCGAAAAGACGGACAGCAGCGGCTCGACGCCGCCCGCCAGGTAAAGCGCCATGGCTTCACGGCCCAGCTCCTTGGCGAAGACCGTCGAAAACCAGCCATAGATTTGCGACCGCGCATGGGAGATCGCGGCCCAATCCAGATCGATACGAGCGTTATCCAATTGATGCTCCAGGAAAACCGGGTGCCGGCCGGGCACGCGCGCGGATGGCGGCCCGGCGATTGCGTCAATGCCCCGCCAGGACCTTGCCGCCGATGTCCACCTCGATGGGGCCGCCGAACGCAGTCACCGCGGGCGCGGCTCCCTGGAACAGCTCGATTTCCACCAGGCAGGTATTGGCGCTCGGCGCCTGCGCCAGTTCGGAGGTGCCGATGTCCAGCGTCAGCGTGTTGGGATCCCCGTAGGTATCCAGCGCGCCGATCTCGGGGCCGGTGGGCCCGTACCAGGCCCCTTCCTGGATGCGGACGACGCCCGGCGGGAAGTTGGCGGAAATGGACGCCCCCGCCAGCAACTGGCCCCGGCCGTTGAAGACGCGCACCAGGTCTCCGTGCCTGATGCCGCGCCGCTTGGCATCCTCGGGGCTGAGGTAGACCGGCTCGCGCCCCTGGATCGTGTAGGTCGCGCGTCGCGTCGGCGATTCGCAGGTCTGCGAATGCAGGCGGGTATCCGGGTGCGCCGATTGCAGCCAGAGCGGATACTTGTCCGAATGCGGCCCGTTGTGGGAACGCTCGGCCTTTTCCATCCAGACCGGATGCCCCTTGCAGTCGCGGTAACCAAATCCCGCGATCTTGCGGCTGTAGATCTCGATGAACCCGGACGGCGTGCCCAGCGCGTTGACCTCCGGGTCCTCGCGGAAATCGGCGTGCCGCACCCAGGGCTGGCCTTCGGGGAACAGCACATAGCCTGTCTCCCAGAATTCGGCGAACGGCGGCATCGCATACCCCTTGCCGGCGTTTTCCTTGCGGCAGTCTTCGTACAGCGATTCGACCCACTGCATCTCGCTCATGTTGCGGGTGTATTCGACGTCGCGCTGCATGCGCTTGCAGAAGTCCGTCCAGATGTCGAAATCCGAGCGCGAGTGATACAGCGGATCGACCAGCTTGTGCATGGCGATCACGCCGCGGTTCGAATATGAGCCATACGCGTCGATGTCATTGCGCTCGTACGGCGTGCAGGCCGGCAGCACGATATCGGCGAAACGGCAGGTGGCGGTCCAGTTGTAGTCGATGGCCACCACCGTCTCGAGCTTCTGGTAGGCCGCCTTCATCCGGTTGCGGTCCTGCTGCCGGTGCCACTGGTTGCACCCCGAGAACAGGGCCACCTTGTACGGCGGCAGTTTCACCTTGTGCCCGTTGAAGTTGATTTCCTTGCCCGGCTCCAGCAGTGCGTCGATGACGCGGGACACCGGCACGACGGCGCTGTATCCCTGGTAGTCGCTGTTCTCGTGGCGGGGCGTGCGCCCGGTATCCAGATTCAGGGGAAAGGCGCCAGGCATCGACGCGCCGGAGGACGACACGCCCACCGAACTGTAGTGATGCGAAAAGCTGATGCCGCCGCCGGGCAGGCCGATCTGGCCCAGCATCGCCGCCAGGATGGCGCCCATCCAGTAGGGTTGCTCGCCATGCTGCTGGCGCTGTATCGCCCAGCCGAACATCAGCTGGGTGCGATGGGCCGCCATCAGGCGCGCCAGTTCGCGTATCCGCGCCGCCGGCACGCCGCAGATGGACTCGGCCCATTCCGGCGTTCTTTCGATCTTGTCCTCGGTCTTGCCATCCAGGTAGGCGGTGAATTCGTCGAAGCCCACCGCATAGGTCTCGAGGAACTTCTTGTCGTGCAGACCTTCCTTCCACAGCGTATGGGCGATACCCAGCATGAAGGCCACGTCCGTCAGCGGGTTGACGTACTGCTGCTCGCACTCCAGGTAATTGCGCGTCTTGCTTTTCACCGGATCGACGCAGATCACCTGGATCTCGTTGTTGGCCACCTTCTGCTTCAACTGCTCGAAGTACGCGTAGGCCTCGTGCGTCTCGGTGTTCCAACCCACCTGCAGGTTCTTGATCGGATCGCTCGCCCAGAAAACCAGTACCTGGGTTTCCTTGAGGATGATGTCCCAGGACGTGCCCTGCGAATACACCTCGGTCGACCCCAGCACGTAAGGCAATATGGTCTGCCCGGCGCCGGTCGAGTAATCGCCCGCCGTCCCCACGCTGTAGCTGTGCATCCCCATGGCCCGCAGCATATGGTTGCCGCAGCTGTGCATCAGCCCCACCGAACGCCAGCCCACGTTGCCCACGTGCAGCGCCCACGGTCCGTAGTCCTTCTGGACCCGCTCGACCTCGCTATAGACCAGGTCCAGCGCCTCGTCCCACCCCACCCGGATGAAGCGGTTGTCGCCGCGCAGGCCGCCGGACTGGCCGCGCTTGCGGTACCAGTCCAGCCGCACCATGGGATAGCGCACCCGCGAGGCGCTGTACAGCACGTCGAGCGTGCCATCGAGGATCGGCGTCGGGTGCTTGTCGAACTCGAACGGCTTGATTTCGACCACGCGGCCGGCCACGACGCGCGCCCGGAAGGCGCCCCAGTGGGCGCCGGAAAATCGCCAGCGCCCGGGGCCGGCATCGCCCGAGCCCCCCTGCGCGGCGCGCACCACATTGCCATTGCGCAACAGCGGCGGGATGGCGAAAGAACCCAGCGAAGCGGCGATACCGCCCATGAACCGGCGACGGGAAATCTTCATGACTATCTCAGTGGGCCGAGGCCACACCGTCCTTTACAACGAAATCAGAGGAATGCAATTGCAGATACTTCAGGACCAGCTTCGCGGTCGGGTCGTCCATGTTGGTGAATCCGACCATGCCGCCAAACAGCCCGGGCCATTGGTTGGCGTCGTGCGAAGCCTCGTTCGGCTGGCGATGGCACACGCTGCAGCTTTGCGAATAGCTCTGCCGGGCCACGCCCCAGATCGGCTCGACGTTGTCGACCAGCCCGCCGCCGCGCAGCCAGACCGTGGCGGAAATCTTCTGCCACTCCAGGCCGGTGACCTTGTCGACCTGGGTCTCGAGCACGTGGATCAGGTCATCGTCCCGCGAGACCTCCTTGGCCAGCACGGCGCTGGTGATGTTCAGGCCGAAGCGGCCGTACAACACGCGCGCATACCCCTTGTTCTTCCGCCAGAGCTGCAGCTCGACCTGCACCGCGTCGTTCTTTTTCTGCAGCACCTTGGCGTCGGTGGCGATCTCGATGGCGCCGATCTCCCGCGTCAGTTCCGGGTCCGCGTAGAGCGGCTGGGGCATGACGCTGTAATAGCGCTTGCCGGTCTCGATGGCCGCGCCGCGGGCCTCGGATGTGAGCGCCGCCAGCGCCGGATTGCCCTGCGACTTGACCTCGGGCAGGTGGTGCGCGATGCCCTTGTGGCAGTCGACGCAGCTGGCGTTGCGTTCCGCCGCGCCATGCATGATGGTCTGCGACGTCACGCGCATCTTGTCGAAGTCCATGCTGGCGTAGTCATGGCAGTTGCGGCATTCCTTGGAGTTGTTGGCCTTGAAGCGGGCCCACTCGCGCGTGGCGAGCACGATGCGGTGCTCCTTGAATTTCTCGGGCGTGCCGATGGTTCCCATCAGATGCCCCAGCACCTCGCGCGAAGCCTGCATCTTGCGCGCCACCTTGGACGTGAAGTCGTGCGGCACGTGGCAATCGGGACAATGGGCGCGCACCCCCGAGCGGTTCTTCCAGTGCACCGTCTGCTTCAGCTCGGGCAGCACCGTGTCGCTCATCGAGTGGCACGAGATACAGAAGGCCTCAGAATTGGTGGCGTTCATGCTGGTATTGAACAGCGCGAGGAACGTCACGCCGCCGATGAATCCACCGATGACCAGGACGCCCAGTCCGATTCTGGTGGAGGGGCGCAGCAACAACGCGAGCACCCAGTGAATTGCAGTCTTGACTGCCTTGAAGCGATTTTTCATGTGTAGGCCCAACCGGCTGGTTTCTCGGATTTCGTTTTCAGGCCGGCGGGCCCCAAAACAGAATCTGTCCGAACCACACGATGAATCCAAACACGCAGATCATCAGGAAGGCCACGACGGGACATGCGACGAAGGCCAGCGACAGGAATTTCGCCCACTCCGCGGCCATGCCGGTTTGATGCTTTGATTTGTTTTTCACTGGATACGACTTTGCAAATTTCATCTACGACCGGCCGCGCGCCGTGCGCTTGCACGACGCGGGACCGCTACAACCAGCGCGGCCTGTGGCCAGACCGTCGCCTTTTTTTATTTGACGCGACGGTGCGACATTCATGTTGATCTCGGTCAATCGTCGACCCCGCAACACGGCCTCAGCGGAACAACTCGGACCGATCCGAATCGGCCACCCGCCAGCAGTTGAATTCGCGCGAACCGCGGGCATTTTTGCCTACAGGTAAATCAGTCCGACAAAGTCGAAAAACGGCCTGAACGGGGCAAACCGGCGGCGCGGATTATTTAATATCCCACTCCGTTGTCGGCGTCGCGCCACCTTGGCCAAGCGGGGGTTGTTTACATGAATATCTGGATGGGCGCCGGCCATGCTTGAAGCACGCGATCTCACCTGTTCGAAAGGGGACCGCCTGCTGTTCCCGCCCCTGTCGTTCCAATTGCGGGCCGGGCAGATGCTGCGCGTGGTCGCGCCCAACGGCCATGGCAAGACCAGCCTGCTGCGCACCCTGTGCGGCCTGGCCCGCGCGGATAGCGGCGCGGTG
This sequence comes from Achromobacter sp. 2789STDY5608621, assembly GCF_001299375.1. NCBI lineage: Bacteria > Pseudomonadati > Pseudomonadota > Betaproteobacteria > Burkholderiales > Alcaligenaceae > Achromobacter > Achromobacter sp. 2789STDY5608621. The sequence continues at coordinate 43,775 of NZ_CYTU01000017.1, read as the reverse complement.
TGGTGGCGCGGCACGGACATCCAGCGCCTGGGCGCCGGCTTCCGCCAGCATCTGCTCTACCTCGGCCATGCCGATGCGCTCAACGACCTGCTGACGCCGCTGGAAAACCTGCGCCTGCTCTGCCAGGCCCAGGCCCTGCCCGCGACGGCGGCGGCCTGTCGGGACGCGCTCTGCCGGATGGGCCTGGAAGCCGGGCTCGACCTGCCCGTGGGCGTCCTGTCGCAAGGCCAGCGGCGGCGCGCCGTGCTGGCGCGGCTGCTGCTGCATCCGGCGCGTGCACTGTGGTTGCTGGATGAACCCTTCACCGCGCTCGACGCCGCCACCGTGGCGCACCTTGCGCGCCTCCTGACGCGTCATTGCGATGACGGCGGACGGGTCGTCCTGACCACCCACCAGGACGTGCCGCTCGAGCGCGCGCCGCGCGTGCTCGACCTGGCCGGAGGCACGGCATGAAGCCGTCCGCCCAGCCCGCCTCCCAGGCCGCGCCCGCAACCGCCGCGTCCCGGTCCGCCGCATCGCTGTGGTCCACCCCCTTCTTCGCCGTTCTGCGGCGAGACCTGCTGCTCGCCTGCCGGGCGCGGGCCGACCTCGTCGTCTCCCTGCTTTTTTTCGTGCTGGTCGCCTGCCTGTTTCCCCTGGCCGTGGGCGCCGACGCCGCGCGCCTGCGGGCGATGGCGCCCGGGATACTGTGGGTCGCCGCCCTGCTGTCGGCCTTGTTGTCGCAACACCGGCTGTTCGCGCAGGACCACGCCGACGGCGCGCTCGAACAATGGCTGCTGTCGCCCGAGCCCGCCGCGCTATGGGTGCTGGCCAAGATCCTCGCGCACTGGATCGGAACCGGTCTGCCTTTGGTGCTGATGGCGCCGGCCATGGGCCTGCTGTTTGACCTGAGTCAGTGTTCCCGCTGGACCCTGTCGATATCGTTCGCGCTGGGAACGCCGGTACTGGCGCTGCTGGGCGCCCTCGGCGCCGCGCTGACATTGGGACTGCGCGGCGGCGGCGTGCTGCAGGCCCTGCTGCTGCTGCCCCTGTTCGCGCCGGTGCTGATCTTCGGCGCCGGATCGGTCACGGCGTGCGCGGCGGGCCAGGTCCCCGCAACGCCGTTCCTGCTGCTCGGCGCCGCGCTGCTGGCGGCGCTGGCCCTGGTTCCTCCCGCTTGTGCGCTGGCACTGCGGTTCGCCGTCGAATGATGAAGATGCACAGACCGTCCCCCGACCTTCCCGCCCCGCCGCGCCGACCCGCGCGCCTGCTGCGATTCGCCGCGCCGCAGGTCTTCTATCCGCTGGCGGGCAGGCTCATCCCCTGGTGCGCGGCCCTGGCCGCCCTGTTCGGCCTGGCGGCGTGCTGGACCGGCTTTTTCGTCGCGCCCACCGATGCGACCCAGGGCGAGGTCTACCGCATCATCTTCATCCATGTGGCCGCCGCCTGGATGTCCATGTTCGTCTATCTGTTGATGGCCTTCTGGTCGGCGCTCGGCCTGATCCTGCAGACCCGCCTGTCCTTCATCATGGCCCGCGCCCTGGCGCCCACCGGCGCGATGTTCTGCTTCGTCGCGCTCTGGAGCGGCGCGTTGTGGGGACGGCCGGCCTGGGGCGCCTACTGGGTCTGGGATGCCCGCCTGACCTCGCAACTGCTGCTGTTCTTCCTGTACCTGGGCTACCTGGCGCTCACCGCCCTGCATGTCGATCCGCGCCGCGGCGACCGCGCCGGGGCCCTGCTCGCCCTGGTCGGCGCCATCAACGTTCCCGTCATCTACTTCTCGGTGACGTGGTGGAACACGCTGCACCAGGGCGCTTCGGTCAGCCTGACCCGGGCGCCCTCGATGGCGACCACCATGCTGGTCGCCATGCTGCTCATGACGCTCGCCGCCTGGGCCTACACGGCGGCCATCGCGCTGATGCGCGCGCGCACCTTGATCCTGGAGCGGGACTGCCACGCCGGCTGGGTCCGGGACCTGATCGAGCCGCGCGGCATCCCGGACAGCAAGGACGCGCGCGCCCTCAAGCAAGGAGCGGCCTGATGCAATGGGAATCCTGGGCAGCGTTCTGGCACATGGGCGGCAGCGGCGCCTTCGTCTGGGGCAGCTACGGCGCGCTGGCGCTGCTGGTGCTGGCCGAGTGCGTGGCGCTGGCGCGGCGCCGCCGCCGCGCGATCCGCCGCATCGCCGCGCGCCATCGCGCCCGCCGCGCCCCCGGGGAACCGCTTTGATGCCCCCGCGCCGCAAACGCCTGTTCCTGCTGCTCGGGGCGCTGGCGCTGCTGGCGTCGGCCGTCGCCCTGATGCTGACGGCGATGCGCCAGAACCTGGTGTTCTTCCATACCCCCAGCGAGATCGCCCGCGGCGAGGCCCCGCGCGAACGGCTGCTGCGCATCGGCGGCCTGGTGCAGGCCGGATCGCTGCGGCGCCAGGCCGATGGCCTGACCGTCCGCTTCGTCATCACCGACACCGCTCGCAGCGTGCCCGTGACCTACCGCGGGTCCTTGCCCGACCTGTTCCAGGAAGGCAAGGGCGTGGTGGCCCAGGGCATGCTGGGCGGCGACGGGGTGTTCGTCGCCACCAGCGTGCTCGCCCGCCACGACGAAAACTACACTCCGGTCGAGGCGCAACATGCCCTCGACCGCGCCCACGACGCCGAAAAGACGCTACAGCGATGATTGCGGAACTGGGCCATTTCTCGCTGATGATCGCGTTCGCCCTGGCGCTGGTCCAGGCCATCCCGCCCCTGTATGGCGCCTGGCGCGGCCGCGCCGCGCTAATGGCGGTCGGCCGCGCCGCCGCGCGCGGGCAGTTGCTCTTCATCCTGCTGTCCTATGCCTGCCTGAACCTGCTGTTCATCGGCAATGATTTCTCGGTGCGGCTGGTCGCCGCCAACTCGCACACCCAGACCCCGCTGATCTACCGCATCACCGGCGTCTGGGGCAACCACGAAGGGTCCATGCTGTTGTGGATCGTCTCGCTGTCGCTATGGACGGCGGCGGTCACGCGGTTCAGCCGCCACCTGCCCGAGGCCTTCATGGCGCGGGTGCTCGGCATCATGGGCTGCGTCAGCGCCGGCTTCATCGCCTTCACGCTGCTGACCTCCAACCCCTTCGAACGACTGCTGCCCGCGCCCGCCCAGGGCAACGACCTGAACCCGATGCTGCAGGACCCGGGCATGATCATCCACCCGCCCCTGCTGTACCTGGGCTACGTCGGCTTCAGCGTCGCCTTTGCCTTCGCCATCGCCGCCTTGCTCACGGGTCGCCTGGACGCGGCCTGGGCGCGCTGGTCGCGGCCCTGGACCGTGGCCGCCTGGGTCCTGCTGACGGCGGGGATCGCGGTCGGATCGAGCTGGGCCTACTACGAACTGGGCTGGGGCGGCTGGTGGTTCTGGGACCCGGTGGAAAACGCCTCGTTCATGCCGTGGCTGCTGGGCACCGCCCTGATCCATTCACTCGCCGTGACCGAAAAGCGCGGGGCGTTCCGCAGCTGGACCGTGCTGCTGGCCATCGGCGCCTTCTCGCTGTCGTTGCTGGGCACCTTCCTGGTCCGTTCCGGCGTGGTCACCTCGGTGCACGCCTTTGCCACCGATCCGGCGCGCGGCCTGTTCATCCTGTGCCTGCTGGTCGCGGTGATCGGCGCGTCGCTGATCCTGTTCGCCTGGCGCGCGCCAAGGCTGCAGGGCGGCGGCAGCTTCCAGCTGATATCACGCGACGCCGCCTTGCTGGCCAACAACGCGCTGCTGGCGGTCGCCTGCGCCGCGGTGCTGCTGGGCACCCTGTATCCGCTGTTCCTGGACGCGCTGGACCTGGGCAAGATCTCGGTCGGTCCGCCCTACTTCGACTCGACGTTCGTGCCCTTGATGACGCCGGTGCTGGCGCTGGTCGTGCTGGGCACCTTCGTGCGCTGGAAGGCAGATACCGGGCAACGGCTGGCGCGGCGCCTGGGGCCCACACTGCTGGCGAGCGTCTTGATGGCGATGGGCCTGGCGGGCGGACTCGGGCATTTCACCTGGCGCACCTGCCTGGGCCTGTTCCTGGCGGCCTGGCTCGTCCTGGGCAGCGCGCAACTGCTCAGGGACCGCCTCGCCAGCGGCGCCCGAGCCGCGCTGGCGACGCGCCTGCGCGGCATTCCCGCGGCCTGGTGGGGCATGTGGCTGGCCCATCTCGGCCTGGGCGTGTTCGTCATCGGCGTCACCATGGTCAACAGTTTCCAGTCCAGCCTGGACGTGAAGATGCTGCCCGGGCAGACCGCGCAATTGGCCGGATACACCTTTACTTTCGACGGCGTGCGGCAGGAACAAGGCCCCAACTGGGTCGCGGCGCGCGCCACGCTCGAGGTCGCGCGCAACGGCCGCCACGTCGCGACCCTGCGGCCCGAAACGCGCACCTACGTGGCGCACGCCATGCCGATGACGCAATCGGCCATCGACGTCGGCCCGCTGCGCGACGTGTACACCGCCCTGGGCGAACCGCTGCCCGACGGCAGCTGGATCGTCAATCTCTTCCACAAGCCGTTCATCAGCTGGATCTGGGCCGGCTGCGGCCTGATGATCCTGGGCGGCCTGTGCGCGGCCAGCGACCGGCGCTACCGCAAACTGGCGCAACGGGACGTTGGCGGCGCCGCCCGGGCGGTCCCGGACGCGGGCACGGCGGGCGCGCCATGAAGCTCAGGTTCCTCATCCCTTTCCTGCTGTTCCTGGGGCTGGCCGGCTTTCTCGCCATGGGCCTGGGCCGCGATCCGCGTGAACTGCCATCGCCCCTCATCGCGCAGCCCGCGCCGCCATTCCGCCTGGCGCGGCTGGATGCGCCGGAGCGCCACTTCGGCCTGGACGACATGCGCGGCAAGGTGTGGCTGTTCAACGTCTGGGCCAGCTGGTGCGTCGCCTGCCGCGCCGAACATGCCGTGCTGCTGCGCGCCGCGCGCGACGGCCGCATCCCCATCATCGGCCTCGACTACAAGGACGACGCCGCCGACGCGCGCGCCTGGCTGGCCCGGTTGGGCACCCCCTACGACGTCTCGGTGGCCGACCCTGACGGCAGGGTCGGCATCGACTACGGCGTCTACGGCGTGCCCGAGACCTTCCTGATCGACGCCAACGGCATCATCCGCTACAAGCATATCGGCCCCGTCACCCAGGAGGTGCTTGACACCATCCTGATGCCGCGGGCGCGGGAGGCGCGGGATGAACGCTGATCGCGCCTTTTCACTGCGCCCCGGCCTGCGCGCAGCACCGTCCCGCCGGTCCAGTCCGGCACGCCACCGCGCCCGCGCCTGGGCGACCGCGCTTGCGCTGACCCTGGCCTTCGGCGCCCAGGCGGCCAACGAAGCCCCCGCCGCCGCGCCGGACCCGGCGCTGGAGGCTCGCGTCCAGGCCTTCACCCGGGACCTGCGCTGCCTGGTGTGCCAGAACGAATCCCTGGCCGATTCGCGCGCACCGCTGGCGCGCGATCTACGCCGGGAAGTGCGCGAGCTTTTCCTGGCAGGCCGCAGCGAGGCGCAGGTGCGCCAGTTCCTGGTGTCCCGCTATGGCGACTTCGTGCTCTACGATCCGCCGCTCAAGGCCAGCACCGCCCTGCTCTGGACCGGCCCCGGGCTGTTGCTGGCCGCGGCGCTGGGCGGCCTGCTGTGGCGCTTGCGACGCCATGCGCGCCATGCCGAGCCCCCCTTGGGCCAGACCGACGCCGCCGAGGCCAGGGCCCTGCTGGCCGATGAGGCCGCGCCGCGGGTCGATTGCCGTCATCGGGAGGGCCAACCTTGACGCTGTTTCTCATCATGGCGGCCGCCCTGGTCCTGCTCGCCCTGCTGTTTGTCCTGCCGCCCCTGCTGGGATCGGGCGCCCCATCCCCCCCCGAGGCGCCACGCCAGGCGCAGGCATCATTGCGGGTCCTGCGGGAACAATGGGCGCAACTGCGGGCCAACCACGCCGGCGGCCGCATCGCAGCGGCCGACTACGCCCTGGCCTGCGCCGAGCTGGAACGGCGCGCGCTACAGGAAGGCCGCGCCACCGCCACCGCCGTCGATGCGCGGCCCGCGCGGCGCTGGGCCGCGGCCATCGCGCTGCTGCTGCCCTTGATTACCGCCGCCCTGTACGGCGCGCTGGGCAACCCCGCCGGCATCACGGCCGGCGGCGATCCCATGGTCACCGCCAGCGCGGATCATGACGCCCCCGGCCAGATGACCGATCTGCTGGCCGGCCTGATCCAGCGCCTCGAAGCCACCCCCGCCGACCCCGCCGGCTGGACCATGCTGGCCAACACCTACCTGACCCTGGAGGATTTTGCCGGCGGCGCGGCGACCTGGCAGCGCATCGGCGCCAAGGCGCCGGACGACCCCACGGTGCTGGCCGACTGGGCCGACATCCTGGCCACCGCCGCGAACGGCGATTTCACCGGCGAACCCGACCGGCTGATCGGCCGCGTGCTGGCGCGCGCGCCCGATGACGTGAAAGGCCTGGCCCTGGCCGGCACCAGCGCATTCTTCCGCCACGACTACCCGGCGGCCATCGGTTACTGGGAGCGCCTGCTGACCCGGGTCGAACCCGACGACCCCGTCCGTGCCCAGATCCAGACCGGACTGGACGAGGCCCGGCAACAGCTCGACCGGGCACCTGGCACGGCGGCAACCCCGGACGGCGCACGCGCGGTAGAACCCGCCGCCCCCTGAACAAGAAGCCCCCGCGCGGCCACCGCCCGGCCGGCAGCCCCCCGCATCAATCGCCGCGCGCGCAACCGGGCGGCGTCAAAGCCTCGCGCCAGACGGCCAGCTTCTTCTCGAACGACGCGGCGGCATGAGCCGGACTGGTGGAAGGCAGGTCGACGTATTGCAGCGCCAGGCCCGGCAGCCCCGGCAGGACATGGCGCCGAAACAGCGCGGCGGCCTTGCCCCCGTTGAAGCAGATGCGGATCAGGCGCGGATGGGCCTGGAGAAAGGCGGCGAAGTCGTTCGGAACCAGCGTGTCGCCGCGGATATCGGCGTCCAGGCTGCCCGGACGTTCGCAGGCCTGCAACACGTCCCATAACGCCACGCCGGCCTGCCGCAACGCCTGCAGCCGCTCGGCATACCCGGCGGCGGAATCGAAGCCCAACACCTGAGCGGCGATCGGCCAGAAGGCGTTGCGCGGGTGGGCGTAATAGCGGACCTGCCTGAGCGACGCGACGCCGGGCATGGACCCCAGCACCAGGATGCGGGCGTCGGCGGCGGCGACCGGGGCAAAGCCCTGGACGTGGGAGGACTGCCCGGGGTCAGCGATATCGGATTGTCGTGGCATGGCGCAAGAATACCCCGGGGTCGACGCATCGCTTCTGCTGCGAGCCAGGGGCCCACCTGCAGGCGGCCGCGGCAGGCTCGGGCGGCAGCCGCGGATATCAGGACGAACAAGCCAAGGAACGACGCGCCGGAACTGATGCCGGTTGTCTCGCCGCCTCGCAAACTGGAACCAATTTGAATCTCACCTCCCTGTAGTGTCCTATTCATGGAACAGTGCTTATCAATCGCGGGGACTACCGAAAGCAGCCCCGCGCCCTTATCTTGATAGGTATGACGAACGGCCCCGCAGGGGCCGCGCAACAGGAATGACGATCATGAAGAAGATTCTGGGTGTGCATGCCAGCCCGCGTCCCCACTGGGTGGGCGACGGCTTTCCGGTGCGCTCGATGTTCTCGTACAACGACAAGGGCAAGAACGTCAGCCCCTTCCTGCTCCTGGACTACGCCGGCCCGGCGCAATTCGCGCCGGCCACGCAACCGCGCGGCGTCGGCCAGCATCCGCACCGCGGCTTCGAGACCGTGACCATCGTCTACAGCGGCGAGGTCGAGCACCGTGACTCCACCGGCAACGGCGGCGTCATCGGGCCCGGCGACGTCCAGTGGATGACGGCCGCCTCGGGCATCCTGCACGAAGAGTTCCACTCCCCCGCGTTCACCCGCAAGGGCGGCGAGCTGGAGATGGTGCAGCTGTGGGTCAACCTGCCCGCCAAGGACAAGAAGGCGCCGGCCGGCTACCAGAGCCTGCTGAATGCGGAGATCCCGGTGGTGTCGCTGCCCGACGATGCCGGCTCGCTGCGCGTCATCGCCGGCAGCTACGGCGGCCAGACCGGCCCGGCCCGCACCTTCACGCCGATCGACGTGTGGGACGTGCGCCTGTCCGCCGGCAAGACCGCGACCTTCGCGATCCCGGCGGGCCGCAACAGCATGCTGGTGATGCTGCGCGGCACGGTGCTGGTCAACGGCGAAGCAGTGGCGCGCGACGCGCAGCTGACGCTGTTCGCGCAGGACGGTGACGAGATCACGGTCGAAGCCAACAACGACGCCGTGTTCCTGGTGTTGAGCGGTGAGCCGATCGACGAGCCCGTGGTGGGATATGGGCCGTTTGTGATGAACTCGCAGGCGGAGATCGTCGAGGCGATCCAGGATTTCAATGCCGGGAAGTATGGGCAGATGCATTGAAGGGGCGGGACCGGCGGTGGGTTGTCGGTCCTGCTGAATGAGGCCGCGTTTCCTGGGTTGGGGAACGCGGCTTTTTTTGGGGCGATGGGGTGGCGTGGGAGTCGCGTTACGACCCGTTGCTGTCGTTCGTTCTTCGGTTGCCAGTGCCTGTCGATCAAGTCGAGCGGATCGACGTGTTGTCGACAAAACGACATAGGCCCGCTCGCACGACGTCAGGCATTCTGAGCAGCGTATGCATCCTGCTTATCAAGGAAGGCCGACACACGACTATCCCCATGCGCCAAGTCTTGAGATACCTTGAATTCCTCAAAATTTTGTGCTGCTACCACCAATGCTCGGGTGGTAGTAGCGTTGCTAAGCGCAATGCCCCGGAAGAGAGGGTTAGCCCAAGGACGCTGATCGACTTTGACGAAGGCGAGAACCCCGCCGACCATTACCCGATACATGTTGAGGCCTTCCTTGCGATCTGGCTTGGGAGCACGATAGGCGAAGACGCCAGCATCGTCGGGGCTGAGCCGAAGACGCAGTAGCACGGCATCGAAGAAGTTGGGGATAGGCGCTGCCTCAAAGGCGACGCGCTGAAGCTCACTTTTGTAGGGGCCGAGATCGATTTTGCCAAGCTCGCGGCGAGCAACTGCGTATTTCCAGAGCAGCGCTGCATAGAAGCGCAATGTGACGTCTGGCGCCTGTTCAGCACTGACCACCTTGAGCTCCTGCACACCTACTCCAGCATTCCGTAGCGATACGAACGCCTTTGCGGTGCTCTCTTCAAAACGGCCAATAGACGAATCACAGTGTCCACAGAGAATACTTGAGTCCCAAAGGCCTGACTGACTCTCGAGATACCCAGGGCGTGAGGGTAATACGAAGGCATGCGCTTTCCCAACTTGGACCTCTGTAGCCATTACCCGCGGAATCAGGTGCGACTTGATCGTAGGACAAGCGCTGCAAATAAGACAGGTCATTTCGTTTTCGCAAGAATGAACATTGGCCGAATGAAAGCAAGGCTGGAATAGTACTCGCGAAGCAAAGTGACTTTCATCACGCGAAGTTTCCCACATCTGAGTAGCACTTGTACTTGGAGTCAAGTTCCGACGACTGCTTCTGGCCGGCAAACGACCGCTCGCCGGCCGGGATGCATCAAACCTCGGTTTGCTCTGCCATCTCAAGAGCATCGTCGACCTCGATGCCGAGATAGCGAACGGTGCTTTCCAGCTTCGTATGCCCGAGCAGCAGCTGTACAGCCCGAAGATTCTTCGTCCGGCGGTAGATCAGCGAGGCTTTTGTACGGCGCATAGTGTGGGTGCCATATGCGGTATCGTCGAGGCCAATCGATGCGACCCAGCGATGCACAATACGGGAGTACTGCCGCGTCGACAGATGCGGTGACGTATGCAAGCGGCTCGGAAACAGAAAATCCGCCGCCTTTAGTCCTCGCGCCTCGATCCATGCTTCAACGCTCTCACGGGTTTGCTCCGTTATCTCGAATTGAACCGGACGCTGGGTCTTTTGTTGCCTGACGGTGGCTCTCGCGGCCACATGGCTTCCGTGACGTATGTCCTGCACCTGCAATCGCGTGAGATCGCACGCTCGAAGCTTGCTATCGATTGCGAGATTGAACATTGCGAGTTCCCGGACGTTCGACGCCATCTTCAGTCTCGTTCGGATTGCCCAAATTTCTCCTAGCTTTAGCGGTGGCTTCTGCCCGGTGAGTTTGCCCTTGTTCCAAGGCACACGACGGCCAACGGTAACATTCGCGGATTCCATGACAATCTCCTTTCGCGTAAAGGGAGATTCAGTGTGCTCCTACGGAGGGTCTCTATCCCGACCCGGACCAGTCGACGGATATTCCTCGCGCAACGGCGGTTGATGGCCCGACTTCGACCAACAGCGCAAAACCGGGTGCAACGGCGCGCACAATCATCGCTGCCAAGAAGAAACAAGCACGCAAACTACACCGACTGTACAATTATGATGAGTTATTGGGTGGCAATAATTTATTAATTCATAAATATCCAAAAAGGCAACTTATGAGCGAAGAATTGACCAAAAGTTTGAATCGACTTAGTCTTTGTTTTGTTTATTTGGATGGTGCTTATAAGTTATCAAGGGAGAATATAGATGACCACGCAAAAAGGTCCATTCTACGATTCTTTTTCATTCAGCTTGATAATCTTATCGGCCTGACTGCAAGAGCGAAAAATCTCCTCTACAGGAACGGTTCAATTAATATCAAGCAGAAAAAAACGATAGAAGAAAAAATAGCCATCTTGGAAGGAAGCTATGGAAACGCCTATGACGCTATACGCGACAAAGTGGCAGCCCACACCCAGCCGATGGATCTCATAGAACTTCTGGGTTGGTGGAATGATATTGATAAAACGACGATTGAAGTGCTGTACGACGACGCCGAAGAGATAAAATCAAGCGTGGCTAGAGCTGCGCATATAACCTTTTCGGCTCTCCCTGAGCAAATACCGCTTCAGTTTCCGGATAATGGCAAAATCGCCGTCCGCTCGTCGCGGACGCCTTCAGTGTCAGCGGACCGATTGTCGTTAGCGAAGCAGAACGTTGTATCGATGATCGAGGGGCATGAAACTCAGAAGAAGGCACAGGCGGTGCTTTCGATCATCGACTTCCTTGAGTGCAATTTTTCGCTGACAGTCGCCGTCGACAATCCAGAAACTCTCTACAAAAGAGTGGTATTCGATATTGGATGGCTCCTTGCGATTGTCGATTTATGCTCGTTGATCGATAACTTGTTTAAGGATGATAAGTACGACAAATCCCTCCTTACATACTGGAAGGAGCATGGAATAAAGGGCCATGACATGCTATTTTCGCTTTTTCAGGCTAGGGAGTTGAGTCTTGAAAATGAACTTCGCGATATTAGAAATAAACTGGCCGCACACATTGATACCGAAGAAAGCATCCTAGATACCATAATTCGTTTCGAGAAAATTGATTTGGCGCAAGTCCATTCCTACGCGATAAGAATAGTTAACGCTTTCCGTGACGCGTGTCGTGTGGACATCAGGACCAAAGTCTTTCTTATCCACGGAATGACGGTCAATGCTGTCTCGATCGCTCGTGACTCTAGTGTCCCGTTCAGCGAGTAATCTGACTTTCGCTGCTGCGGGTTGCAAAAACCCGCAGCGCTACGCATACATGACGGCTCCGGCATAGGCGCCAAGTCGTTCGTGCCCAGAGGCTAGTTCGGCCTGCGAGCGGTCAGTCTAACTACACCTGTCATGGACCGCTTCTGGCCGAAAGCGGTCCTTGCCAAATCACATCAATAGCCCACATTAAGCTGACCAAGCACTTCCCCGACACTCGCCAAGGTTCCCTCCCCCACCTCAGACAAACCCGATTTCCCCCACCCCCCGCCCATCCCCCCACCCCATCGACTATAAAAACAAACCAATTCCCATTCGCACTTCACCCCCGCCGTCCCCACCCCATGAAAAAGTGCCTCGCCCCCACCGCCCACCAGGTCGGTGGCCTATACCGCGAGCATCACGGTTGGCTGCGCAACTGGCTTCGCACTAAAGTCCGCCGCGCCGAAGACGCCGACGATCTGACCCAGGACACTTTCGTCCGCGTGCTGTGCGCCGCCACTCCCCTCCATATCGACACCTCCCCCCTGCGCGAACCGCGCGCCTATCTGGCTACCGTGGCCGGACGGCTGGTGGCCAATTTCTACCGGCGGCAGGCGCTGGAAATCGCCTATCTCGAAGTCCTGGCCACCCTGCCGCCGCAGCAGGTGCCTTCCCTCGAAACCCAGGCGCTGGTGCGCGAGGCGTTGTTCGAGTTCGATCGCATGCTCGACGGCCTCGACCCGAAGGTGCGGCAGGCACTGGTGCTGTCGCAGTTCCAGGGGCTGCCCTACACGCAGATCGCCTTGAACTTGAATGTCTCGCTGCGCACGGTGAAGAACTACATCGCGCGCGCCATGGCGCACTGCTGCCTGGCGGCCTTCTGATCCCCGGGCAGTTTGCATGGCCGAGTCCCGCCCGCCGTCGTCCGCCGAGGAATCGGCCGTACACGAAGCCGCCCGCTGGTTTGCCTGCCTCATGGCAGAGGACGCAACGCCGCGCGATCGCGTTGACTGGCAGGCCTGGCTCGACGCCAGCCCCACGCATCGCCAGGCCTGGGAACGGCTGCAGAAGATGCGGTGCGCCTTCAGCCGCGTGCCGGCCAATGTCGCCACGGCCGTGCTCACCCCGTCCGCGCGCCGGCGCGCACAGCGCCGCAGCCTGCTGTCGTTGATGGGGATGGGCCTGCTGGCCACCGGCGCCTATGGCGTCATGCGGCCAGGGGAGCCGGGCACCTGGCAGACCGCGACCGGCGAGCTCCGCCAATTTCAACTGGACGACGGCTCGCAGCTCTATCTGAACACCGCCACCCGCGTGACGCTGGATTTCAGCGACGCGCGGCGTCGGGTGGTGCTGCGTGCCGGCGAGATCCTGATGCAGGTCCATCAGGACCAGACCTCGCGGGCCATGCCGCGCCCGTTCGTCGTCAGCACGCCGCATGGCGACATCCTGCCGCAGGAGGCCCGCTTCACGGTGCGCCTGGATACCCGCGACACGCGGGTGCAGGTGTTGCAACAGTCGGCCACCATCCTGCCCGGCCAGACGCAGGATCACCCTTCGATCCGCATCCCTGCGGTGCTGCTGCGCGCCGGTCAGGCGGTGTCGTTCGATGCCGACGGCGCGGAGCCGGTGAGCGCCGCGTCCGTGGATGCGCAGGCTTGGCTGCATGGCCGCCTGGTGGTGGAGGATCGGCCACTGGCCGAGGTCGTCGCCGAACTGGCGCGTTATCGGCCCGGCATCCTGCGGTGCGATCCGGCGGTGGCCGATCTGAAGGTCTCCGGGGTCTTCTCATTGCGGGACACCGACGAGGCGCTGGAAGCAATCTCGGACAGTTTCCCTGTGCAGGTGCGGCGGCATACGCGCAACTGGGTGACGGTGCTGGCTCGTCCAGGAGCGTAGCCGGGGCGGTGGCGCAGGCGGCGGCCTCGTGCCTGACGCCATGGATCAAGCGCAAAATCGATCACATAAGTATTTTTTTCAATCGCATTTGCACTTTCGTAGCACGTCGCGTGTCCTCAATGACGATGGCGCTCGCCATGGACGCGAACCGAACCGGTTCCGGTCATGGCCTCGCTTCCCGTTCAATCACTCTGCCGCGATATGTCCATGCACGATCCCTCCTCCGCTTCACCGGCCAGCGCGTCTGGCCGCTCCTCGCACCATGCCGCGCCGGGCGCGCGCCAGTTCACGCTGAATCTCACGCTCATATGCCTGTTGGCCGCCTTCACGCCGCTGCGCGCCACCCACGCGCAAACGCCCTCGGCAACCCTCACCGCCAGCACCTTGCAGGTGGACATCCCGGCCGGTCCGCTGACCACGGTGCTGAACCAGTACGCGCAGGCGGTCGACGTCAGCCTGTCGTTCGACGCCTCGCTGCTCGCGGGAAAGGAATCCGCCGGGTTGCGGGGAAGTTTTGAGGTGGAGGCGGGTTTCCGCCGCATCCTGCAAGGCAGCGGATTCGAAGCGGTGGCGCGTGCGCCGGGGCGCTACATGCTGCGCGGCTTGCCCAAGGCGGCAGGCGCGGACGCCACCGATGTGACCCAGCTAAACGCCGTCACCGTCAGCGGCTACTGCGAAGGCGACGCGCCCAACCGGGGCTACACCGTCAGCAGCACGTCCAGCGCCACCAAGCTCGACCTGGCGCCAAAAGAAACGCCGCAGAGCATCACCACGTTCACGGCGCAGCAGATTCAGGATCAGGGGTTGTTGACGGTCAGTGAAGTGCTGGACCAGACGCCGGGCATCACACTGATTACCGCCGGGGTGGCGGGCGCCGGCAACCAACCTGTCTATTCACGGACCTTTCCGGTCACCTCGGTGCAGATGGACGGCGTCATGGCCAGCAGCTACATCCTGTCCGGCTCCGCCAACGGCAACATCGGGCTGCAGGATTCCTTTCTGTACGAACGCATCGATGTGATCCGCGGCTCCAACAGCCTGACTGGCGGCGAAGGCGATGCGTCGGCCAGCTTGAACTTCGTGCGCAAGTATCCCTACCTGGATCGCCACCTGTCGGCGAATTTGAAATACGGCAGCTGGAACAATCGCCGCGCCGAGCTGGACTTCTCCACGCCGATCAATGACCGGTTCCGGGTGCGGCTGGCGGCAGCCATGCAGAAGGGCAATCACTGGGTCGAGCGGGTCAAGAGCGATCGAGGCGCGGTGTCGCTGATCGGGCAATTGGACGTGACGGAGAACAACCGCATCAGCGCCGGCGTGACGCAATTCGACTTCAAGCTGGACGGGGCCTCGCCGCATGGCTTGGCGAGGTATTCGGAAGTGTCAAACAACAGATTCCGGCCTGGAGAAAAGGAATTTCTACCGGAGGGCATACGCGACCTGCCGCCAGGCGACAGCGTATTGCCAACCGGAGGCGTTCCGCGCAGCTTCAATAACGCAACCCCTTGGTCACACACCCATCGCAATTACACCAATCTATTTCTCACCTGGGACCATGATTTCAACGACGACTGGTCATTCAAGGCCAGCTACAACCATGCCAGCAACATAGATGACCAGTTGTACGGGGAAATGGGATCCCGCTATTACGTGCCCCAAGCGGGGTTGGCCAGCTACGTTGCCAAACGCGACCATCAAGAGAACATCGTCAATGCCGTGGATGTTCACCTGAAAGGCCGTATTGAGGCATTCGGCCGGGACCAGGAATTCGTCGTGGGCGCCAATGCCTATAACGTGAATCACATGGTCTACGGTGGCTATGATTCCTTCGGGACGGCGGAATACCCCCTACTCGCTTTCGAGTCATGTGGCCGCCGCAATCGCTCTTGCCTCCCACCGAGGTCGCCCATGGGTCGCACGTCGATAGGTGCCATTCCCATCGAAGGCTGGACCGCTCGCCTTCCCGAGGAATCAGAGTTGGCCGGCTCCCGCAGGGACATGTACAGCGCCAGGGAACGATATATCACCAAGCGCCGGCAAACCGGGTACTACTTCAGCAGCCATTTACGACCGATTTCGCGCGTTCATCTCATTCTGGGCGGGCGTTGGGCCAAGGATGTGGAGACGGACCATGTCGACACCGACTGTCTAGTCGACCACTGCAACTCCACCCACTTCCTTCCCAATTCCACCAACCCCACCATGCGCCCGAAGTTCCTGCCTTATGGCGGTCTGATCGTCGAACTGACGCCGCAGATCAATGCCTACGGCAGCTATACAACGTCCTACGTGCGCGACCCCGTCTATAACGGTTCAAACGGTGGCACCAACGCCATTACCGGCGATTACCTCCCCCCGGTGCGCTCGATCACCGAGGAGGGAGGCCTCAAAGGCGCATTCTTCGACGAACGCCTCAATATCGCAGTCTCCTACTTCAGGATGACACAAAAGGACTTTCCCTTTCAAAGCTACGATCCCAACGCCCCGACCACTGACAACAACGGCTGGCGCGTCTATGGATGGGAATTCAATGCCACCGGCGCCATCACGAAAGACTGGAATATCGCCGTGGGCTACGTCAAACAAAAACAGGTCCTGCCGCCATTCAAGGGAGAGATCATGTTTTCGGCGGTTGACGACCTGACTGGCAGCTATCGCGCGCCCGAACAATCCTTCAAGTTGTTCACCACCTATCGCGTCAAACGCCTGACCATGGGCGCAGGCGTGCGCTGGCAGAGCCGCACACAGTCCGCCTGGATTCCCATGGACCTCGAGCGCCGCAAGCAGGACTACCTGATGCGACAGGACGCCTACTACGTCGTCGACCTAATGGCGCGCTACCAGATCGACCGGCACTTCAGCGTGCAACTGAACGTCAACAACGTATTCGACAAGGTCTACTACCAGCACGAACGCTCCTTTAATTCAGCACCGCCACGGAATGCGTTGCTGACCTTGAGCTACCGCTTGTGAGGGTACCCGGATCATCCGACGCGCAGCCGTCCTCTGCCGCATATAACCGAATCGGACGAAAGGACGCATGGGTTTGCAAAACGGCGTGCACTTTCACTACCGGTCGCGTGTCCTCCTAGATGTGTGGATCCTAGCCGATCAGATCCCAGTCCTGGCGACAACGCTGGCTGCCGGGTTCACCCAGGTCCCCAAAAAAAACCACCCATGTTGCCACTGGGGATCGTTCATCATCCCTTTTCAAGGACACGACCATGCGCAAACTCGCCTCACTTTCCGCCGCCTTGCTGATGACCGGATCCGCCGGCGTCGCCTCCGCAGGCTGGAACCAATTGGACCTCGACCAACCCAGCAACCTGGAAGAACAAGCAAATGTCGTCTACCAGGGCTCGTTCAATTACAACGGTCAGACCTACGGTCCCTCCACTTCCGCGACCGTTCCGACTCAGGCCAGCACAGGCATTTCCAACGTATTCGATCTGAACTCCCTGCAAGCCTTCACCCTGTATGGCAAGAACGGCCCCGGAGGCACGGGCCGCAACGATGATCTGAGCCTGACCTCCAATGACAATTCCGCGGCCGCCGGCGTCAAGTCTCCAGTGGTCTACCGCGTCTACCGTCAGAACTACTCGGCGGCGGTGGTCAACCTTGCACGTGGCACAGTGGGCCGCCACTTCGTCAAGAGCATCGTCGGCGAACAGACCGCGCCGGACACGCTGGTAAATGGCACCTACAACTACGCCGGTGTGACCTTCTCGAACTTCCCGCGTGGCATGTTCGATTACCAGGTCACGGTAACGGGCCCCAGCTCCGCCACGGGCCAGGGGTCATTCTCGTTGGACGAGATCAAGATTCCTGCCAAGATATCTTCGACCGGCAAGGACATTGTCTTCAACATCAATAACGGCAAGCTGGATCCGACGGCTTTGGATGCGACCGGCAACGGTCTGGTCTTCGCCGGAGACGTGACTATCACCACGAACGACGTCAGCAATCCCGACGCGTGGAAGGAAATCGGTGGTCTCGTGGCGAAGCCGGAATATGACCTGACTCTCTTTGGCCCCAACGGCGCGGAAATCGCCGGCGCCATCAGCGGCCTGCCTGACCGCATCGGCTCCGTCGCGGTCATCGGCGCAAAACAGTAATCGCTACCAGAAGGGCGGAGCAATATCTCTTCAACATCAAATAGACATCGACCCAAATCGGACTGCTATTTGATATTGATCGCCATTGAATTGCGATTTTGCCCATCACGGACTGCAGGGATTCCCCTGCAGTCCTTTTGCCTATTCAAGCCGCCGCATCCGGGAGGCCCGTGCCGCACCCTCTCTCGTCCAACCCCTCTCGCCGTCATTCACTGTTCACCGCAATCGTCATCAGCCTGCTGGTCACGGGCTATCCGCTTACGCCCCAGGCCCAACCCGCCACGCCGTCACCCGCCGTCCTGCCGGCTCCCGTCCGCCCGCTGGAGCCGGACACCCCGACGCTCCCCCCTCCCCCTCGCCCCACGCCCGCCATCACGCACCGCCCGCCCACCCAACCGGCCCAGCCACCCGTCGAACTGACCGACCAGGACCTGGCCCACGACCTCAGGCTGACCGAACGCATCCTCAACCAGGCGATGCTGCAAGAGGACTGGAGCACCCTGCGCCGGGTGATGCGCTTCTACCCCTGGATGGCCGGCGTCGATCCGATCCTGCGCGACTACGTGCATGGCGCGCTGCTGCGCCACGACGGGCGGCTGGCCGAGGCCATCGCGTTGTACCGCCAACTGGTGGCGCAGCATCCCGACCTGGGCTACGTGCGGCTGGAACTGGCCACCATGCTGATGGAGGATCGCCAATTCGCGCAGTCCGACGCCGAGCTGGCCGACCTGCGGCTGGGGTCGCTGGAGCCGGCGGCGCAGCGCAGCGTCATGCTTTACCGTCAGGCATTGGCGCAGCAGCGCCGCTGGAATTTCCGCCTGGGCGCGGGCACGGCCTACAGCAACAACGTCAATTCGGCCAACCGCGACCCGATGCTGTACCTGCCGGTCGCGACACGGCAAGGTCCCTTGTGGGTGCCGTTCGCGAAGGGCCGCGACGCGTTGCCCAAGGCGGATTGGGGGTTGAAATACAGCGGCAGCGCCAATGTCGAACGCAATCTCGGCGGGCATCACTACTACACGCTGGGCGCGGATATCGACGGCACCGCGTATCGCGTGCAACGCGACTACAGCGACCGCTCCCTGACCTTGCGCGGCGGCTACAAGTGGCAGGACGCCACGCGCTGGTTTGCCGCGACGCCCCAGGCGGGCCGCAGCTGGATGGGCAGCCGGCGCTATAGCCACAACCGCGGCTTGAGTCTGGAGTACGGGTGGCGGCCAACGCCGGGGTGGCAGTTGATGGGGGCCTGGCTGTGGCTCAAGCGCGGCTATGGCGACCGGGCCTATGCCGCCTATGACGGCCATCTGGAAGTGCTGTCGCTGACGGCCATCCGCGTGTTCTCGCCCGCGCTGTTGGCTTACGCCAGCGTCGGGCTGCAGCGCGAGGCGGTGGCGGCGGGCGAATACACCTATCGCTTTCCCTGGGCGCAGCTGGGCGTGGTCAAGACCTTCGGGCAAATGTTGGGCACGCGCTTGAGCGCCCGCTATGGCAGACAGGCGTATGAGGCGCCCTATGCCCTGTTCCTGAACCAGCGACGGCGCGATCATGAGCTGCGCGTGGACGCCTCGGTCTGGACGCCGGACTTCAAGATCGCCGGGTTGGAGCCGAAGCTGAACCTCAGTTACCTCAAGATCACCAGCAATCTGCCCATGTATGCGCGGGACCGGACCGAGGTCAGCCTAATGCTGGAGAGGCGGTTCTAGACGGCAGCCATGTCGGCGACTAACGCAAATCCGTCCATGCTCACGCCTTCTGGTCCTGTCTCACGGCCATGGACATCTCCTTGAGCATTCCGGCGAAAGTCGTCACGGCGCAAGACGCCCAGCCGCGCGAGCGCGTGCCCACCAAGACTCGAACTCATCCCGCGTGGTTTCACGCTCGGCGAGTTCCGGGTCCCACAAGTCTTCCGGCGGATTGAAACACCAATCCTCGGGACCCGTGCTTTCCGCGTCGCCACTGGCCGACACAACGACCTGGCGCGTGCGATACCCCTTTTCGTCGTACTCGACGAAATAGGTCTCCTGATCTTCAGGAAATTCCTGCTTGATGTAGACGTTGCCTCGCCCGACCAGCGCGCCGAATTTCGGATTGGCGCGCTGGAGGCGGCGCTGCGCTTGCAGGTCGTCAAGGCCCGCGGGAGCGGGATCGCCGATGCGAATCGACGGAATGTCCGTAAACCTCCCAGGATCCACCTCGGTCTGGTCGACAACCACAACTTCGGCATAGGTCTGGACGATTGCCGCTTCCGAAGGCGCCTCTATCCACCACCACAGGGATCCCATGCCGTAATCATGGGCGACGAGGAATCGCTTCATTCGGAAACCTCATCCGGATACGTGATCAGGTCGGCCGCGTCGGAAACCCAGCCATCCTTGTCATTCCGATAGAATCCCAGCCGCTGGCGCATGTCCTCCGTCCAGCCAATCCTGTTCGACATTTCGCGCAGCAAGCCCAGGCCGATCCGCCGCATGCGGGCATTGCCTTCGGCCCCCAGCAATGCTTCGACCTGGATGAGTTGATCCGGGCGCGCACCAGACGCCGTCTCTGCAAGCGAATCCAGGACATCCCCGACGACGCCGGGATGCAGCAATTCCGAAGAATCGAATTGCCGCGCGGTCATCAACGCGGCCTCCGGACTCAATACCGAGAATGCGAGCCGCAGCGCCAGCCCCGGATGCCAGCGCCTGGCCAGCAGGGCCTCGACCAGCAGGTTCGCCGACGCGGCCAGTTCCAGCTGGCCACGGTGCAACTGCCACAGATACGCATCGACAACGGCAGCCAATGACTGCGCCCGCGTCAAGCCGGCGAAACCGCCTGCCAGTTCCCGCGGCAAGCTGCCCGCATAGATACCCAGCAGCGCGCGCGCCGCCAGTTCAACCAGCGCGACATCGACGTCATCGAGCCGCGCGGCCAGCGCTTGGTACAGCGTCGGCTCGCCTTCCCCCGGCGGCATCGCGATCAGTCTTTCCAGGGTTTCCTTGCGGATTTGCGCGTCGGGATGTCCAAGCAGCAATGCAAGATGCCTGCTCAATGCGCGCTGGCTGTCCGGGGCAAGACCCACCGGCGGAATACGGATGGTTGCGCGCGCGAGCGCAGGCTGCTCGTTGCGGGCGGCGGCGTGCAATCGCTGCCAGACCTCAGGGCGATCAAGGAAGTTCCAGTACGCCCGCATCAAGGCGATCACCACATCCGGATGCAGCCTGGGTTCGGCTTCGATCCGGGTCAGGAATGCGAAGGCGCCGTCCGTCCTCAGATCGCCAGCGAGCCGAATGATCTCCTTGGCCACGGTGATCTTGCCGCGCGGCACGCGGTCGAGCAGGTCCAAGACCCGCGCGGGGGGCAGGTTCATCAGGGATCGACGCAAGGCATAGATGGCGATGCGGGCCCGGCCGTCATCCAATGCCTGCATCAGCGCTGCCACGCCGCGTCCCGCATCGGCGCGCCCGAGCACTTCCAGCGTCTTGTCACGCAGTCCCTGGTCAGGCGCGTCCAGCCGCGCGAAGTCGAAGAGCGGCGCCAGATCGATGGACGGCATGGCCGCGTATCGCTGGACGCAACCGTAGAGTTCCCAGGCGTTGCGTTGCGGGCTCGTGAGGATATCGAGCAGTTCGCCGGCATAGCATTGTTGCTGGGCGGCCGTCCACCGGGAGAAGCCGCTGTCATAGGCGGGAAGAAACGCCGCCTTGCCGCTCGGAAACCGCCCCTTGTAGACGCGGGCGCTCAGGAACGGCGTCAGCAGGTCCTGCCTGCGCACATGCAGATGCGAGGAAACCGCCGAAACCTGGATCCAGCTCGGATCGTCTCCCACCAATTGGGGGACCAACTCGGCCACCCGCTTGCTGAGTCCGAGCCTCACCAGCGTCTCCAGCCCCGACCGCGCCACATGGCCACGCTTGTCCCGGGTCAGGCCGGCCAGCAGGTCGACGAACAGATCCACGGCTTTGGCGCGGCATCCGAAGCCCAAGACCAGTTGCAGTGCAATCTGGCCGCGATCCCGCCGGATCCATGTCTGGAGCAACCCCATCAGATGCGGGGCGATCTCAAGCAATTCGTTGTCGCTCAAACGGGATTCCCAATACCCGTAGCGGAGATTTCCCATGCTGCCCATGCGCTCGACAAGGCGAGGCAGCGTCTCGACGACGAAAGCGGCATGGGTGGCGATGATGGCCATCAACCATTGCGTGGCCGCCAGCATGGTCTGGTGCGAGCAGTCCCTGGCACGCAACGCGGCATCGATCAGCGCGGAGAACCCGGGCAGATGCCGGGTTTCCCAACGCGAAGGCGGCAGCGCCGCCAGGGCGGTCAGCATGGCAAGCCGCACCGGGTCTTGCTCGTTTTCACGGGCCCGGCAGAAGTCCAGGATGGCGGACAAGCTGGATGCCTCGTATCTCCCGGCCCCCACCACCGCCGCCACGGCCTGCGCGCGCAATTCGCCATCAGGCTGCGACAGGAAAGGCTGGGCCAGGGCCAGCGCTTCCTGAAACGGCAGGCAGGACAGATACGGCAGGCGGATCATCGGCTCGGCAGCCAGCAGCCGCAGCGAAAACGCATGGCGCGCTTCGGCCTGCCGGGTGGCGCTGGACAGCTCCCGCACGAACTCAAACGGCAAGGCCCCGCTGTCCCGGCGCCAGGCTTCGCCGCCATGGCGGTAAAGCGCGTCCCGCTGGCTTGCGCGCAGCTGCGGGAAGACCGCCTGCAAATTGGGCAGCGCGTCGACCGACGACAGCCTGCACAGCGCGGGCGCGTCCAGGCGCCGCAAGGCTCGCGGCGTGAAGGGAATGCGCTGCCTGCTTCCCAGGCCTTCGACAATGGCGCCGATTTCCTTCGGGAAGAAGGAGGCATAGCGCGTCAGGGGAAGATCACTCACCGGGAGTCGGGTAACCGCCACGCGCAACAGGCTCAACCCAGCCGCCCGGTCGCTGCGCAACATGCGATAGAGCGAAGCTCGGACGGCAAGCCGCAACACGTAGGAAGGATTGCCGGACGTCTCCAGCGCCTGCACCAGCTGGTCGCGCACGAATCCCGGCAAGCGCTGCGCCAATGCCGCCCACTGCGGCGCCTCGAGCGCGGCCAGCAGCTCCGCGTCCAGATTGCCGCGGATGAACGCATCGGTCGTCCACGGCAGAAGATGGCGGCGCGCCGCACCGTCAAGTGTCGGGTAGACGGCATCGTTCACCTGTCCGCGCCCGGCTCGCCAGAGCTGGCTGGCAAGATCCCGGCGACACGCCTTCGTCATGTCCGGCATCAGCCGCACCAGCAGCTCGTCGGGCACGACACGCGCCGCCAGCCGGGCGGCACGCAATGCCAGCATGGGCGACGGATCGGCGAGCATCGTGACGATCAGATCCGTCGCATGGGAACCACTGACCGACATCAACGCCAACAGCCGCTCGTAGTGGACCTCCGATTGCGCCAATGACCGCAGGTCTTCGGCCAGAGGCGCACTCGTGAGGGATTCACGACCGAGCGCCACCATGCGCTTGTAGCGTTGATCATGGCTGAGGGGGGCAACATCCGCGAGAATGCGCCGCGCGGACGGGCGCGGTTCTTTCCGTGAGGGCGTCATGGTCATTCGGTAAGCGTGCGTAGGATTGGGCGCGGCGCCATTCACACAGCGCGGCCGGGAATTGTCAACGGCGATAGTAAAACGATTCGCTCAAGCGGTCTGCTTGCATCCGCCACCGATACTGCAATTCGTTGGAGAGGTGTTCCTCGGTCTATCCCCTCACGCTTTCTGGCCCTTTCTCACGGCCATGGACATTTCCTTGAGCATCCCGGCGAAAGTCGTCGCGGCGCGAGTCCGCCCTGCTCCCTTCGGCCACAGCAAGCCGAGTTGCCGGGACAATTCCGGCTGCGTGATAGGGATGAGATTGACGCGCTCGAAGCCCGTCGCCGCCGTTTCAGGGACGATGGTCGCAAGCTGCCCTTCCGCGGCGACCGCCAGGAGCGACTCCGTGCTATCCATTTCCACCGCTACCTGCAATGGCACATTGGCCGTCTTGAACGCGTCTTCGATCAGGATGCGCGTCGAGAATTTCGGCGGGAACAGGGCTAGCGGAATCGAATCGAGCGTCTTCCACTGAACCCGACGCTTCCGTGCGAACGGGTGATCGTGGCCCACCGCCAGGACCAGCCGCTCAGAAAAAAGAGGTTCGGATTCGACGTCGTCGCGTGAGGCCGGATGAAAGGCGATGCCGAGATCAAGCATGCCCAGCGCCAGTCTTTCCTCGAGCTGCGCCGCGAGCAGATCCTGGACCACGATCCGCACCTTCGGGTGTCGCTGGTTGAAGGCCGAGACCGTGCGCGGCAGAAATGCCAGGGGAAATACCGGGATGGCGCCCAAGGTGAAGGTACCCGCGTCGAGCTCGTTCAACTCCTGCATCGCCCGCTTGGCCCGCGTCGCTTCATTGCATGTTCGCGCCGCATAGTCGCGGAACACCCGACCGGCCTGAGTGAGGCGCATGGTCCGCCCTACCCGGTCAAACAACGCGATGCCCAATTCTTCTTCAAGCTGACGCAGGGCGTGCGACAGCGTGGATTGCGCAACGCACAGCTTCTCGGCCGCGCGCGACAGATTGTCGAGTTCGACGATGGTCAAGAAATAGCGAAGGTGGCGCAGTTCCATCTGTCTCTCATTGAATCCCGGTTCAAGGCAGCGATATCCATCGACAGGATCGAACGATTTTATCGAATTAATTCATTTTTCAGATGATCGACATCTGCGTACCATCATGCGCTGACCTCCCCTCGGCATTCCTGCGGACCGATGAGCGGGCTATGAGCGGGCTCATCCCAGGTGGACGGCGTTCGTGGCAGGCGGTCAATTCACCTTTGGAGAATCCAATGAGCGACGCCATTGTGCGGCACCCTACCCCCAGGCGCCTCGAGGCATCGTGGGCTCGGGAATTCGCGGAAGCGATTGAAGTCCCCGCGAGCGCCCGGACCATCACGTTGAGCGGCGTCGGCGCACTGCCGTCGAATCTCGACGCCGAACCCCACTCGGTCAGCCACTTCGGCGATCTGCGCACGCAGACGAGAAGCGTGTTCGACCAGATTCAGGTAATCCTGGAAGGCAAAGGGTATGCGCTGGGCGATGTGATTGCCGTGCAAGCGCTTTTCGTCGTGGAACCCGCCAGGAACGGCCCGCCGGACTACGGCGCGTTTTCGAGCGTCTATGCCGACTACTTTGGTTCGCCCGCGCAACCCCATCTGCCCACCCGGACTCGGGCGCAGGTGGTGGGCCTTGTCGAACCCGGCTGGCTGGTGGAAGTGACGGTGACGGCGGCGAAGGTCGTGAACGGGTGAGCCCGATGATCCGCACGCTTTTCCAAGGACAATGAGACACACCGCCATCACTCGTTACACCGCCACGTCGCGCAGTCTCTAGAATGCAGGCTCGAATGGCGGGCATGCCGACCGGGAGCGCAACGCGACACCCGCCTGTGCGCCAGCCCATGGGTGTCTGTTTGCATAGCGATCGGGGGAGGTCACGGCGATGGCGGGTATTGGCGGGATCCAGGCGCATGGCCGCCTGAAAGGCAGGCTGGCCGGGATGGCGGCGATCATTGTCCTGTTGGGCGGCTGCTCGACGTCTTCGACGCTCTGCGACGCGCTCGGCCCCAGCCAGAGCGCCACGCTTCAGATTCCGCAGGACGCCGCCACCGAGGACGTGTTCGCGTGCATCGACCGCGCAACCGCCGCGAGCACGGCGGCCGGGCGGGAATATGACCAGGGCCATGCCATCCGCGACGCCAAGACCGGGGTGCTCGAAACCACCCACTACAGCAGCCCCAACACCAGCGGCTTTCGCCTGAAAGCCGAGGTCTCGAAGCGCGCCTCCACGCTCGCGCTCTCGTTGCGCGGCGCCGGCGCCTATTGCACCGATCTCGGCGTCGACCAGGAAATGGCCCGACTGACCGAGTCGGTGTCCAGCTGCCTCAAGCGTTGATGGGCGGCCGGCCTGACGGCCACGCCGCCGCGCCGCCTCAGCGCGCGTCAGTGAGCTGCTTGCCGGTCTTCATGTATAGCTTGGCGCGGGCGATGCTGTAGGCCAGGCCGTAATAGCCCTTGTCCGGATACTCGGTCTCGATCAGGTTCGAGGTCTCGGCCATCACGCGCCAGCGGGAATTGTTGGCGACGTAGCAGATGTCGCGCTCCCACATCAGCTTGCACCCGGTTGCGCCAATTGCCGCCTATCCGTTCCCTGGTCCTCCAGTGCGCCATCAACGTGGACATGTTGAGCACGGCATCCCTCACAAAGCTTGCCCGTCTGCGCTACGTTTGCACATCAGCACTGGCCGCCTCGCGCGGCACGCGCAGGGGGCCAACGTGGCCCCTTGGCCGCATTTTCGAGAATAGGACGAAAGCCTCGAGGAAATATCCACTCGGGCGCTTTAAATCATGCCCGAAGCGGGTACATTTAGGAACACTGATGAAACGCATCCTGAAGCGAAAACGCTTTGCCCGATGGCAGGCAGAGGAACGCCTGCCTGACGCCGCACTCTGCATGGCGGTCAGGGCAATGGAACACGGCTTGATCGACGCCAGCCTGGGAGGCCTGCTCTACAAACAACGAGTGTCCCGGCCAGGCGGGGGCAAAAGCCATGGATATCGCGCATTGCTTTCCGCTCGCCTTGGCCACCGCTATGTGTTTCTGCATGGCTTTTCCAAGAGCGACCAGGAAAACATAGCGCCGGAGGAACAGAAGGCACTGCAATTCGCAGGACGGGTATTCCTCGAACTATCCCCCGACGCCATCTCGAAAGCGCTCGGATCCGGCATCCTATTGGAGATCCATTGTGAGCAAGATCATTGAGGACATCCGCGACGATCTGGCCGCGTTGCACGACGCGGGCGCGGTCGGCAAGGTCACCCTGCGCGAATTCGACAGCCTCTGCCCTCCGCCGGTCCGTGACCTCGATGCGACGGACATCCGCCGCCTGCGCGAATCCCTGAACTTCAGCCAGCCGGTATTCGCGCTGCACCTGCACACCACCGCCTCGACCGTGCGCAAATGGGAACAAGGCCAGACCCGCCCCACCGGGCCGGCGCTCAAGCTGCTCAACCTGATCGCCGACAAAGGGCTGCAGGCCATCCTCTGAGGGCACGGGCCAGCCCGGCCCCCTGACGACAGCCGCCGGCCCCGGCCGCTTTCCCGCACGCCGCGGACAGCCAGCGCAAAAAACGGATAGTCCCATGCCCACCGGGACGGGTTTTCCAGCAGTCCCGCGCGGGGCGCGGCGTTTTACTATGAGGACCATCATAAAGGCGCGCCACGGACGTGGCCGCCAGGGGAACCGGCGGCCGCTGCCCGCCGGACATCAGGACCTGAGCAAGGAATCCCGGCCATGCTGAACACGACGCAGTCCGATGCCGAGACATCATGGCAACCCGCCGAGCCGCGCCCGGCCGCCGGGGCAATGGCCGGCGCCGCGGGGTGGCGCATCGACACCATTCTGGCGACGCCGGCGCAACAGCTGTTCGCCTCGGGCGACCTGGACGAGGCGCGCGCGATGGTGGGCCGGGTGATGCGGCCGCACCACCTGGGCGTGGTCGGGTCGACGCAGCGCCTGAACGCGCGCATGCATCACCAGCCGCTGGGCGAGGTGTCGCTGAACCGGCTGCGCTACGGGGCGAATGTCGAGATTCGGCCGGGGCCGCTGGAGGACTTCTTCCTGGTGCAGATGCCGCTGTCGGGCACCGCGCTGATCGAGAGCGGGCCGCAGCGGGTGGATTCGACGCCGGACGTGGCGTCGGTGGTCAGCCCGGATGACGACCTGGCGATGCATTGGGCCGACGACAACGACCAGTTCATGTTGCGGGTGGGCCGCTCGCTGCTGGAGCGCACGCTGGTGGGCCACCTGGGCTGTACGCTGGATCGGCCGCTGCGCTTCCAGCTGGGGTTCCGCTGGCGCGAGTGTCCGGCCTGGCGCTGCCTGATGGCGTATCTGCTGGATTGTTCGTCGCAGCACGCCGACCTGGCCCAGCACAAGCTGATCGTGCACCAGATGGAACAGCTGGTGGCGGCGACGCTGCTGTCCACCCTGCCCCACAACTACAGCGCCACGCCGGCGGGCCGGCGCGGCGCGGTGCTGCCGCGCCACGTGCGCTGCGTGCAGGATTATCTGCAGGCGCATGCGCACGAGCCGGTCAGCGCCGAGCAACTGGCGCGCATCGCGGGGGTCAGCGTGCGCAGCCTGTATGCCGGCTTCAAGGAATTCCTGGGGATCAGCCCCATGCACTATCTGCGCGACCTGCGCATGGAACGGGCGCGCGCCGAGCTGGTGGCGGGTGAATGCCAGAACGTCGCGGGGGTGGCGCTGCGCTGGGGTTTCGCGCACCTGGGGCGTTTCAGCGCCGGCTACAAGGCGCGCTACGGCGAGAGCCCCAGCCAGAGCGTGCGGCGGCACGGCTGACGCGGCACGCGCGGCGGCACGGCGGAAGCGGCAACTTTGTCAGGACTGGCCAGGCCTTGCGTTCAAACAACCCTGGGGATGGCCAACCGCAAACGATCGTCCGCTCACGCTGATGGCGTTCATTGCGGCATTCAGTTCGGCATTCAACGTGGCGTTCAGCGCGGCTTCCAGGTCAGCCCGTCGGTCGAGCGGTACTGCGGAGTGCCGGTGCAGCAGCCGCCGGCGCCGAACGCCTGGCGGCCGATGAAGGCCAGCACGAAGCCCTTGCCCGCCGTCAGTTCCTGGCGCACGCAGGCGGTGGGCAGCAGATAGAAATCGCCTTCCAGCACCAGCGTCCAGGCGACATTGCCGCCTTCCGCCGGGTCCACCTTGTAGACCTTGCATTCATGCATGAGCAGGTGGATGGGCTTGCCCGCCAAGGCGCCCTTGAACTGGAGTTCGGGCGGCGTTTCCTGGGTGGCCAGGGTCTCCGCCGTGAGCCTGGACCCGGCGGGCGGCGGCGGCAGCGACGAGTCGCAGCCCGCCAGCGCCACGGCCGCGCACAGGGTCAGGAGAGCCAGGCGGCGGGCGGGGCGTGTCATGAGGCCGCCGCGTCAGGCCACGTTCGCGTAGCGTTGTTCAAGGTAGGCGATGATGTCGCTGGACTCGTACATCCAGCGCGTGCCGCCCGCTTCCTCGATGCGCAGGCACGGCACCTTGACCTTGCCGCCGCCAGCCTGCAATTCGGCGCGCGCCTGCGGATCCCCCTTGGCATCGCGCAGCGCAACGGGCACGTTCAGGCGGTGGATGGCGCGCCGCGTCTTGACGCAGAACGGGCAGGCATGGAACTGGTAGAGCGACAGCGCGGCCGCCTCGCGGTCGACGGCGGCCTGGCCTTGGGCCGAGCGTTGCTGCGGGCGCGGGCGCGTCAGCGCATCGCCCAGGACAATCAGTTGACCCACACCGACACGCAAGGCTTTGACAATCATGGATGGCTACTTGAAACGAAGAGAGCCTTGAGTCTAGCCCATTCGCGGCGACGGGCGGGCGGCGCCCGCCTTGCTGCCGCCCCCTTCCCCGCGGCGGGCCCGCTGCCGGGCCGGCCCGCCGCACGCAGCCCCAAGGCCTGTCTATCCTGGAAGGAGCCAGGCGCGGGCCCTAGAACGGAATCGCCAGTTTGACGTACAGCTGCGCGCCCTCCGGCCGGTTCTTGACCTGGAATTCCTGCTGCCACTTGGCGGTGAACAGCCAGCCGCGGTCGTTCATGTAGCGCACCGACGGCCCCACGCCGAAGGCGCGGGCACGGCCGGCGGCGCTGTTGGGACCCTTGTCGTCGGTGACCTGCTGGAAGGCATGCCCGCCCACGCCCAGCACCCAGCCCTTGCCCACGCCCCAACCCACCGCGTAGTCGGCGTGGATGGCCTGGCCCGAGCGGGTGTCGGTGGCGGAGTTGCGGAAGTTGAAGTCGTACATCAGCTTCAGGTCGGCATTGAAGCCGTCCGGGCTGATGCGGCTGAGCGCGAACACGGGCTGGGCGGTCCAGTAGTTCTTGCCGAGGCTGGACGGGTCCTTGCGGTCGTATTCGCCGGTGGGCGCGTACATGTCCAGGCCGACCACGTAGTGCAGCGATTCGGACAGGTGATAGCCCAGCGCCACGCCCAGCGTCATGTCGCCCAGGCCGGTGCTGCGGTAGCGCTGGCCGCCGGCCTTGAAGGTGACGTCCAGCAGCGGCGCGATGGCATGGAAGGCCAGCTGGCCGCCCAGCACCTGCTGCGGCGTGACCCAGATCAGGCGCGGGGCCAGCACGTTGACGTCTACCTTGAAGTCCGGCACCGGCAGGCGTTCGCCATCGTTGCCGCGCAGCTTGTCGTAGCGCGCGCCGCCGCCGTAGACCAGCATGTGCACCCCGGGCGGCGGCAGCGCGCCCGACATGAAGTTCTCCAGGCCGTCCGGATAGATGCCCAGGCCGCCGCCTTCGGTGGCTTGCGCCACGCCACCGGCCAGCGCCAATGCCGCGGCGCAAGCCAGCCGGCGTGTCAGGTGTCTGCTCATGTTCCGCTCCTGCCCCCGCGGGGCGCGAGTTGTTGTGCGACGAGATAGCCGGAACCGCCGCCCAGTCCGGGACCCGGGTGGGTGGCGGCGCCGATGTGGAAAAGGTTGCGCAGCGGCGTGCGGTGGCCGCGCGCGCCCTGGCTGCCGGCGAACGGTCGCAGCCAGAAGAACTGGTCGGGCGAACAGATGCCCGCGTACGGATCGCCGCCCACCAGGTTGCAGTTCAGCGCCTCCAGGTCGGCCGGCGAGTAGCTGCGGCGGCCGACGATGCGTTGCGCCAGGCCGGGCATGACCGGTTCCAGCCGCGCCTGCACGCGGTCGGCGACGGCCTCGCGCAGGGCCTCGGTCCAGCGGCCGTCGGCGGGCGTGTCGATCAGGCCGGCGGCATCGCCCTTGACGCGCACCGGCAGCTCCTGCATCTGCACCCACAGGATCCAGCCGCCGGCCGGCGCGCGCGACGGATCGACGGCGACCGGCTGGCCGATTGCCAGCGTCGGCCGCGCCGGCAACAGGCCGTTGTTGGCCTCGGTGACCGAGGCGCAGACCTGCTCCATGCTCTCGGTCAGGTGCACCAGCGGCACGTGGCGCAGTTCGGGCGTGCGCCAGTCGGGCGGCGCGTCGAGCGCGAAATGGATCTGCATGCCGCCGCGGCCGTGGCGGTAGCCGGCGGCGCGGCGCCGCAGCGGCTCGGGCGCGTCGGGCAGCAGCGTGCAGTACAGCTGGCCGGGCGTGACGTTGCAGACCACGGCCTCGCGGGCGCGGTACTCGCGGCTGGCGGCCACGACGCCGACGGCGCGGCGGCGGCGGCCTTCGCCATGCGTCAGGATGCGTTCGACGGCGGCGCCAGTCTGCAGCCGGCCGCCGTGGTGCTCGATGACCTTTGCCAGGGCGTCCACCACGCCCTGGCTGCCGCCCTTGACCACCGGCATGCCGCCGGCCACCACCGC
Organism: Achromobacter sp. 2789STDY5608621; assembly: GCF_001299375.1. Lineage (NCBI taxonomy): Bacteria > Pseudomonadati > Pseudomonadota > Betaproteobacteria > Burkholderiales > Alcaligenaceae > Achromobacter > Achromobacter sp. 2789STDY5608621. The sequence goes on along the minus strand of NZ_CYTU01000017.1, from coordinate 12,847 downwards.
GGCGAAGGTCAGCTTGCCGATCAGCGCCGAACAGGCGTCGTCCGGTCCCAGGCCGGTGTGTAGCACCCAGGGCGCGATCAACGCGCGCGCCGCGTCGGATTGCAATTCACGGTCGGACCAGCGGCGAAAGCTCTCCAGCGAATCGGCGGCGAACGCCATCAGCCCGTCCAGGCCGCGCCGGCGCCACTCGCCGAACAGCAGCTTGAGCATGCCGGCGCCATAGGGGTTCTGGCCCAGCAGGCCGAAGGTCAGCGCGGCGTCTTCGCCGAACAGGCGTTGCGCCATGGCGCCGAACGCGGCGCCGTCGCCGGGCGCCCAGGCGTCCAGGCGCCGCGCGCTGTCCGCGATGTCCTGCTTGAGGGCGATGCCGCTGCCGTCGGGCAGCGCCAGGCCGGTGGTGTAGTCGCACTGGGCGAATTCCAGGCCGGCCGCCTGCAGGGCCGGCTTGAGAGCGGCGTAGGCGGGACCGCCGACGAACAGCGGATACCAGCTCGACAGCACGTCGTGGCGGTAGCCGGGAAACAATTCCTCGGTGCGGATGCAGCCGCCCAGGCGGTCGTTGCGCTCCAGCACCAGCACCGATTTGCCGCGCTGCGCCAGCAGCGCGGCGCACACCAGCGAATTCATGCCGCTGCCCACCACGATGATCTGGGCGTCGGACGCGGAAGATGAGGGCATCATAGGGTCAGCGCCGTGAAGCGCCCCGCATGGAACACCAGCGGCGTGGCCTCCAGGCTGGCCACGCGCAGCACCCGGCCGAACAGCAGCAGGTGGTCGCCGGCCGGGCTCTGCTGGTCGTTGGCGCAGACCAGCGTGGCCACGGCGCCGGCGATGGCAGGCACGCCCTCGGGCACCTCGTGCAGCTCGGCGCCTTCGAACTTGTCCGGCACCGCCGGATCGGCGAAACGCCGCGCCAGCGCCTCCTGGCCGCAGGCCAGCACGCTGATGGTGAAGTGGTCGCAGTCGCGGAACGCCGCCAGGTTGGGCGAGCGGTTCACCAGGCTCCACAGCACCAGCGGCGGATCGAGCGACAGCGAGGCGAAGGAGTTGATGGTCAGCCCGACCTTGCGGCCGTCCGGACAGCGCGTGGCGACGATGGCCACGCCGGTCGGGTAGCTGCCCAGCACGCCGCGCAGGACCTTGGGGTGCAGGTCGGTGCTGCCCCAGTCCAGGGCCGCCATCACGCCGCCGCCCGGGTGGATTTGGCGGCGATGAAGGCCTCGCAGGCGGTGGCGTCGGTCCACCACGGGAAGAAGTTGGGCGGATGGTTGAAGCCGTTGGCGACGGCGCTGGCCAGGGCGGGCGCGTCGCCGGCGGCCTGCAGCAGGTGCAGCAGATGCGGCGGCGGCGGCAGCAGCATCGAGTTGGTCCAGTCGACCACGGCGCTGGCGTAGTCCCAGAAGCGCTCGAAGGTCTGCTGCATCCACTCGGCCGTGAAAGCCTGGTCGCCGCGCGCCAGGATCGCCTCCAGATAGACGGCGCAGGCCTTGGTGGCGTTGTTCGAGCCCTGGCCGGTGATGGGGTCGTTGGTGACCACGGCGTCGCCCAGGCCGAACACCAGGCGGCCCGACGGCAACGTCATGACCGGCTTGCGCACCGTGGGCGCGAAGCTGCCGGCCAGGATGCCGTTGGCATCGGTCAGCTCGACCGACGCGCAGCGCTCGGCCTCCCAGGGCAGGAAGGTGCGCAGGATGTCCAGGCTCTTGGCCAGGTGGTCCTGCGGCGTCTTGATATCGCGCCAGCAGTCCATCGGGCCGCCCGGCACGCCTTCGAACACCATGATTTCGCAGGGGCCGGTGGTGGTGAGCGCGGGGAACACGAAGTACTCGCCGACGCCGGGGATCAGGTTGAAGGCGACCCGCGAGAACACCGGCGCCGGGCGCATGCCGTGCACGTAGGTCAGGGCCAGCGCGCGCTGCGGCTTGTCGAAGCGCGAGCGCGCGGTGTCGCGCTCGAACAGCTTGACCACGTCGCCCTTGCCGGCGGCCAGCAGCACCAGGTCGTGCGAGGCGGCCAGCAGCTCCAGTTCGGCCACGCCGCCATCCTGGATCAGCAGGCGGCCGCCGCGTGCGGCGAACAATTCCATCCAGGCCGGCATCTTGATGCGCTGGTCCACCGCCTGCGCCGGGCGGTCCAGGCGCGCTGCCCAGTCGATCAGCTTGTGGCCGGGGCGCTCGGGGTGCGGCACGGCCAGGCCGATGCCTTCGACCGGCGGACAGTCGGCTTCCCACTGGTTCAGGCCCAGATCGCGCTCGATCTGCAGCGAGGCATCGAACATGCACTGGCTGGACATGACCTTGCCGCGGCGGATGTCATCGGGCTCGCGGTTGGTGACCACGGTCACCTCGTAGCCCTTGTCCAGCAGGCCCAGTGCCAACGGCAGGCCGGCCTGCCCTCCTCCGACGATCGCGATTCGACGCATGATGGATCTCCTGTTTGGTGTGCGGGTCCGCCGGGTTCCTGGCGGCCCGATGAGCGGTAAGGCCGGCCTTATTCGGCCAGGCGCGGGATGGCGGGACGGGCCTGTTCGGGGCCCATGGCGGAATAGCCGCCGTCGACGGCGTAGTCGGCGCCGGTGACGAAGCTGGCGTGGTCCGACAGCAGGAAGGCGACCACCTCGGCCACCTCGGCCGGATCGCCGGCGCGGCCCAGCAGGTGGAAGTCGGCGGCGACGCGGTCGGTCTTGGCGCGGTCGCCCTGGGTCAGTTCGTCCATCACGCGCGACCAGGTCCAGCCGGGCGAGACCGAGTTGACGCGGATGCGGTCGCCGGCGTAGTCCATCGCCAGGCTGCGGGTGACCTGCAGCAAGGCGGCCTTGGAGACCGGATAGAGCCAGCGGCCGGTCTGCGCGACGCGCGACGAGATGCTGGTGAAGTTGACGATGGCGCCGCCGCCGGCGGCCACCAGGTGCGGATGCACGGCGCGGGCGGCCATGACGGCGCTGACGACGTTGATGTCCAGGGCGCGCAGCCAGTCGGCGCGGCCGGAGGCGGCGCCGTCGTCGAGGTAGGTGGCGGCGAGGTTGACGAGGTAGTCGATGCGGCCGAAGTGGGCGGCGACCTCGGTGACGGCGCGGGCCAGCTGGGCGTCGTCGGTAATGTCGAGCGGCCAGGCGCGGATGCCGTCGGGGTCGGTGGCGGCGACGCGGGCGGCGCCGCCGGCGTCGATATCGAAGATGGCGACGCGCACGCCCTTGGCGCGCAGCGCGGCGACGACGCCGGCGCCGATCAGCGTGGCGCCGCCGGTGACGATGGCGGTTTTGTGGGCCAGTCCCTTCATTTGCTTGCCTCTTGGGTTGCTGAGATCGTGAGGCGGATGTTGAGGGCGGGCGCGGGCGGGGCGGTAGCCGGATTTGGCGGCGGGTATCCAGGGAGTGCGGGTATTGCGGGGTGGGTTGACGGGGATCCAGGGGGAGTGGCCGGTGGCTGCGGTGGGTATCCGGTTTTTGCTTTGCTTTGTTCGCCTGGGGAAGGGGGTGATCGGGGTGATGGGCTTTGTAGGCTGGCTCTGCTTCGTAGGCTGCCCCTCGGGCGGGCGCAGTCGGTGGCGGGCGCCCACGATTGCGGTCCGGAGCGTTCGCTCCGGACTTGCCTAGGCGGCCCCCCCCGTTGTCATCTTCGTTGTCGCCTGCGGCGACTGCCTTCAGATTCCCTCGGGCGCATCGAGGTTGCCCGCCACCGACTGCGCCCGCCCGAGGGGCTACGTGCGTCTTGGCTTGTCGCGCTGCTGGACCTGTGATCGGGGAAGGGAATTTTCAGGGCTGCCCATCGTGGCCGCGCGGGCGGCCGCGATGGGCGTCTGGGTGTGTGAAGGCGGGAGGATGCGCTGCGCGCGGGTGATGCGTGTATCGCGTCGTGCGGTCAGTCCGCCCTTCTCCACACACTGGCGAGCCAGGGTTGTTGTTCGCGTGGCAGGCCGTCGGGGCGGTAGTAGTGTTCGAGTTCTTCGAAGCCTGCGGCTTGCAGCAGGGTGCGCCAGCCGTCCAGGTCGTGGTAGGCGCCGTAGCGGCCGCGGTTCCAGCCTTCCTGGTTGCCGCCGCGGGGGTTGGAGCTGAAGAGGACGCCGCGGGGTTTGAGGGTGGCGCGCAGGTCGCGCAGGACGCGGGGCAGTTCCTGGGTGGGGACGTGGAACAGGACGGCGTTGGCGAAGATGCCGTCGAAGCGGGCGGCGGGCAGTTGCAGGCGCAGGAAGTCCTGGTGCCAGACTTCGCAGCCGCTGGCGGCGCGGGCCATGGCGACGAAGCTGGGGGTGCCGTCCAAGCCGACGGGGCGGTGGCCGAGTGCGGCGAAGGTCTTGAGGTCGCGGCCGGGGCCGCAGCCGAGGTCGAGGATGTCGCAGGGGGGCTCGCCCTCGATGTGGCGCAGCAACGCGGCGATGTTCTGGCTGACGTCGTGGTCGCGCGTGCCTTCCTCGAAGGACCGGGCGCTTTCTTCGTAGTGGGCCAGGGTCAGTTCGGTGATCTTGGCGAGGTCTTCGGCGTCGAGTTTCATAGGGCGATTGTGCCGTAAAAAAACCCGCGCACGTCACCGTGCGCGGGTTTGTGATCGAGCGCGGCCGGCCAGGCGCGGCCGGCTAGGCGCGGCCGGCCAGGCGCCCCCGGCCTCAGGCGGCCAGGCGCCCTTCGATCTTGACCTTGGTGGCGGGCAGGTCTTCCGGCAGGCCCTGGGCCAGCTGGCCGAACAGCTCGTCGTGCAGCGCCAGTTCGTCGCGCCAGGCGCCGGCGTCGACCGACATGACCTGTTCGAACTTGTCGGGGCTGAACTCCAGGCCGGTCCAGTCGATGTCCTGGTAGCTGGGCGAGACGCCGAACACCTGGTCGACGCCGCTGGCCTGGCCGTCGATGCGGCCCAGCATCCAGCGCAGCACGCGCATGTTCTCGCCGAAGCCGGGCCAGACGAACTTGCCGTCGGGGCCCTTGCGGAACCAGTTGACGCAGTAGATGCGCGGCAGCGTGGCGCCGGCGGCTTCGAGCTGCTTGCCCAGGTTGAGCCAGTGGTTGAAGTAGTCGCTCATGTTGTAGCCGCAGAACGGCAACATGGCGAACGGATCGCGCCGCACCACGCCCTGCTGGCCGACGGCGGCGGCGGTGGTTTCCGAGCCCATGGTGGCGGCCATGTAGACGCCTTCGACCCAGCTGCGGGCCTCGGTCACCAGCGGCACGGTGGTGGAGCGGCGGCCGCCGAAGATGAAGGCGTCGATCACCACGCCCTGCGGGTTCTCCCACTCGGGGTCGATCGACGGGCACTGCGCCGCCGGGGCGGTGAAACGCGCGTTGGGATGGGCGGCCTTGCGACCGGTCTCGCGGGCGATGGCCGGGGTCCAGTCCTGGCCCTGCCAGTCGATCAGGTGCGCGGGCGGCGTGTCGGTCATGCCTTCCCACCAGACGTCGCCGTCGTCGGTCAGGGCAACGTTGGTGAAGATGACGTTGGCCTTGAGCGTGGCCATGGCGTTGAAGTTGGTCTGCTCGCTGGTGCCCGGGGCCACGCCGAAATAGCCGGCCTCGGGGTTGATGGCGTGCAGGCGGCCGTCGGCGCCCGGCTTGATCCAGGCGATGTCGTCGCCGATGGTGGTGACCTTCCAGCCGTCCATGCCCTGCGGCGGGATCAGCATGGCGAAGTTGGTCTTGCCGCAGGCCGACGGGAACGCGGCGGCGACGTGGTACTTGCGGCCCTTGGGCGAGGTCACGCCCAGGATCAGCATGTGTTCGGCCAGCCAGCCCTGGTCGCGGCCCATGGTGGAGGCGATGCGCAGCGCGAAGCACTTCTTGCCCAGCAGCGCGTTGCCGCCGTAGCCCGAGCCGAAGCTCCAGATCTCGCGGCTCTTGGGGAAATGGACGATGTACTTGGTGGCGTTGCAGGGCCAGGCCACGTCGGCCTCGCCGGCGGCCAGCGGCTTGCCGACCGAGTGCACGCACGGCACGAAGTCGCCGTCGGCGCCCAGCACGTCGTAGACCTGCTTGCCCATGCGCGTCATGATGCGCATGTTGACCGCGACATACGGGCTGTCGGACAGCTCGACGCCGATGTGGGCGATGTCCGAACCCAGCGGCCCCATCGAGAACGGCACCACGTACAGCGTGCGGCCGCGCATGGCGCCGTCGAACAGGCCGTTGAGCGTGGCGCGCATCTCGGCCGGGTCGGCCCAGTTGTTGGTCGGGCCGGCGTCCTCGGGACGGTCGGAGCAGATGAAGGTGCGGTCTTCGACGCGCGCCACGTCCGACGGGTCGGAACAGGCCAGGAAGGAATTGGGCCGCTTGGCCGGGTTGAGCCGGCGCATGGTGCCGGCCTGGACCATGAGTTCGCACAGGCGATCGTATTCTTCCTGCGAACCGTCGCACCATTCGACGCGATCCGGTTTGGCCAGCGCCACCACACTGGCGACCCAGTCGATCAGGCCGCGGTGCTTGACGTACGCGGGTACGTTCAAGGCCGCCAGGCCCCCGTCCAAGGGCTTATTCATTAGGGTTATCTCCATACTAAGGCTAATGGCGATACGGCCCCTTTTGAGTGGGGCCGTATACATGTTTGCGCCATCATACTTGCAGCGGCCGGTCGGCCGTCAACCCGACCAAACGGACGAGTTTGTCACCGGGTTTGTCATCGCTTTTTTCAATGGCCGGCGCGGCTCAGGCATAGCTGCCGTCACGCAATGCGCGGCGGATGATCTTGCCGGTGGCAGTGCTGGGCAAACTGGTTACAAAGCGGATGCGGCGCGGGTATTCGTGCGCCGCCAGGCGGGTGCGCACGTGCGCCTGCAAGGCCTTGACCAGCGCCTCGTCGCCCGTCACGCCATCGTGCAGCACCACGTAGGCCATCACCACCTCGGTGCGCTCGGCGTCGGGCACGCCCACCACGGCGGCCATGCGCACGGCCGGGTGGCCCAGCAGGCAGTCCTCGATCGGCCCGGGGCCGATGCGGTAGCCGGCGCTGGTGATGACGTCGTCGTTGCGGCCGACGAAGCGGATGAAGCCGTCGGCGTCGCGCACGCCCATGTCGCCGGTCAGCAGGTAGTCGCCGGCGAATTTCTCGGCGGTGGCCTGCGGGTTGTTCCAGTAGCCCAGGAACATCACCGGGTCGGGCCGCAATACGCCGATGTTGCCTTCCTGGCCATCGGCCATTTCGGCGCCCTGCTCATCCACGATGGCGACCCGGTGTCCGGGCGCGGCGCGGCCGATGCTGCCGATGCGCGGCGCGAACAGCGACGAGCACGACGACACCAGCATGTTGCATTCGGTCTGGCCATAGAACTCGTTGATGGTCACGCCCAGCACGCGGCGGCCCCAGTCGATCAGCTCGGCGCCGAGCGATTCGCCGCCGCTGGCCACCGAGCGCAGCGCCAGCGCGCCGGGCGCGGGCGGGCTGGCCACGCCGCGCATCATCTTGAGCGCGGTGGGCGGCAGGAAGGTGTGGGTAACGCCATGGCGCGCCATCAGGTCGAAGGCCGAGGCGCCGTCGAATTTCTCGAAGCGCCGCGCCAGCACCGGCACACCGTGGTGCCAGGCCGGCAGCAGCACGTCCAGCAGGCCGCCGATCCAGGCCCAGTCGGCCGGCGTCCACATCAGCGTGGCGTGCTCGGGAAAGAATTCGTGCGACATCTCCACGCCCGGCAGGTGGCCGAGCAGCACACGATGGGCGTGCAGCGCGCCCTTGGGCTTGCCGGTGGTGCCGGACGTGTAGATGATGACGGCCGGGTCGTCGGCCGCGGTGGGCTCGGGCTCGAACAGTTCGGACTCGGCGTCGAGCGACGCGTGCAGCGGCAGCGCCCCGCCCTCGCCCGGGCCGTCGATGCAATAGACCGTCTGCAAAGCCGGCAGCGTCGCGCGGATCTCCTGCAGGCGGCGGCAGCCCTCGGCGTCGGTGACCAGCGCGGCGGCGCCGCTGTCGGCCAGGCGGTACTGGATCGCGTCGACGCCGAACAAGGTGAACAGCGGCACCGCCACCGCGCCCATCTTGTAGACGGCGATGTGGGTCACGGCGGTCTCGGGCGCCTGCGGCAGGTACACCGCCACCCGGTCGCCGCGCCGCACGCCCTGGCGCCGCAGCGCGTTGGCCAGCTGATTGGCGCGCGCCTTGATATCGTCGAAGCTGTAGCGCGTCTGGCTGCCGTCGCTTTTCTCGTGGATCAGCGCCAGGCGGCCGCTGCCATCGGCCCACTTGTCGCAGGCGTCCACGCCGATGTTGTAGGCCGCCGGCACGCGCCATTGGAAGGAAGACGCCAACTGCGCGTAGGTCTCGGTTCTGGACAGCATGATGCTCAGGTCTCCGTGTCGCTGTTCTTGTGGTCGCTGTTCTTGTGGTCGCGGTTCTTGTGGTCGCGGGTCTTGTGGTCGCGGGTCTCGTGTTCGCGTGTCTTTAAGGCGCGGCGCCGCGGGTCGTTATGATAGTAAGCCCCGGCCACTTCCCATCGCCCTGCCTCCACCTATGCAGAAAACCGCCGCCGTCCCGATGCGCCGCCCGCCGGCCAGCGCCAAGTCCGAGCAACGGATACGGGACATCCTGCGGGTCGCGCGGCAGGTGTTTTCCGAGGCCGGCTTCCAGGCCGCCACCACCACCGAGATCGCGCAGCGGCTGGGCGTGTCCGAAGGCACGGTGTTCACTTATTTCGGCGGCAAGCGCGAGCTGTGCGTGCGCGTCATCAGCGACTGGTACGACGAGATCATCGCCAAGGTCGAGGACAACCTGCCGCTGGTGCAGGGCACGCGCGCCCGGCTGCATTACCTGGTGCATGCCCACCTGCGCCACCTGCTGGCCGAGGGCACCGGGCTGTGCGCGTTCATCCTGTCCGAAGGCCGCGCCCGCAATGACGATTTCGGCGAGATCTACGCCGGCCTGCAACGGCGCTACACCGCGCCGCTGATGCGCATCCTGGCGCAGGGCCAGGCCGACGGCCATATCCGCCAGGACATGCCGCTGCGCCTGCTGCGCTCGGCGGTCTATGGCCCGATGGAGCACGTGCTGTGGGACGCCATCCTGGGCGGCGCGCGGGTCGACGTGGCCGCCACCGCCGACCACCTGGTCGACTTCCTGTGGCAGGCGCTGCAGCCGCCGCGGCGCGATGCCCTGGCGCTGGCGCAGTTCCGCGGCGAGGTGCAAGACGCCCTGCATCGGCTTCAGTCCGCCGAGAACAAGGACGGCGGCGCGTACTGAGGAAAGCCGTCGTAGGTGTCGCCGCGCGCGGCCGGCGGCAGGGTCCAGGAATGGCGCGCGTTGGGCACGCCGCCATCGACGCGGATGACGCTGCCGGTGATGAAGGCCGCCGCCGGCGACAGCAGGAACACCACCGCCGCCGCCAATTCGGCCTCGGTGCCGAAGCGCTGCAACGGCACCTTGGCGGCCAGGCCGCGCAGCACCGCGCGGTAGTCCTCGTCGTAGCTGTCCATGCCGCTGGAGGCGATCCAGCCCGGCGCCACCGCGTTCACGCGCACGCCGGCATGGGCCCATTCGCAGGCCGCCGTCTCGGTCAGGTTCCAGACGCCGGCGCGGGCCGCGCCGGAATGCCCCATGCCGGGCATGCCGCCCCAGATGTCGGCCAGCATGTTGACGATGGCGCCGCCGTGCTGGCGCATGTGCTGGGTGTAGACCTCGCGCGCCACCAGGAAAGTGCCGTGCAGGTTGTTCTGCACCACCGCGTTCCAGCCGTTGAAGCTGATCTGCTCCAGCGGCGCCGGGAACTGGCCGCCGGCGCAGTTGAACAGGCCGTCGATGGCCCCATGCGCGGCCAGGGCGTCGGCCACCGCGCCGCGCACGCCGGCTTCGTCGCGGATGTCGCAGGCGTGCAGTGTGATGCGGCCGGCGGCCTCGGGGTAGACGCGCGCCAGTTCATCGCGCGTGGCCGTCAGCTTTTCCGGCTTGCGGCCCACCAGCGCCAGGCCCGCGCCCAGCGAGGCCAGCTCGTGCGCGGTGCAGCGGCCCAGGCCGCTGCCGCCGCCGGTCACCATGACGGTCTTGCCGTCGAACAGGCCAGGCCGGAAGACCGACGCGTAGCGCGCCGCGGCGCCGGCGGCGTCGGGGAAATGGCTCATGTCTCGCTCCATCGTTATTTTTTTGAGGATAACTCAATATCCTCCAGATAAATATCCTGACTTGGCGTAATACCCTATATCTGCGCTCAATCAGTCCGGGTTATTAATTGAGTTGAAATCAATATCTGGAGACACGCATGACGCCGGACAGTCCGCTGCTGGAGACCCGCGACGGCCCCATCGCCCGCCTGACGCTGAACCGCCCCGACCTGCGCAACGCCTTCGACGAGACGCTGATCGCGGCCCTGACCGCCGCGGTGCGCGCGGCGGCGGACGATCCGGCGGTGCGGGTGCTGCTGCTGACCGGGGCGGGCAAGGCGTTCTGCGCCGGCGGCGACCTGAACTGGATGCGCAAGATGGGCACGCTGACGGACGCCGACAATCGCGCCGACGCCGCCCGCCTGGCGGAGATGTTGCGCGTCATCTGGACCTGCCCCAAGCCGGTGGTGGCCGCGGTCAACGGCGACGCCTACGCCGGCGGCTTGGGCCTGGTGGCGGCCTGCGACGTCGCCATCGCCGCCGACCACGCGCAGTTCTGCCTGTCCGAAGCCCGGCTGGGCCTGCTGCCGGCCACCATCAGCCCCTACGTGATCCGCGCCCTGGGCGAACGCGCCGCCAACCGCTATTGCCTGACCGCCGAGCGCTTCGACGCCGCGGCGGCCTACCGCATGGGCCTGCTGCACGGCGTGGCGCCGGCGGCGCAATTGCAGGACGAAGCCGAGGCCGTGTGCCGCGCGCTGTGCGACAACGGCCCGCAGGCGGTGCAGGCCAGCAAGCGGCTGGTGCGCGATTTCGCCGGCCAGCCGCTGGATGCCGCGCTGATTGCCGATTCGGTCGAGCGCATCGCTACCGTGCGCGGCTCGGACGAAGCGCGGGAAGGCGTGAGCGCCTTCCTGGAAAAGCGCCCGCCGGCCTGGCGCGCGACATGACGCGCGACGCACGCGCCCGTCGCGCACGCGCCGCCGCGATGTCCCGCCCGGGCCAGGGGAAATATCCGGGTTAACCCCGAACGACGTTTAAGATGCGGGCTTCGTCTACAAGAGAAGCCGCATGCCCGCCCTTCGCCGCGCCGCCTGGAAACGTGAAATCGTCGCCACCCTGCTGCTGAGCCTGCCGCTGGTGCTGACCAATCTCGCCCAGATCGCGATGACGGTGACGGACGTCATGTTCATCGGCCACCTGGGTTCGCAGCCGCTGGCGGCGAGCGCGCTGGGCGCCAACCTGTATTCCGCCATCGCCTTCTTCGCGCTGGGCCTGGTCAGCGCCACCGCGCCGATGGCGGCGCGGGCCGAAGGCGCGCGCCGCAATTCCGTGCGCGACGTGCGCCGCACCGTGCGCCAGGGCCTGTGGACCGCGGCGCTGGTGTCGGTGCCGGGCTGCCTGGCGCTCTGGTATGGCGAGCAGATCCTGCTGTTGCTGCGCCAGCCGCCCGAACTGGCGGCGCCGGCCGGCCAGTACCTGCGCGCCCTGCTCTGGGCCATGCCGCCGTTCCTGGGGTTCCTGGTGCTGCGTTCGTTCGTGGCCGCGCTGCAGCAGGCGCGCTGGGCCTTCATCGTGGCGGTCGGCGCGATCCTGTTCAACGTGCTGGGCAACTGGGTGCTGGTGTTCGGCAACCTCGGCTTTCCGGCGCTGGGCCTGATCGGCGCGGGCGTGGCCAGCGCGGTCGCCAGCCTGAGCCTGTTCGTGGGCATGGTCGTGGTGGTGCTGCGCGACCGGCGCTTCCGCCGCTATCGCCTGTTCGGCGACCTGCTGCAACCCGACTGGCCGCGCCTGAAGGCGTTCTGGAAACTGGGCCTGCCGATCGGCGTGGCCACCGCCTTCGAGGTCACCATCTTCAACGCCGCGGCCTTCCTGATCGGCTGGCTGGGCGAGGCCGAACTGGCGGCGCACGCCATCGCCATCCAGATCGCCAGCGTGACCTTCATGATTCCCTACGGCGTGGCGCAGGCGGCCACGGTGCGGGTCGGCTACGCCCAGGGCGCGGGCGACGGCGCGGGCGTGACGCGCGCCGGCTGGAGCGCCTTCGGCCTGGGCATCGGCTCGATGGTGATCGCCGCGGCCCTGATGCTGACCGTGCCGTACGCGCTGGTGTCGGTGTTCATGGACGTGCACGATCCGGCCAACGCCAAGGTGCTGGCCTTCGCGGTCAGCTACCTGGCCGTGGCGGCGGTGTTCCAGATCGTCGACGGCGCGCAGGTGCTGGGCGCGGGCATGCTGCGCGGCCTGCACGACACGCGCGTGCCGATGATCTACGCGGCCATCGGCTACTGGGGCGTGGGCCTGCCGTGCGGCGCCTGGCTGGCGTTCCGCGCCGACTGGCGTGGCGTCGGCATCTGGAGCGGGCTGGCGACCGGCCTGGCGGTGGTGGCGGTGCTGATGATGCAGCGCTGGGCCCGGCGCGCGCCG
>NZ_CYTU01000017.1:0-247 GCF_001299375.1 Achromobacter sp. 2789STDY5608621 | reverse complement strand
CCGAAGAACCCAGCGACTACGGCATCTCCTGCGTCGGCAGCCGCGCCTTGAGCGGCCAACTCAGCGCCGACATGCTGGCCGCCCGCAACGCCGACGGCGAGACGCTGGCGCAGGGCATCGCCCGCATCGGCGGCGATCCGACCGCGCTGGGCCAGCCCTTGCGCGGCGCGGACGGCACCGCCGCCTTCGTCGAGCTGCACATCGAGCAAGGCCCCGTGCTGGAAAGCCGCCAGCTGCCCATCGGCGT
>NZ_CYTU01000016.1:111434-122764 GCF_001299375.1 Achromobacter sp. 2789STDY5608621 | reverse complement strand
CGGGAACGGTGCTGGGCGCCACGGCGGTCAGCGACGATCTGGCCGGGCTGGCCGTGCCCGCCCGGGCCGCCACTCCCGCGGCGCCGGCCCCGCCGGCGGCCGCCGCAGCCTCGCCGGACCCGCGCTATTACTTCGTCGATGCGGTCGTGCTGCCCAGCGGCTACGTCACGCCCGCGCATCCCCAGGCGCGGACCGCGCCGCATGCCGGCGCCGATGCCCATCCGCCGTTCGACGTGCACGCGGTGCGGCGCGACTTCCCCGTGCTGCGGGCACGCGTCAACGGCCGCCCGCTGGTGTGGTTCGACAATGCCGCCACCACCCACAAGCCGCAAAGCGTGATCGACCGGATCGCGTATTTCTACGCCCACGAGAACTCCAACATCCATCGCGCCGCGCACGAGCTGGCGGCGCGCGCCACCGACGCCTACGAGGGCGCGCGCGAGCGGGTCCGGCGCTTCATCAACGCGCCCGACGTCAACGAGGTGATCTTCGTGCGCGGCACCACCGAGGCCATCAACCTGGTGGCCAAGAGCTGGGGCGCGCAGCACGTGGGCGAGGGCGACGAGATCATCGTCTCCAACCTCGAGCACCACGCCAACATCGTGCCATGGCAGCAGCTGGCGGCGGCCAAGGGCGCGCGATTGCGCGTGATTCCGGTGGACGATTCCGGCCAGATCCTGCTGGATGAATACCAGAAGCTGCTCAATGACCGCACCCGCATCGTCGCGGTGACCCAGGTGTCGAACGCGCTCGGCACCGTCACGCCGGTCGCGCGCATCATCGAACTGGCGCACCGGGCCGGCGCCCGCGTGCTGGTGGACGGCGCGCAGTCGGTGTCGCACCTGCGGGTGGACGTGCAGGCGCTGGGCGCGGACTTCTTCGTGTTTTCCGGCCACAAGATCTTCGGGCCCACCGGCATCGGCGTGGTCTGGGGCCGGCGCGAGGTGCTGGAGGACATGCCGCCCTGGCAGGGCGGCGGCAACATGATCGCCGACGTGACCTTCGAAAAAACGGTGTTCCAGCCCATTCCGAACAAGTTCGAGGCCGGCACCGGCAATATCGCCGATGCGGTCGGGCTGGGCGCGGCGCTGGACTACGTAACGCGCCTGGGCATCGAGAACATCGGCCGCTACGAGCATGACCTGCTGGTCCATGGCATGCGCGGGCTGGGCGCCATCCCCGGCGTGCGGCTGATCGGCACGGCGGCGGACAAGGCCAGCGTCATGTCCTTCGTGCTGGATGGCTACAGCACCGAGGAGGTCGGCCAGGCGCTGAACGAGGAGGGCATCGCGGTGCGCACCGGGCACCATTGCGCCCAGCCGATCCTGCGTCGCTTCGGGGTGGAAACCACGGTGCGGCCGTCGCTGGCGTTCTACAACACCTACGAGGAGATCGACCGCCTGCTGGACGTGGTGCAACGGCTGGCGTCGGTCCGCCGCGGAGGCTGAGCGCGGACCCGCCCGGACGGCGCGGCATGGGGCGCGGGACGGGGCCGCGCGCGTGTTCTAATACGCGTTTTACGAGCCCTTGAACCCTGACACGGTTCCCCTGCCTCATGTTGCGCCTGACCGAAATCATCCTGCCCCTGTCGACCTCCCAGGACGACATCGAAAACACCCTGCGCGCCGCGGCCTGTAGCCGCCTGGGCATCGGCCCGCAAGACCTGCGCGCGCTGACCATCTTTCGCCGCAGCTACGACGCGCGCAAGCGCAGCGCCATCACGCTGACCTATTCCATCGATGTCGAAGTGGCCGACGAGGCCGCCGTCCTCAAGCGGCTCGCGGGCCTGCGCACCGTCGCGCCCACGCCGCCGATGGAATACCAGTACGTCGGCCAGGCGCCGGCCGACCTGCCCGAGGGTAGCCGCCCGGTGGTGATCGGCTTCGGCCCGTGCGGCCTGTTCGCCGCGCTGATCCTGGCGCAGATGGGCTTTCGGCCCATCATCCTGGAGCGCGGCCGGGTGGTGCGCGAGCGCACCAAGGACACCTGGGGCCTGTGGCGCAAGAACACCCTGCAGCCGGAGTCGAACGTGCAGTTCGGCGAGGGCGGGGCGGGCACGTTCTCCGACGGCAAGCTCTCGACCCAGGTCAAGGATCCCAAGCATTACGGCCGCAAGGTGCTGCAGGAATTCGTGGCCGCCGACGCGCCGCCCGAGATCCTGTACGTCAGCAAGCCGCACATCGGCACCTTCCGCCTGGTCAAGATGATCGAGCAGATGCGCGCCCAGATCGCCTCGCTGGGCGGCGAGTTCCGCTTCGAGAGCCGCGTGGACGACATCGAGATCGAGGACGGCCGGGTGCGCGGCGTGCGCCTGGCGGGCGGGGAATTCATTGCCGCCCGCCACGTGGTGCTGGCGGTGGGCCACAGCGCCCGCGACACCTTCCGCATGCTGCACGCGCGCGGCGTGTTCATGGAGCCCAAGCCGTTCTCGCTGGGTTTTCGTATCGAACACCCGCAATCCGTGATCGACCGGGCCCGCTTCGGTCCCAGCGCCGGCCATCCGGTGCTCGGCGCGGCCGACTACAAGCTGGTGCATCACGCCGGCAACGGCCGCGCGGTCTACAGCTTCTGCATGTGCCCGGGCGGAACCGTGGTCGCCGCCGCCTCGGAGCCGGGCGGCGTGGTCACCAACGGCATGAGCCAGTACTCGCGCAACGAACGCAACGCCAACGCCGGCATCGTGGTGGGCATCGAACCCAAGGACTTCCCCGGCATCGAGCAGTCGCCCCTGGCCGGGCTCGACTTCCAGCGCCACTGGGAGGCGCGCGCCTACGAACTGGGCGGCGGCGACTACAGCGCGCCGGCGCAACTGGTGGGCGACTTCCTGGCCGGCCGGCCCTCGACCGCGCTGGGCAGCGTCACGCCGTCGTACAAACCGGGCGTGACGCTCACCGACCTGTCGTCCAGCCTGCCGGACTACGCCATCGCCGCCATCCGCGAAGCGCTGCCGGCGTTCGAGCGCCAGATCAAGGGCTTCTCGATGCATGACGCGGTGCTCACCGGCGTCGAGACCCGCACCTCGTCACCGCTGCGCATCACCCGCCGCGACGACTTCCAGAGCATGAACACCGACGGCCTGTTCCCGGCGGGCGAGGGCGCGGGCTACGCCGGCGGCATCATGTCCGCCGCCATCGACGGCATGAAGGTCGCCGAAGCCGTCGCGCTGCACGCGCTGGGCAAGCCCGGCATCACCGGCGGCAACCGCCGCGGCGCCAGCGACGACTATTGATCCGCGCCCGGGCCGTCGGCGCCCGGGCCGCGCCCCGAACCACTTCTGGGACCGTTTGACCGGCGGGCAGACGCCACGACGGCGGTCGCGCCTGTCCGCTCGCGGGAAATAATTGTTATATTATTTCGCCAGTTTCCGGCCCCTCCAGATGGCATCCATGCGATACCGCGACTTCCCCTCCTGTTGACGTCCTTGCGCCTGACGCGGCCCGCGCGCGGGATTCGCAAGGCGTCGTCATGCATCCCGGAGGAAGTTGCCATGCCGTCATTGTTCGATGCCCTCGCAGTCGCGGGCCGTCGCCGCCGCACCGCCCGCGCCACGCTCGCCGCGGGGCTCGCGCTGGCACTCGCCGCGTTCTGCCTGCCCGCGCAGGCGGCCGAGAAATTCAAGGTGGTGACGACGTTCACCGTCATCGCGGACATGGCGCGCAACGTGGCCGGCGATGCCGCCACGGTCGAGTCCGTGACCCGGCCCGGGGCCGAAATCCATGAATACCAGCCGACGCCGGGCGACCTGGCGCGGGCCCAGGGCGCGCAATTGATCCTCTGGAACGGGTTGAACCTGGAACAATGGTTCGAGCGCTTCTTCCATCGGCTCAAGAACGTGCCCGGCGTCGTGGTGACGCGCGGCATCGAGCCGATCGGCATCGGCGACGGCCCCTACGAGGGCAAGCCCAACCC
This sequence comes from Achromobacter sp. 2789STDY5608621, assembly GCF_001299375.1. Taxonomy (NCBI): domain Bacteria; kingdom Pseudomonadati; phylum Pseudomonadota; class Betaproteobacteria; order Burkholderiales; family Alcaligenaceae; genus Achromobacter; species Achromobacter sp. 2789STDY5608621. The sequence continues at coordinate 118,855 of NZ_CYTU01000016.1, read as the reverse complement.
GCATGCCTGGATGTCGCCCGCCAACGCGCTGATCTACGTGGACAACATCCGCGATGCGCTAATCCAGTACGACCCGGCCAACGCCGAAACCTACCGCGCCAACGCGGCGGCCTACAAGGCGCGCATCCAGGAGGCGATCGGCCCCTTGCACCAGCGCCTGCGGGCCATTCCCCCCGAGCGGCGCTGGCTGGCGACCAGCGAGGGCGCGTTCAGCTACCTGGCGCGGGATCTCGACCTGCGCGAGCTGTATCTCTGGCCGATCAACGCCGATCAACAGGGCACGCCGCAGCAGGTGCGCCGCGTGGTGGACCTGATGACGGCCAACCGCGTCCCGGCGATCTTCAGCGAAAGCACGGTGTCCGCCAATCCCGCCCGCCAGGTCGCGCAGGAAACCGGCGCCCGCTACGGCGGCGTGCTGTATGTCGATTCGCTCAGCGGCCCCAGCGGGCCGGTGCCGACCTATCTGGACCTGCTGCGCGTCACCACCGAGACCATCGCCAAGGGGCTGGAGCCGTGAGGCCGCCGGAAGGCGAGGGCGCCGCCGCGCCCGGCATCCAGGTGGACGATGCCACCGTCGTCTATCGCAATGGCCATGTCGCGCTGCGCAACGCCAGCTTCGACACGCCGGCCGGCACCATCACGGCGCTGGTGGGCCTGAACGGCAGCGGCAAGTCGACGCTGTTCAAGGCCATCATGGGGATCGTGCGGCTGGCGCGCGGCCAGGTCACCGTGCTCGGCCTGCCGGCGCGCGCCGCGCTGCGCCGCAAGTGGATCGCCTACGTGCCGCAGAGTGAAGAGGTCGATTGGGACTTCCCCCTGCTGGTCGAGGATGTCGTGATGATGGGCCGCTACGGCCACATGGGCTGGCTGCGCCGGCCGCGCCCGGCGGACCGCCAGGCCGTGGACCAGGCCTTGACGCGGGTCGGCATGGACGCCTTGCGCCGCCGGCAGATCGGCGAACTCTCGGGCGGCCAGCGCAAGCGCGTGTTCCTGGCCCGCGCGCTGGCGCAGGATGCCCGCGTCATCCTGCTGGACGAACCCTTCACCGGCGTCGACGTCACCACCGAGGACGTGATCATCGCGCTGCTGGGCCAGTTGCGCGACGAAGGGCGCGTGATCCTGGTGTCCACCCACAACCTGGGCAGCGTGCCCGAGTTCTGCGACCGCGCGGTGCTCATCAAGCGCGAGGTGCTGGCCTTCGGTCCGATGGCCCAGGTGTTCACCCGCGCCAACCTGCAGGCCACGTTCGGCGGCATGCTGCGGCATTTCCTGCTGCCCGACACGGACGACCAGCCCGGCCGGGACGTGAGCATCTTCTCCGACGACGAGCGTCCGCTGGTGTTCTATGGCGACGTGGCGACGGCGCGGGAATCGCGCGACGGTCACGGAGAAGCGGACCATGCTTGACTGGCTCACCGAACCGTTCGGCTACGGCTACATGATCAACGCCATCTGGGTGTCCGCCGTGGTCGGGGCGCTCTGCGGCTTCCTGTCCGCCTACCTCATGCTCAAGGGATGGTCGCTGGTCGGCGACGCGCTGGCGCATGCCATCGTGCCGGGCGTGGCGGGCGCCTATCTGCTCGGCCTGTCCTTCTCGGCGGGCGCGTTTGTCTCGGGGTTGCTGGCCGCCGGCGCCATGCTGCTGCTGAACCAGCGCACCCGGCTGAAAGAGGACGTCGTCATCGGCGTCGTGTTCTCCGCCTTCTTCGGCCTGGGCTTGTTCATGGTCTCGCTGTCCACGGCATCGGTCAGCATCCAGACCATCATCCTGGGCAACATCCTGGCGATCACCCCGGCCGACACGGTGCAACTGCTGGCCATCGGCGGCGTCTCGCTGCTGGTGCTGCTGTTGCGCTGGAAGGCCCTGATGATCACGCTCTTCGACGCGCACCATGCGCGCTCGGTAGGCATCGATCCGGCGCTCACCAAGGGCCTGTTCTTCGTCCTGCTGGCGGCCTGCACGGTCGCGGCCATGCAGACGGTAGGAGGGCTGCTGGTGGTGGCCATGGTCATCACGCCCGGCGCCACCGCCTACCTGCTGACGGACCGGTTCGGCCGCCTGCTGGCCATCAGCGTCGCGCTGGGCGCGGCCAGCAGCGGCATCGGGGCCTACCTGAGCTACTTCCTGGACGGCGCCACCGGCGGGGTCATCGTGGTGCTGCAGGCCCTGGCGTTCCTGCTCGCCTTTGTCTGCGCGCCCAAGCACGGGTTGCTGGCCGCGCGCCGGCGCATCAAGGCGGCGAGGGCCGACGCATGACTATCCTGGAATCCCTTTTCCTGCCGCTGCAGTTCGATTTCATGCGCGAGGCCCTGCTGATCGCCGTCGTGGTGGCGGTGCCGACGGCGATCCTCTCGTGCCTGCTGGTCCTGAAGGGCCTGGCGCTGATGGGCGACGCCATTTCCCACGCGGTGCTGCCGGGCGTGGTGCTCGCCTACGTCGCCGGGATTCCGCTGGAGGTCGGCGCGGTCGTGGCCGGCCTGGCCTGCGCCCTGGGGACCGGCTTCATCCGGGCGCACAGCCGCCTCAAGCAGGACACGATCATGGGCGTGGTGTTCTCGAGCCTGTTCGGGCTGGGGGTGGTGCTGCACGTCGCGGTCAAATCCGATCTGCACCTGAATCACATCCTGTTTGGCGACCTGCTGGGCGCGAACCCGCGCGATGTGCTCCAGAGCGGTGTCATCGCGCTGCTGGTGGTCGGCGTCATCGGCCTGAAGTGGCGCGATTTCCTGCTGCACGCATTCGATCCCGGGCAGGCGCGCGTGGTCGGGCTGCCCGTCCGCGGCTTGCACTACGGCCTGTTGATCCTGCTTTCGCTGACCGTCGTGGGCGCGCTCAAGGCGGTCGGCATCATCCTGGTGATCGGGCTGCTGATCGGCCCGGGCGCGATCGCCTTCCTGCTCACGCGGCGTTTCAGCGCCATGCTGTGGGTCGCGGTCGCCGTGTCGCTCGCGGCCTGCCTGGCCGGGACCTACCTCAGCTTCTTCCTCGACAGCGCGCCGGCCCCGACCATCGTCGTGGTGTTGGCCGCCGTGTTCATCCTGGCCCTGATCGGCACCCGCGGGCAAGGCGCGCGGGGCGAGCATCAGGCACATCCGGGTTGACGCGCCGCGTCTGGCCCGGCATCCGCCAGCGGGCGCCGGGCCAGACGGTTCGAGGACATTTATTGCATCGGCCCTGTCGATGTGCGCCGGGCTCGTTCGTCGTAGTGCCAGGGGTCCTCCCGATCCCCTCTCCAGGAGAACGGCATGCGCAAACTCATCGTTTCCCTCTTCACCAGCCTGGACGGCGTGGTGCAGGCCCCCGGCGGGCCGAATGAAGACCCGTCCGGCGGCTTCCGGCTGGGCGGCTGGACCGTGCCCTATGCCGACGACGCCATCGGCAGGCACGTGCGCGACCTGATGACGGCGCCGTTCGAACTGCTGTTGGGCCGGCGCACCTACGACATCTTCGCGGGCTACTGGCCCCACGTGCCGGCCGGCTCGGGCAGCCGCCCGCTGGCGGACCGCCTGAACAGCGCGCCCAAGCACGTGGCCACGCACCGGCCCGACGGGCTGTCCTGGCAGGGCAGCCGGGCGCTGTCCGGCGACCTGGCCGACGCGGTGCGCGCGCTCAAGCGCCAGGGCGGGGCGGATCTGCTGACGTTCGGCAGCGGCGACATGGTGCGCCAGCTGCTGGCGGCGGATCTGGTGGATGATCTGTCCCTGTTGGTCTATCCGGTGATGCTGGGGCAGGGCAAGCGGGTGTTCGGCGACGATGCGCGGGCGCGCGCCTTCACGCTGGAGCGGGTCGACGCCACGCCGGGCGGCGTGCTGGTCAGCCGCTACCTGCGCGGCGGCGAGGTGCGCACGGGGTCGTTCGAGGACGGTAAATAAGCGGGCGCGCCTCAGTGCGATGACACGTAGCTTGACGCCGCGAAGGCCGGCGGCACGGCGAACTCGGCCTTCATCCGCTTCACTTCCTCGACCGGGCTGCGGCCGAAGACGCGCTTGAACTCGCGGCTGAACTGCGACGGGCTGTCGTAGCCGACCGCCGCGCTGGCGGCCGCGGCGGTGAGCCCGTTGCGCACCATCAGCAGCCGCGCCTGGTGCAGGCGGGTGGACTTCAGGTACTGCATCGGCGAGGTCTGCGTGACCGCCTTGAAGTGCACGTGGAACGCCGGCACGCTCATGCCGGCCTCGCGCGCCAGCTGCTCGACGTCCAGATCCTGCGGGTAGGCCGCGTGGATGCGCCGCAGCGCCCGCGTCACCTTGCCGAAATGCCCCTGCATGGACAGGGCCGCGCGCATCGACGGGCCCTGGTCGCCGGTCAGGATCTGGAAGTAGATCTCGCGCACCAGCGACGGGCCAAGGATCCGCGCTTCCATCGGGCGGCTCATCGCCTCGAGGAACCGCAGCACCGACTCGGACAGGCGCGGGCTCATCGGGCTGGACAACATGCCTTTCGGTTCGGCCGCCGCGACGCCGCCCAGCTGGTCGATCTGCAGCATCAGATCGGCCGCCAGCTTGAAATCCAGGTGCATGTAGACGGCCAACAGCGGCTCCTGCGCGCTGGCGTCGGTTTCCATCGTGAAGGGCACGGGCACCGAGACCACCAGGCAGTGGCGCGCATCGTAAAGATAGGTGTCGCCGCCGAAGTAGCCGCGCTTGCGGCCCTGGCACACGATCACGATGCCGGGGTCGTACAGCACCGGCACGGACTTCAGCGGGCGGTTCGAGCGCAGCAGGCGCACGTCCGGCAGCGCCGTCAGGTTGTAGCCCTCGTCGGGCGCCAGCGCCTGCAGCAGGGCGACCGTGCGCTGGCGCACCCGCGCCTGCGGATCGTCCGCCTGCGGGCCAGCGCAAGCCAGGGGATCACCGGAAACCGGCGGCGGCGCGGGAACGACGCTTTTCTTGGTCTGCCTGGAAATTGCCATTTCAATAGTTTTAGGCAATGAACAAAGACTCAATGCCATGGATGCCTGGGTACTGCAATTCTATTATGCAATCCATGCCGGCGATACCCCGAGCCGGCGCCATCCCTCTGTAAAGGCAGACATCATGATCCACGTATACAACCCCGCCGACGGCGCGCTGGTCGGCCAGGCGCCCGAGCTGACCGGCGCCGAGGTGCAGGCGGCCATCGACCGCGCCTGCGCCGCCTTTCCCGCCTGGTCGCGCAAGCTGGCCCGCGAACGCGGCGAGCTGCTGCGCCGCTGGTTCGAGCTGATGCGGGCGGACAAGCGCGTCTTCGCCGAGCTCATGGTCCAGGAAAACGGCAAGTGCCTGGCCGAAGCGCTGGGCGAGATCGACTACGGCCTGGGCTTCATCGAGTGGTACGCGGAAGAGGCCAAGCGGGTCTACGGCGACACCATCCCGTCGCACGCCGCGCATGCCGAAGTCCTGGTGTTCAAGGAGCCCGCCGGCCCGACCGCGGCCATCACGCCCTGGAATTTCCCGTTCATGATGATCGCCCGCAAGATCGCCACGGCGCTGGCGGCCGGCTGCACCATGATCATCAAGCCGTCCGAGCTGACGCCGTTGACGGCCTACAGAATGCTCGACTACGCGCGCCAGGCCGGCATACCGGCCGGCGTCTTCGAGATGGTGACCGGCAATCCCCAGGAGATCGGCGAGCGCTTCACCGGCGATCCGCGCATCCGCAAGCTCTCGTTCACGGGCTCGACCGCCGTGGGCAAGCGGTTGGCCTCGGCCTGCGGCAACGACCTGAAGAAAATGACGCTGGAACTGGGCGGCAACGCGCCATTCATCGTGTTCGACGATGCCGATATCGAAACGGCCGCCGCCCAGCTGGTCGCGGCCAAGCTGCGCAACTCGGGCCAGGTCTGCATCTCGCCCAACCGCGTCTACGTGCACGAGGCCATCCATGACCGCTTCGTCGCGGCGGTGGCCGACAAGGTGGCGCGGATCCGCGTCGACCAGGGCATGCAGGACGAATTCGTGGTGGGGCCGCTGATCAACGCCGCCGGCGTGGACAAGGTGGCGCAGCTGGTGGATGACGCGACGCGGCAGGGCGCCCAGGCCGTGCTGGGCGGCCGGCGCCATGCCCGCGGCGGCAACTTCTACGAGCCGACCGTGCTGACCGAAGTGGACGACACGATGCGCATCGCCCGCACCGAGATCTTCGGGCCGGTGTTCGCGATCTACCGCTTCGGCGACGAGGACGAGGTGGTGCGGCGCGCCAATGACTCCGAATACGGCCTGGTGGCGTATGTATTCACCCGTGATCTGGCCCGTTCGCTGCGCCTGGCGCGGCGCATCGAGGCCGGCATGGTGATCCTGAATTCCGGCTCGGTCGGCACCGCGTCGGTGCCGTTCGGCGGCATCAAGCACTCGGGCTACGGGCGCGAAGGCAGCTACTACGGCATCGAGGAGTATGTCGAGGTCAAGTACGTGCTGGCGGCCGGCCTGGACCGCTGAGACGAACACGAGGCAAGGCGCTTGCCTCCCTTTGTCGACAGGCCGGCGCCGCGCGCGGGAGGGCGGCCGCGGCGCCACCCATCCCGCGTCCGCTCATTCCGCCTTCATGTTGGCGCTCTTGACGATCCCGCCCAGCCGCTTGTCCTCGGCGGCGATGAAGCTGCCGAACTTCTCCACCGAGCCGGGAATCGCCTCGTAGCCCGCGTCGACCAGCTGCTGCCTGACCTTGGGCGTGGCCATGACGTCGGCGATGGCCTGGTTCATCGCCTTGATGACGTCCTGCGGCGTGCCCTTGGGCGCATACATGCCGCCCCAGTGGGTGATGTTGATCTGGGCAAAGCCCTGTTCCGCCGTGGTGGGCGTGTCCGGCAACAGCGGCGAGCGGTGGTCCGCCGTGGCCGCCAGCGCGCGCACCCGGCCGGACGCGATGTAGCTGCGCACCGACACCGCCGCCTCCGAGGCCGCGTCGACCTGGCCGCCCATCAGCGCGGTGGAACTCTCGGAACCGCTCTTGTAGGGCACGACCGTGACCGGCACCTTGAGCGCCTGGCCCAGCATTTCCGCGACGAAATGGCCGGTGCTGCCGGTGCCGGCGGTGGCGAACAGGATCGGGCGCTTCTCCTTGCCGGCCTGCTGCTGCCAGTCCTTGAGCGAATGGATCTTGCTGTTGGCGCTGACGACGATGACCGAGGACGATTCGAACAGCAGCCCGACCGGCACCAGGTCGCTGTCGTCATAGGGCATCTTGCTGCGCAGCAGCTTGTTGGTGATGGCGCCATTGCCGGCCACCAGGAAGGTGTAGCCGTCGGCCGGCGCCTTGGCCACCATGTCCGAGCCGATGATGCCGCCCGCGCCGGGGCGGTTGTCGATGATGACGGGCTGCTTGAGATGGTCGGACAGTCCGGTGGCGAAGATCCGCGTCATATTGTCGAGCTGGCCGCCCGCCGAAAACGGCACCACCAGGCGCACCGGCTTCTCGGGCCAGGCGGCGGCGCTCGCGGCGG
>NZ_CYTU01000016.1:51404-111390 GCF_001299375.1 Achromobacter sp. 2789STDY5608621 | reverse complement strand
CCGCCGCGAGCGCGAGGGCGTACAGGGGATACTTGAGTCGGTCGAACTTCATGTTGTCTCCTTGGTAGGGCGTGAGGCGCTGCCTCATCTTTATGGTTGTGAAGCGTGCTGCGAATCCTCCAGAGCCTGGCGCAGGACCGCGGGCAGGATGCCCCCGGCGCGCCAGATCTCCATCTCGTGCGCGTTGTCCAGGCGGCAGAGCAGGGCCAGCGTCCGCGGCGCACTGGCGCCGCGGATCAGGCACCGCGCCTCGCCCTGCGGCGCCAGGTCGGCCGGAATTTCAAGGTCGAACGTCTCGCTGCCGTCCAGGCCCAGCGTCAGGCGCGTGACGCCCGCGGGCAGCTGCAGCGGCAGGACGCCCATGTTCACCAGGTTGGAACGGTGGATGCGCTCGAAGCTCTCGGCGATCACCGCGCGCACGCCCAGCAGCCGCGTGCCTTTGGCGGCCCAGTCGCGCGACGAGCCGTTGCCGTAGTCCTTGCCCGCCACCACCACCACCGGCACGCCCGCGTCGCGGTAGCGCATGGCCGCGTCGTAGATCGGCTGGATCTCGCCATCGGGCTGGTGGCGGGTCAGGCCGGCCGGGCCTTGCGGCAGCAGTTCGTTGACCAGGGTCGGCTGCGCGAAGGTGGCGCGCATCATCACGCGGTGGTTGCCGCGGCGCGCCAGGTAGGTGTGCAGCGCATCGGCCGGCACGCCCAGCGACAGCAGGTAACGTCCGGCGCTCGACTCGGGCGGAATCTCGTTGGCGGGCGAGATATGGTCGGTGGTGACCGAGTCGCCCAGGATGAGCAGGGCGCGCGCGCCCTCGATGCGCACCGTGCCGGTCTGCAACGGCACGTCCAGATAGGGCGGCCGGCGCAGGTAGAGGCTGTCGGTGTCCCACGGATAGCAGGCGCCGCTGCCGCCAGGCAGGGCCTGCCAGGCCGGATCGCCCTCGAACACGTCGCGGTAGCGCTCGGTGAACATCATGGGCCGCACGTAGTCGGCCACCACGGCGTCGATCTCGGCGTCGCTGGGCCACAGGTCCGCCAGCATTACCGCCGTGCCGTCCGCGCGCCAGCCGACCGCTTCGCGTTGCAGGTCGCGCATGACCGTGCCGGCCAGCGCGTAGGCCACCACCATCGGCGGCGACACCAGGTAATTGGCGCGCGCCAGCGGATGGACGCGGCCGGGGAAGTTGCGGTTGCCCGACAGCACCGCCGCCACGCGCGGCGAGCCGTCGGCGATGCGCTGCTCCACCGCCGGCGACAATGAACCGGACAGACCGGCGCAGGTGGCGCAGCCGTAGCCGGCGGTGTGAAAGCCCACCGCGTCCAGCGCGGCCTGCAGCCCGCTGGCGCGCAGGTAGTCCGTCACCACGCGCGAGCCGGGCGTGAACGACGTCTTGGTCCACGCCGCGGGCCGCAACCCCAGCGCCTGCGCCTTGCGCGCCAGCAGCCCGGCGGCCACCAGCAGGCGCGGATTGGACGTGTTGGTGCAACTGGTGATCGCCGCCAGCACCACTGCGCCCTGCGGCAGGTCGGCATGCTCATGGCGGGGCAGCGCGGCGGTGGCCTTGGCGAAGGTCAGCGGCACTTCCTCCAGCGCCATGCGGTCCTGCGGCCGGCTGGGCCCGGCGGCCACGCGCGTGAACTGCGCCAGGTCGACCTCGACCAGCCGGCTGTAGCCGGGCCGCTCCTGCGTGCGCCAGAGCCCGGCGGCCTGCGCATAGCGCCGCACGCGTGCGATATGCGCCGCGTCACGGCCGGTGCGGGCCAGATAGGCCAGGGTCTCCTCGTCGACCGGAAAGTAGGCGCAGGTCGAGCCGTACTCGGGCGCCATGTTCGCCAGCGTGGCGCGGTCTTCCAGCGACAGCACGCCATCCAGCGCCTCGCCGGTGAACTCGACGAACTGCGCCACCACCTTGGCCTCGCGCAGGATGCGGGTCAGGTTGAGCACCAGATCGGTGGCGGTGACACCCGGCGCGGGCCGGTTGTACAGCCGCACGCCGATGACCTCGGGCGCGCGCAGCACCAGCGCGTCACCCAGCATCGCGGCCTCGGCCTCGATGCCGCCGACGCCCCAGCCCAGCACGCCCAGGGCGTTGACCATGGTGGTATGGCTGTCGGTGCCGACCAGGGTGTCCGGACAGGTCACCGCCGCGCCCTGCGCGGTGCGGCGCGTGGTCGCCACCTCGGCCAGGTATTCGATGTTGATCTGGTGCAGGATGCCCTTGCCGGGCGGCACCAGCCGCAGGTTGTCGAACGCGCCCTGGGCCCATTTCAGGAAGGTGTAGCGCTCGCGGTTCTGGCGGTATTCGCGCGCCTCGTTGGCCTGGCGCGCGCCGGCATGGCCGCCTTCCTCGGCGATCAGCGAATGATCGACGATCAGGTCGGTGGGAATCAGCGGATTGATGCGGCGCGGATCGCCGCCGCGCGCCTGCAGCGCATCGCGCATGGCGGCCAGGTCGATCAGGCTGGGAATGCCGCTGACGTCCTGCGCCAGCACCCGCGTCGGATGCAGCCAGACATCGGCGGGCGCATCCGGCGCCGGCGCGTCGGGGTGATAGGCCCGCAGCAGGGCCAGCGCATGCGGCCGGTGGCCGTGGATGGCGCTTTCATGCCGCAACGCGTTCTCGATCAGCACGCGCGCCACGTAGGGCAGGCGGCCGGCCTGCAGGCCGTGCTCGGCGGCGAAGGCCGGCACGCTGAAATGGCGGCCATACTCCGCGTCCGGGTCGTAGGCCTGCAGATAGGGATCTTGCTCGGGGGGCTGCACGATACGTCTGTCTCCGTTCCGTTGTCGCCGGGTCGGTGCCCGGCTGTCTTCATGGCGTGTCAGGCGGCCTTGTCAGCGTACAGCGCGTCCAGCCGCTCTTCATAGGCGAAATAGCCAATGCTTTCATAGAGTTCCATGCGCGTCTGCATCTGGTCGAGCACGCCGCGCTGGGTGCCGTCGCGGCGGATCGCCTCGTAGGTGCGCTGGGCCGCGCGGTTCATGGCGCGGAAGGCCGACAGCGGGTAGAGCACCATGCCGACCTGGGCGGCCGCCAGTTCCTGCACCGTCAGCAGCGGCGTCTGGCCGAATTCGGTGATGTTGGCCAGGATGGGCGCCGGCAACGCGCGGGCGAAATCGCGAAAGCCCTCCAGGTCATGCACCGCTTCGGGAAAGGCGATGTCGGCGCCGGCCTCGACGCAGGCGGACAGCCGGTCCAGCGCGCTCTGGCGGCCTTCGCTGGCCAGCGCATCGGTGCGGGCGATGATGACGAAGTGCGGATCGGTGCGGGCGTCGACGGCCGCCTTGATGCGGTCGACCATCTCCGGCAGGGTCACCACCTCCTTGTTGGGGCGATGGCCGCAACGCTTGGCGCCGGCCTGGTCCTCGATCTGCATGGCGGCGGCGCCCGCGGCGATCATCGAACGGGTGGTGCGCGCCACATTGAAGGCCGACGCGCCAAAGCCGGTGTCGACATCGACCACCAGGGGCAGGGGGCAGACTTCGGTGATGCGGCGCACGTCCGTCAGCACGTCCTCCAGGCCGACGATGCCCAGGTCGGGCACGCCCAGCGACCCCGCGGCCACGCCGCCGCCCGACAGGTAGATGGCGCGAAAGCCGGCCTGCCGCGCCAACAGCGCATGGTTGGCGTTGATGGCGCCGACCACCTGCAGGGGCTGCTCGGCCTGCATCGCCTTGCGCAGCCGCAGGCCGGCGCTGGCCGGCAGGTCGGGTTCGGGGGAAGTCATCATGGGGAGGCTCCGGGGTGGGAAAGGGCAGGGGAGTGATGACTTTCCATCAAGCAAGATGCATGCCAATCGCGCCTTCCCTGGGGCGGACGGCGGCGCGGCGGGGTAGGGTTTTCATAATTGAAATGCGGCCATCGCAATGATGAAATCCCCACTTCGACCTTCGCTCCCGATGCCGCCATGCTGACTGTCCCGACACCCGTGGAATCCGACCTGGCGGCGCTGCCGCGCATCTGGGCCGTGGGCGTGGCGCGCATCGCCCGCACCTTCGCCCAGATCCTGCCCAGTTACGCCCAGCGCGGCGAATTCAAGCTGATCGAAGCCGGTTTCGACGCCGCCGCCAGCGTCATCAACGAGGCCGCGCGCCAGGGCCGCGTCGACGTGGTGGTGGCGGCCGGCCTGAACGGCAGCTATCTGCGCCGCCACGTCACGGTGCCGGTGGTGCAGGTCAAGATCAGCGGTTTCGAGGTCATGAACGCGCTGGCCACGGCGCGCCGGATCTCGCCGCGCGTGGCCCTGCTGGGCCAGCACGCGCAGTATCCGGAGCTGCAGACCTTCATGCAGACCTTCGCCGTCGACATCCTGGTGCGCACCTACCGCGACCAGGACGACGCGCTGGCCCAGGCCAAGCAGCTCAAGGACGAAGGCATCGAGGTCCTGGTCGGTTCGGGCCTGATCGTCGACTACGCCGAGCGCATGGGGCTGGCCGGCGTGCTGGTGTATTCGCTGGCCACGGTGGCCGCGTGCATCGAGGACGCCATCGAAATCACCCGCCTGCAGCGCGTCGAGTCGGGCCGGCGCGACTACCTGAACGCGGTGCTGGCCAATCTCGACGAGGGCGTGGCCGCGGTCGACGCCGCCGGCCGCGTGCAGGCGCTCAATCCCGCCGTCGAACGCCTGCTGGGCATCACCGCCGCTGGCCTGGCCGGACGACGGCTGGAGGAGATATCGCCGGCGCTGTCGCTGGACGAGGTGCTGCGCAGCGGCAAGCGCGAAGCCGAATCGGTGCACCGGCTCGGCGGCAAGATGGTGGTGGTGAACCGGATTCCGCTGGCGACCGGGGCCGGCCTGTCGGGCGCGGTGCTGACCCTGCAGGAAGCCGGCGCCATCCACCGCGCCGACCGCAGCCTGCGCACCCGGGCCCGCACCCGCGTGCGCACCGTGCGCTACACGCTCGACGACCTGCACGGCCAGTCCGAGCCGCTGGCGAAGGCCCGCATGCTCGGCCTGCGCTACGCCCGCGTCGATTCGACGGTGCTGATCGGCGGCGAGAGCGGCACCGGCAAGGAAGTCATGGCCCAGGGCATCCACCAGGCCAGCGCGCGCCATCATTTCCCCTTCATCGCGGTCAACTGCGCCTCGCTGCCCGAAACCCTGCTGGAAAGCGAACTGTTCGGCTACGAGGACGGCGCCTTCAGCGGCGCGCGCCGCGGCGGCAAGCCCGGGCTGTTCGAGGCGGCCCACAATGGCACGCTGTTCCTGGACGAGATCGGCGACATGCCGCCGGCGCTGCAGATCCGCCTGCTGCGCGTGCTGCAGGAACGGCAGGTGATGCCCGTGGGCGGCAGCGAACCGGTGCCCGTCAACGTGCGCATCATGGCCGCCACCCATCGCGACCTGGCGGCCATGGTCGCGGCCGGCGCCTTCCGCCAAGACCTGTTCTTCCGCCTGAACATCCTGCGCATCGACATGCCGACGCTGCGCGAGCGGCGCGACGACATCTGGCTGCTGGCGCAGAACCTGTACCAGCGGGTGCGGCAGAACCTGGGCCTGGCCGGCGAGCCGCCGTTGCCCGACGCCTTGCGCGACGCGTTGCTGGCCTACGCCTGGCCCGGCAACATCCGCGAACTGGAAAACGTGCTGGAACGCCTGGCGGTGTTCCTGGCGGAGATGCCCGACACGCCGCCGGACGAACAGGTGCGGCGCATCGTGGCCGACGTGGCGCCGGAACTGACGCGACGCGCCGCCGAACTCGAACCGGGCGACCTGGCGACGCACGGCCGGCGCCAGCAGGCGGCCCACGTGCGCGAAGTGCTGGCGCGCTGCGGCGGCGATCGGCGCAAGGCCTGCGAGCAGCTGGGGATCAGCCCGACCACGCTGTGGCGCTGGTTGCGCACGGGCTGAGCAGCGCCCGGCCCCGCGCGCCGGGGCCGTCGACATCCACGCCGGTCCGGCCGGAAGGCGCGCGCCGCGCCTACAGCGACGACGCGGCGCGGGCGGCCTGGTCGTACAGGCCCGAGACGCTGCGCAGGCGGCGCGCGGCGTCGGCATGGGCCGCGCCGTCGGCCAGGTCGCCATCGATGGCGGCCAGCAGGCAGCGTCCGCGCACCACGCGGAAGGCCTCGATCAACGCCGACCCCTTGGCCGTGGTGCCATAGAGCACTTCCTTGCCCGCTTTCTCGCCCTGCACCAGGCCCAGCGCGGCGAGCTTCTTCAGCGCATAGCTGATGACATGGGTATCTTCGAAATTGAGGGTGAAGCAGATGTCGGCCAGCTTCTTGCCGCGCTGGCGGTGGTGCACGTGGTGCAGCACCAGGATGTCGTTGAAGCCCAGGTCCGGCTCGCCGGCCGCGGCCATGCAGCGCGCCACCCAGCGGCTGAAGGCGTTGTGGGCGATGATGAGGCCGAACTCCAGCTCGGACAATTCGGCATGCGGGCCGTTGGCCAGATGGGCCGAGGACAGGATGCGCACCGGTTCCAGGGCAGGGTTGCCGGCGGCATCGGGGAGGGTAGGGGTCATGGCGGGGTTCCGGGCAGGGCGGGATCAATCGTCTTCGCCGCCGGCGTCGGGAAACAGGCGTTCCTTGCCGGGCGAAATGTCGGTAATCAGGTCCCGCAGCAGGGGCTTGTTGAGCAGGGGGCCCACCTCGTAGCTGCGGCCGGGCTCGAGGCGGGCGGTACAGGCGTAGACCGTCTTGCCGTCCAGCCGCATCATGCATTCCTTGCAGGCATTGGCATTGATGCAGGCATAGCGGATACCGAGCGAGTTGTCGCAATGGCTGCGCACCCAGCGCAGGCCGTCGAGCAACGAGGCGGCGGCGTCGGCCGGCACCTCGAAGGCATCGACGCGGCCGGGAGGATCGCTGCGCTGGACGCGCAGCTGGACGATTGGGGCGGGGCGGGTCATGGCGTGGTCTCCTGAGCCAGGGGTTCGCGTTGCACGGGCTGGCTATCGAGCGTCCAGGCGCCGTCGTGCCAGGCAATGGTCTGGTTGCGGGTCCAGGCGTCGTCCTGCAGCGGGTAGTCCTCGCGCTGATGCGCGCCGCGGCTTTCCTGGCGCGCCAGCGCGCTGCGCGTCACGGCCTCGGCCACCAGCAGCATGTTGCCCAGGTCCAGCGCGTCCAGGCGCAGCGGGTCCTGCGGACCGCCGCCGGGCAGCGCGGCGCCGGCCCGGCGCCTGAGCGCGTCGATGTCCCGCAGCGCCTGCCGCAGGCCCGCCTCGTTGCGGAACGGGCCGACGTGCTGCTGCATCAGCGCCTGCAACGCATCGATCAGGGCGGCGTGGTTGGGCGAGGCCGCGTCCGGCGCGCCGCCAGCGAGCAAGCGCGCGATCCAGGGCGCGGCGGCGGCGCGCAGCGTGTCCGGCGGCAGGGGCGGGGCCGCGCGCGCCGCGTCCGCGGCCGAACGGCCGGCGCGCAGGCCAAACGCCACGGCCTCGGTGATGGCGTTGCCCGACAGGCGGTTGGCGCCATTGGCGCCGCCCACGGCCTCGCCGGCCGCGTACAGGCCGGGCACGTCGGTGGCCATGCCGGCGTCCACGCGGATGCCGCCCATGTGATAGTGGGCGATGGGCGCGACCTCCACCGGCTGTCGCGTGAGGTCGATGCCGGCCGCTTCCAGCCGCTTGATGATGGGGCCGAAGGCCGCCTTCAGCGTGTCCGGCGGCACGTGCTGGAAGCTCAGCCAGGCGCCGCCCGCCGGCGACCCGCGGCCGGCCTCCACCTCCTTGAGAATGGCGTAGGTGGCCGCGTCGCGGGTGGTGGTGTAGCGGCCGTCCTCGGTGCGGTTGCCGTAGCGCTCGACGAACTCCTCGCCCTCGGCGTTGAGCAGGCGGCCGCCCAGCTTGTAGCGGAACGGGTCCCACATGATGGGGTCGAAACCGACCAGGCGCGGGGCCAGGTGGCCGATGGGAAAGAACTGCACGAACTCCATGTCCAGCAGCCGGGCGCCGGCGCGCAGCGCCAGCGCCAGCCCGTCGCCACCCATGTTGAGCGATGCGCTGTTACGCCGGTAGAGCCGCGTCAGTCCGCCGGTGGCGATGACGACGGCGCCGGCCTGGATCAACACGGGCTTGCCGGTGGTCAGGTGCAGCGCCACGGCGCCATGCACGCGCCCGCCATGCCGGAGCAGGTCGACGACCGCCAGATCGCCCACCCGATGGATTTCCGGACGGCGCGCCACCTGGGCCCGCAGCACCTTGGCCAGCGCCGGTCCGGTATTGAGGAAATCCACGTAGACGCAGCGCGGCCGGTCATGGCCGGGCGCCTGCACCTGGGTCAGGTGGCCATCGGCCTGGGCCCAGCCCGCGCCCCAGTCCTGCAACTGGCGGATGGCCGCCACGCCGTCCTCGCACAAAATGCGCGCGAGCGTCTCGTCGCACAGGCCGCGGCCGGCGGCCAGCGTGTCGCGCCAATGATGGGTCCAGTGGTCGGGCGTCTGTTCGCCGAGCGCCGCGGCGACGGTCATCTGCGCCATGATGGTGGCCCCGCCGCGGCCGATCAGGCTGCGGTCGGCCAGCATGACGCGGCGGCCTGCGCCGGCGGCGGCGATGGCCGCGCTCATGCCGGCGCCGCCCGCGCCGATGACCAGGACGTCGGTGTCGAAGCAATGATAGGTATCGTCGTTCATGATGAGGGGATAGGGGTGTCAGGCGGCGCCCAGGTAGGCTCTCTGGACGGCGGGGTCGGCGGCCAGGTCGGCCGCGTCGCCTGCCAAGACGACATGGCCGTGCTGCAGCACATAGGCGCGGTCGGCCAGTTCCAGCGCGATGCGGGCGTTCTGCTCGACCAGCAGGATGGTCTGTCCGGCCGCCTTCCAGCGGAACAGCACGTCGTAGACCGTGTCCACGAAACGCGGCGACAGGCCCATGGACGGTTCGTCGATGCAGACCAGGCGGCCGCGCCGCAGCCAGGCCCGGCCCAGCGCCAGCATCTGCTGTTCGCCGCCCGACAAGGTGCCGGCCGCCTGCGCACGGCGTTCGGCCAGGCGCGGAAACACCTCGAACACTTCGGCCAGGTCCTGCGCGATGGCGGCCTTTTCCTTGCGCCGCGGATAGGCGCCCAGCAGCAGGTTTTCTTCCACCGACATCGCGGGAAAGACCCGGCGGCCCTCGGGCACGCTGGCCAGGCCCAGGTCGATGACGTCGGCGGGGCGCCGGCCGTGGATCTCGCGGCCATCGAGGCGGATGCGGCCGCGGGTCGGCGACACCAGGCCCAGCACCGACTTGAGCGTGGTCGATTTGCCCGAGGCGTTGCCGCCGAGCACGGAGACGACCTCGCCGGCATGCACCGCGAGGCTGACGCCATAGAGCGCCTGCACGGCGCCGTAATGCACGTCGATGGCGTCAATGGACAAGAGGGGAGTGGAGTCAGCCAAGATGGGCATCCGATTCGACGGGGCGCGCGCGGGTGCGCCCCAGATAAGCTTCGACCACCTCGGGCTGTTCCAGCGCATGCGCCGGCTCGCCGGTGACCAGGATGCGGCCCTGGTTGAGCACGATGACGTGGTCGGCAATGCGCCTGACCAGCGACAGCTTGTGCTCGACCACCAGAATGCCGAGCTCCGGCTGCTCGGCCCGCAAGGCCAGCAGGATGTCGGTGAGTTCCAGCGTTTCGCTGGGATTCATCCCCGCGGCCGGTTCATCCAGCAGCAGATAGCGCGGCCGAGCGGCCAGCACGCGGGCGATCTCTAGGCGGCGCCGGTTGGCATAGGAAAGGCTGAACGCCGGCTGGTGGCGGCGCGGCCACAGGCGGTCGCCAAAGCGCTTGAGCGCGGCTTCGGCCAGGGCATCGGCCTGCGCGCGCAGCGCCCGCCAGCCGGGCAGCAGGCCCAGTTCGCCCAGCACCTCGGCCAGCGGATTGCGCAGCCGCCCGCTTGAGGTGGCCAGCAACCGCGCCTGCGTGCCCAGCCGCACGCTGTCCCAGACCGTCAGCGCGGGAAAGACGCGCGAAGTCTGGAAACTGCGGCCCAGGCCGAGCCGGGCGATGCGTTCCGGCGCCAGGCCATCGATGCGGCGGCCATCGAGCCAGACCCGGCCGCCGCTGGGCTTTTCGATACCGCTGAGCAACTGGATCAGGGTGGATTTGCCGGCGCCGTTGGGGCCGACCAGCGCCACGGTCGCGCCGCGATCGAGCGTGAAGCTCACCTCATCGACCGCCTTCACGCCGCTGAAGTGGCGGCTGAGTCCGTCCACGACCAGGCCGTCGCGGGGGAGCAGGGGAGTGTGATGGGCCGTCATCTCAACGCGCTCCCAGCAGGCCGTGCGGACGCAGCCGCAGCATGAGCAGCAGCGCCAGGCCGTAGACGATCATGCGCCACTCGGCGAAAAAGCGCAGCAGTTCGGGCAGGAGCGTCAGCGCAAACCCCGCCAACGCCGCGCCGGTCAGGTTGCCCAGGCCGCCGAGCACGGCCAGCGTCAGCAACAGGATCGAACCGCTGACGGTGAAGCTCTCCGGGCTGACCACGCTCTGCACATAGGCGAACAGGCCGCCCGCGGCGCCGGCCAGCGCGCCCGACAGCGCGAAACCCAGCAGGATGTAGCGCCGCACCGGCAGGCCGGCGGCGTGCGCGGCCAGGCGGTCTTCACGGATGCCGCGCCAGACCCGCCCGATGTCGGCGTTCAGCAGCCGCTGCGCCAGCGCCAGCGCCACCGCGCTGACCGCCGCGATCAGCCAATACTTCTGCGACAGGCTGGACAGCACCGCATCGCCCCAGGCCGCCAGGCGCGGCGCGGGAATGCCGATGAAGCCCATCGGCCCGCGCGTGACGTCCAGCCAGGTCATGAAGACCAGATAGCCGATCTGGCCCACGGCCAGCGTGCCCAGCGCGGCGGTGTGCCCGCCCAGCTTGAGCAACGGCAAGGCCGCGACCACGGCGATCAGCGCCGTGACCGCGGCGGCGCCCAGCAGCGCGGCCTCGGCCGGCCAGCCATGATTGCGCGCCAGGATGCCCACCGCATAGGCGCCCACGCCGTAGAACGCCAGGTGGCCGATCGACAGGATGCCCAGCGCGCCCGAGACCAGGGTGACGCTGGCCACCAGCAAGGCGAAGATCATGGCGTAGGCGAAGGCCTGCAGCACGTAGCCGCTTTGGGTGGCCAGCGGCAGCAGGGCCAGGATCGCGCCCGCCGCCAGGAAGCCCCACGGCGGCATTTCGATTGCCTTGACCGCCTTGCGCTGGCTCGACGACGAGGCCAGCACGCTGGTACTGGGCATCGCGCCGCCCGCGCCGCCGGCGCCGCCCAGGGCATCCAGGCGCCGGTCGCCCAGCAGACCCTGCGGCCGGAACACCAGGAACACCAGCACCAGCGTGTAGGCCACCAGGTCGCGATAGCCTTCGCCGACATAAGCGCTGGCCAGCGTCTCCACCACGCCCAGCAGCAGGCCGCCCAGCACCGCGCCCGGCGTGCTGCTCAGGCCGCCCAGCAGCGCGGCGGCGAAGCCCTTCAGGCCGTACGGCAGGCCCATCTGCGGAAACACGCTCTTGAAATACAGCGCCACCAGGATGCCGGACAACGCGCCCAGCGCGCCGGCCAGGCCGAAGGCCATCTGCTTGACCTGGGTGGTGCGTATGCCCAGTTGCGCCGCCGCGTCGCGGTCCTGCGCGGTGGCGCGCAGGGTGCGGCCCAGCCAGGAGTGCGACAGGAAGCGTGACAGCCCCAGCACGGCCAACGCGCCGAAGCCGAAGATCAGCAGATCCGTGCTGGTGATGTAGGCCGAGCCGAAAAAGAAGGTCGCCTCTTCAAACGGCAGCGGAAACGCCTGGCCTTCGGGCGACCAGAGGATCTCGGCCAGCTGTTCGATGATGAGGCTGATCGCCAGGGTCGACAGCACCGGCGCGATATAGGGCGCGTTCTCCAGCGGGCGCAGCGCCAGCCGTTCCAGCAGCATGCCCAGCACCGTGACCGCGCAGAGCGAGAGCAGGGCGGCCGGCACCAGCGGCAGGCGCAGCAGCGTCATCGCGCTGAACGCGATGAAGGCGCCCAGCATGAACAGGGCGCCCTGCGCGAAATTGATGAGGTTGGAAACGCCGAAGACCAGCGAAAAGCCCAGCGCGATCAGGGCATAGACCTGGCCGATGGCCAGGCCGTTGACGATCTGGCTGGCAAAGAGTTCTAGCATGCCAAGTAATCCAGGAAAATGACGGCATCGGCCGGGCGCTCAGGCCCGGCCGATGCCAGGGTGGCGGCGGCGCGGTCAGTCCTTGAGCAGCTGGAAGACGCCGTTGCGCACCACGAGGAAGGTCGGCGCCTTCTTCACGTTGCCGTTTTCGTATTTGGTCTCGCCGGTCACGCCTTCATAGGCCGGGCCATTGGCCAGCGCGTCGCGCACGGCCTGGCCGGTCAGCGGCTGGCCCGACTCGACCACCCGGCGGATCGCGGCCACGCCCACGCCGGCGGCGTCATAGGCCAGCGCCGCGAACTGGTCGGGCAGCTTGTTGTACCTGGCCTGGTAAGCGTCCACGAAAGCCTTCCTGGACGGATCGCCGGCAAAGAAAATGCTGTGCACCACCACGCCCTCGGCCGCCTTGCCGGCAAGCTCGATGAACTTGGGCGACGTCAGCGGAATGCCGCCGCCGGCCGGGATGTCCACGCCCGCCTGGCGCAACTGCTGCAGGAAGATCGAGGCTTCCTGATACGGCAGCGCCACGAACACGCCGTCGGGCTTGGCGGCCTTGATCTTGCTGATCAACGGACGGAAATCCTTGGAGCCGGGCAACACCGCCTCGGTCAGCAGCACCTGGCCGCCGTCCTTTTCGATGGCCGCCTTGGTGGCCTTGACCGTGAACACGCCCCAATCGTCCTGCGAGTACGGGATGACGATGCGGTTGGCCTTGAGCTGCTTGTGGATCGTATCGGCGTTGTACTGGGCCAGCACGTCGTCGGTATTGTTCTGGCGGAACTGGAAGGGACTCTGGCGGCTGTAATCCGGATGCGACGACGTCGGGCTGATCTGGGGGATCCGGGCTTCGGCGAAGATCGGCGCGGCGGCCAGCGAGGCCGTGGTCGACCAGGAGCCGATGGCCAGCACCACGCCCGGCGTGGCCACGATCTTGCGCGCCACGGTGGCGGCTTCCTGCGGTGAATTGCGGTCGTCTTCGACGATCAGCTTGAGCGGGCGGCCGCCAATGCCGCCATCGGCGTTGACGCGGTCCAGGTAGAGTTCGACGGCGTTCTTGAAGCTGGCGCCGTATTCGGCGAAATTGCCCGACAGGTGCGAGAAGAAGCCGACGTTGATGGGGTCGGCGGCCAGCGCGGGCGCGGTCAGCGCGGCGCTGGCGGCAAGGGCGGCGACAAGCCGTTTGGCGGAGAGGAACATGGTGATGCCTTGAATGGGGTAACGAACCGGCATCCTAAGAAATCGTCAGCGTTTTCTCCACGATTTATTGTTAATAAGCAAAGGTGTTTGGCGCATGACGCCGGATAGCACTTGACATCGCATCTTTCAATGTTGTGATGTCGAGCGGCTTGTGCAGCACTGTGAAGCCGCTGGCGTTGGCTTCGCTAATGCCTTGCGGCGAAGTGTCGCCGGTAATGATGATGGCTGGAACGTCGAATCCGATGGCCTTGCGCACGGCATGCACCACGTCAATGCCGGTGGTTTCCGTGGCCAGCCGGAAGTCCGTCACGATTAGCTGCGGGATGGCATTGTCCAGTTCCCTTGATGCCTGTTCCAATGAACGCGCTGCGATGACCGCATATCCCCAACTGGTCAGCAGTACCGCCATGCCATCGAGCACTTGTTTATCGTCATCGACCACCAGAACCGTGTGTTTTCCATCGGCTTTACGTAGCGAATTCATCTGAACCGATGGGCCCTCTGCAATGGCGGGTTCGTCTCGATGCGGAACGCGCACTGTGAAGCAGGATCCTTTGCCATAGACCGAACGCAAGCGCAGCTCGGCGCCGATCAGATCGGCGGTTCTCTTGACGATAGCGAGCCCTAGTCCCAGGCCGTGTTCCCGATCGCGGACTATGTTTTCGACCTGGTAGAACTCCTGGAAGATACTGTCGAAATGATCCTCGGCGATGCCGATGCCGGTGTCCAGTACGCAGATATCCAGTGCGTCCCGTCGACGGCGGCATGCCAGCAGGATCTTGCCGTGCGCCGTGTAGCGCACCGCATTGGAAAGGAGATTCGAGAGAATATTCTGCAGCAGAATCGGATCCGTATCGGGTCGGACGCTGGTACGTCGTATCTTCAGCTCGAGGCCCTTGGAAGCGGCGGACTGGGTGTACTGGTTGGCCAATGAATCGAAGGTTTCCTGCAAACGGAAACGGCGCCTTTCCACCTGGATCACGCCGGCGTCCAGGCGAGAGACATCCAGCAGCACGTCAAGTAGCCGCGACATACCCGTCAGTGCCGATTGCAGCCGCTCCGCCAATGTCTCGATGGTGGCGCGCTCGATTTTCGAGGCTTGCGCCGCCATGCGCATCGTCTCGATGTACAGGCCGAGCGCATGCACGGGTTGGCGCAGGTCATGGCTGGCCGCTGCCAGGAATTGAGACTTGCTGCGGTTTGCCTGCTCGGCGCGATCTTTCTCTTCGGTCAGTTGACGGACCAGCGCCGCGTTCTCGAAACGCAGCCTGATGGCATCGGACAGCGTGCGCTGCATCACCTTGCAGTAGGCCAGGTTCACGCCCAGCAAGAACAGCGACAGCACGCCCAACACGGTGAACAACGGCGTGCCGTGCGCAAACGAGCGTAGCGCGAAGGGCAGCACGGTGAGCAGGGCAAAGAGGTAGTACGCCGGCCAGAACGCTGACAGCGAGGCCACCGAGCCGCCTGTCATCCCGGCCAGCACAATGCAGATATACACCGTGACGATGGTGTTTTCGGGTTCGAAAAACAACGGCCCCATTGCACCCCATAGACAACCCGATACCGTCACCCAGAATACGTACTGGCGGCAGCGCCGGGAGGTGGCTTCGGGGTTATGCGGGCCGGAGCGTCTGTCCTTCCAGACAACAACAACGCGTAGTGCGGTGAGCAGGTAGACTGCCGCCGCCCATCCCAGCAACAGCTCGCGCCCGACCTCGTGCCACAGCAAGAACACCGTCAGGCCGGCAACGGCGATGTTGCCCAGGAAGATCGGAGGCGATTGCCGGTACAAGGTATTGACCAGTTCTTGGTAAACCGCCCGATTCTCGATCGGAAGCAAGTTTGTCATGGCTACTTTTCGCTAGGGGATCAATGCGGAGGCAGACGATATTCGACGCGCGAGCCAGGGCGTGATGCAATCAGGCCTCGGCGTCATTCCGGTTGAGCTTGCAGATGTCGACCGGGGTCTAGATCGTAGTGGCGCGCTCGCCGACGCCAGCAACAACGCCCACAGCACGCCATGGGCGTGCCAGGACTTGAGCGCGAGGGTCGGGCCCGGGCGGGGGGAGATCACCATGGCCGGATTCTAAGGAATCGCGGCCCGCCGCTGCGGAACCTATTTGATCTTGCTGCAGCGGAAGGCTTCGATGCCTTTTTCCACGTAATGCGGTTCGCGCGCGCAGGCCGCGCGCATGGCCTGGTTGGCAAGGCTCATGAGATTGGCGGCGTTGGTCATGGCTTCCAGGCCGTCCGGACCGGGACCGATCTTGTCATAGCGTTCTTTGTACTCGTTGGCCTGCTTGCTGTACGCATAGGCGCGCATCACGTCGGTATAGGCGATGGCGCGCGAGATGTCGCCGGCGCTGGGCTTTTTTTCCGCGGCGAGGGCCGGGCCGGCCAGCAAGCACAGGGCGAGCAGGGGAGTGAGGGTGGCTTTTTTCATGGTAGTCATCAGGATTTCTAGAGCGGGTTATCCGAGAGGCCGCGGGCCGGCGGGACGCGTGCCCGATCCGCGGCGCTTTGCCATCACCACATCTTGCATGTCGTACCGTTGTTGACCAGCTCGCCGCCGACCACGATGCCCTTTTCGTCGACATGGAGCATGGTGTAGCAGCTCGCGATGCCCGAGCGGCGCTCGTAGATGGTGCCGCCGTTCATACCGTAGCTAAAGCTGCCGACGGGTTGGTCCCATGAGACTTCACCGGAGGTCTGCCATTGGTAGACCAATTGTCCGATCGGCAAGTCTTCGCTGGCGTAGACGCGGTCGGGAATGCCCCATTCGGTCACGATGTCGTTCACGGGCTTGCCCTTGTGGCGCATCATGGCCACGTCCCAAGTCGTGCAGGCGCTCAACATGGCGCCACACAGGCAGGCCAGCAGGGCCTTGAAAAAACTGAATCGCACGTTTGTTTTCCTTATTCAGATGCTTGACAGGTTCCCTACGCGCCGCATCATGCCAGCGGCTCGAGGAGATGGCGAGAGGGGGTGTGGCGCGTATTCCACACCCCGCGCGCAACGGCGCCGGTGCGATAAAACAGCTTTGCCGGGGTTCCCACGGGGCAAGGTTCGGAAAAAGCGCGGCTTCGTCATAGGGCGATGTCGGGACGAGATGCGAACGATCGATTCAACGGCCACGGCAACGCCTTTGCGGGGCTGAATTGAATTATTTGATTTTGTTACACGCATCAAGCCGGGGAACGAAGCCGATGGGGACTTCAGCATTCTTCAGGCGCGCAACGAAAGCAGGGAGTGCGCGGCGACCTGGCGCATCGCGGTGCTGACATGCGATGATGCCTTCCGCCCATTCCCAAGGGCGGCCAGGCTGTCAACCACTCGGAGAAAACGTGAAGCTCATCGGCATGCTGGATTCCCCCTACGTACGGCGCAGCGCCATATCGCTGCACCTGCTCGGCGTCGATTTCGATCACATGCCGCTATCCGTATTCAGCACCTTTGACGAATTCAAGGCCATCAATCCGGTCGTCAAGGCGCCCACGCTGGTGCTGGACGATGGCACGGTACTGATGGATTCCACGCTCATCATCGACTACGCCGAACATGCCAGCGGACGCACGCTCATGCCGGATTCCCTCGAGCAGCGGCGCCAGGCCACGGCCGTCATCGGACTGGCATTGGCGGCGTGCGAGAAGACGGTGCAGATCGTCTATGAACGCAATCTGCGTCCGGCCGAGAAGCAGCACGAGCCCTGGGTGACACGCGTGCAGGGGCAGCTGGACGCGGCCTACGCGGCGCTTGAGGCCGCCTTGCAGCAGACATGGACGCCGGCGCAGCCCTTGAAGAAAGTCGGCCAGTTCGCCGTGACGGCGGCGGTCCCGTGGCGTTTCACGCAGGCCTTGCTGCCAGGAACCATCCAGCCCCAGCTGCATCCCGGACTGGCGCAACTGTCGGCACAGGCGGAAGCCTTGCCCGCATTCCAGGCATTTCCGCACGCGTAGATTGCTTGGGAGACGGCCAGGCGAGGCAGGCCGGCCATCTCCCTGTCCGAATTACGCATAATGTATATTATGTAAAGTAAAGAATTGACTCGCCAGGGGCCGACCGCCCCTGACAATCCCGGATCCAGGCCATCCCGATCCAGAACATTCCTGCTTCAGGCTCCGCAACCCGCCCCGTCGTTCGCACGCGGCAATCGCGCCCCGCACACACCGGTCTCTGGAAGCGCCAGCGCCACGCGTTCCGCCGCGTCCCGATCACCGGCCAGCGCGGCAACGACGGACCGGACCTGTTCATAGCCGGTCCGCAGCAGGAATGTGGGCGCTCTGCCGTAGCTCTTCATCCCGACCACGAACACGCCTTCCTCCGGATGCGCGAGTTCGGCGGCGCCGTGCGGCCTCACCGTGCCGCAGCTGTGCACGTTGGGATCGATCAGCGGCGCCAGACGCACCGGGCTTTCCGTGGCCGGGTCCAGTTCCAGCCGAAGCTCCGCCAGCAATCGGAGGTCCGGACGGAATCCCGTCGCCACGATGACTTCGTCGACGGCCGGCAGCGTCGTTGCGCCGCTGTGCACCAGCAGCCCGTCGGATGAGCGGCTCACCCGGTCGACATTGACGGCCGTCAGAAGTGTGATCCGACCTTCGGCCAGCCGTTGCTGGATTGCCCTGCCCAGCTTGCCGCGTTCCGCCAGCTGGTCGTTCTCCCCTCCTCCAAAAACGCGATCGAGAGAAACGCCGCGGATGGCCCACCAGATCCGCGTGCCTGGCGCCTGGCCGGCCAGTTCCACCAGATCCTGAAGGGCATTGAACGCGGAATGTCCGCCGCCCAGCACCAGCACGCGGCGCTCGGCGTAGCGCTGGCGGGCCGTTCCCAGGATCTCGGGAACGCCATAGGCGATCTGTGCGGCCGCCGCCTCTTCGCCGAGGGCCGGGATACCGTGGGCGCCCATCCAGTTCGGCGTGGCGTAAGTGCCGGATGCATCGATGACCGCCCGCGCCAGGAAATCCCGTTCGCCCTCGGGCCCCTGGACCCGCAGCAGAAACGGCGCGGCCGCGCGGTCCGAACTTCTCATGACATCATGACCGGTCCGCGAGACAGCCATCACGCGGTGACGGGTCTTCAGGCAACGCTTGATCTGCGCGACCTCGGACAGCGGCAGCAGGTAGCGCGCCAGCAAGTCCCGCCCGGTGGGATACGCGTCGCCGGGCGGAGCGACCCAGCCGGTCCGCGCCAACAGCGCGGCGGCCGCCTTGTCGATGTTGAAGCTCCACGGTGAGAACATCCGGACATGGCCCCAATGGCGCAAGCTCGTTCCGACCTGGTCTCCCGCTTCGAAGACGATAGGCGTCATCCCCCTGGCCAGCGCCTGCGCGGCGGCGCTCAGCCCGACAGGGCCCGCTCCGATGATTGCAATGGGAAGGTCGTTTTGGCGCATTTCAGGTACCTCTTTTCACGTGGTGGGAGCACGGTTGATCCCGTATTAATTGGTACTAACAACTATCTGTCCAAAAAAAAGCCGGATACGCCCTACGGCTCCGACTCGATGGCATGGCCGCCGGCTACACCGCAGCGGGCCTGCGCGGCGCGCGTCAGTTGCCGCAACAAGTCGAGCGATGCGTCCAGGACCGCCGGATCCATGTCTTTGATCATGGCCAGTTCCTCAGTCACCAGATCCGCACGGATCGTCTGATACAACGTGCGCCCCGCCGGGGTGGGTTGCAGCTGCACCGCACGGCGATCAGAGGCATCTTCGACTCTCGTGACGTAGCCCTTGCGCTCCAGCGAATCAACCACCCGGCTGGCCGTGCTCTTGTCCAGGAACATTTCCTGCGCGAGCGTCTGCAGCCGCAATGGCCCTTGCTTGACCAGCGTTTCCAAGGCGTAGCACTGCGCGACGGACACGTCATGGCAGCAGATGCGATCGCGATCACGGAACTGATGCACCCTGATGAGCTGGTTCACGGCCTCGTAGAGTGTTTCAGCATCCTGGCGTTGCAGTCGCTTTTTCGGCAGGCCCATGGCCACGGATCCAATTAGTTGTTAGTAGCAACTTTAAGGCTTTCCCTGGCCGTCGTCAAGCGCTCGCTCCTGAGACGTCGGGTTGCGCGCCGATGGCCGCAGGTTTTCGAACGCCACACCGTCCCGCAACCACTGGCGCAACGCGCCATGCAAGGCCCGTGGCGCCTCCAGCGGCACGAAATGCCCCACCTCCGGCAGGTTGACCCAGCGGCCCTGCCGCAACCGGCCATGCATCTCGCGCTGGCGGTCCGCGGGGTTCAGCGCATCCCGCGCGCCGCTGATCACCAGCGCCGGGCCGTGCCACGCCGACAGGCGCGCCAGCCCGTCGGCGCGCGTGGCCGCGATCGCGGCGTGGCGCCGCAGCGCGGCGATGCCGAGGCGGTCGGCCATTGCGACGATGGCGTCTTGCAACGCGCTGTCCGACAGCCTGCCCGGCGCCACATACGCCGGCCAGAGGTGCTGCCGGACGACGGCCCCCGGGCCAAGCGCATCGGCCAGATCGACGATGCGCTGGCGCGCCTGGGCGCCGGCGGCCGTATCGGCCCGGGCGTTGGTGGCGACCAACACGATGCCGGCCAGGCGTTCGGGCGCCTGCGCGGCCATTTCCTGGGCGACGAAGCCGCCGAGCGAAAAGCCCACCGGCACCAGTCTGCCTCGATGCCGCGCCAGCAGGTCGGTCGCCGCCGCGCGGGCCGATTCGTGCGCGCCGTAATCCGCCACCCGGACGCACTGCGCCAAGGGCGGCGCCAGCTTGCGCAGCGGCGCCCACAAGGCCTCGTCGCACGCCGTGCCGCCGATCAACAGCAAGGTGGGCGCCACGTCAGAAGCGCGCTTCGCCGACCCCGAGGGCGGTCTCGGGCAGCAAGCCTCGGCGCGCAAGGTAGCCGTCGGGGTCCAACGCCAGGTCGTGCCCCGCGGCCTCGGCCAACGTGGCGGCCGGCCATTCGATGCGCTTGCGCTGGTCGCCCGCGCAGACCGAGATCACCGCCGCGGGCTGTTCGCCAGCCTGGCGCAGTTCACGCCAGACGCCGGACGGCACCGAATAGATGGCCTGTTCGCGCAGCGGCACCACCACTTCGCGGCCCGGGCCGTTGAGCACCAGTTCGGCTTCGCCCCGCATCATGATGAACACCTGCTTTTCGCGCAGCCGCAGGCGCCCGGTGGTGCCGCCGGGCGCCAACCGCAGCCAGTCGACCGAGAA
Source organism: Achromobacter sp. 2789STDY5608621 (assembly GCF_001299375.1). Taxonomy (NCBI): domain Bacteria; kingdom Pseudomonadati; phylum Pseudomonadota; class Betaproteobacteria; order Burkholderiales; family Alcaligenaceae; genus Achromobacter; species Achromobacter sp. 2789STDY5608621. Next base: position 90,952 of record NZ_CYTU01000016.1, on the reverse strand, counting down.
GCCATGGGGGTTGGCGATGGGCGCGGCCTGCGCCCGGTCTTCGCTCATGCCGTGGCCGATCACCGGCGCCAGTTCGCAGCCGCGAGCGCCGAGCAACGCCCGGGCCGACCAGTCGCGGTCTTGCGCGGCCAGCGCGCGCCGGCGCATCTGCGCAGGGGTGTAGCGCGGCAGCGCGGCCATGTCGGCCGGGCTCAGGGGCTCGATCAGCCCGGCCTCGGGAGGCTGGCCCGCCGCGCCATGCAGCAAGGTGTTGTCGCGACCCAGGAACAATCCGTGCGTGGCCGCCGCGGCCAGCACGTCCGGGTGCCAGATGATGCCGCCGGTGTCGTCGCCGCCCAGGGCGGTGAAGATCCAGCCATGCCCGTCGCCATCGTTGGAGAACCCCCGGAAGATCCAGGTCGGAATACTGAGCACGTCGCCCGGCCCGCCACGCAGTTCGCCGGCGCCCTCGCCCGAGCCCCAGCGGAACGTCCACTGGCCCGAATGGATGAAGAAGACCTCGGCGCTGAAATGCAGGTGCAGGTTATTGGTCACCCCTGCCGGCATGGCGGCGGCGCCGATATTGAAACCGTGCGGTTCGCGCAGGTTCACCACCTGCTCCTCCGATTGCGTCACGCCCGGACCGATCATGGAGTAGTTCTCCTTCAGGTCGGATCCAGGCAGCTTGCAGTCGATAAAGGCCAACCGGCAAGCCACCATGTCCTCACGGGCGATGGCGCGGGCCTGGGCGGCGGCGCGGTCCAGAACGACTTCATTCATTGCTTGACTCCTGTGGCGGCGCGCGGCGGCGCCGGAAACGGAAAAGAGGCATAGGCGCCCCACATTTGGAACGGAAAGCATTCGAATGCATAATCAGGCGAAAAAAACCGCCACCCAAGCCCATGCCGACAGCTTCCCGCCCGCGCGCCGCCCGCGCCACCTCCTACGACGTGGCCCAGGCGGCCGGCGTTGCACAATCGACGGTCTCGCGCTGCTTCCAGCCGGGCAGCCATATTTCGGACGACACGCGCGAACACGTGCTGGCCGTCGCGGCTCGCCTGGGTTACGCGCCCAACGCCCTGGCGCGCTCGCTGATCACGCGCCGTTCGCATGCGGTCGGCGTGCTGATCACCCGCTACACCCTGCGCAGCGCGCCCGCCCTGCTCTACTCGCTGGGCGATGCGCTGGCGCGCGCCGGGCAGCACATGATCCTGCTGGCGGTCGACGACGACGCCTCGGTCAAGCCGGTGCTGCTGGGCCTGCGCGGGTATCCGCTGGATGGCCTGATCGCCTGCGCCACGCTGGATCCGGCCGCTGTGCAGGGGTTCACGGCCCACGGCGTGCCGGTGCTGTTCTTCAACCGCAGCCCCGGCGAGACGGACGCGGACGCGGTGTCGACCGATCACGAGGCCGGCGCGCGGGCGCTGGCCGAGGGCATGCTGGGCGCGGGCCGCCGCCGCTTTCTTTGCCTGGGCGGCCCGGCGGCGGCGCCGGTGGGCCGCCTGCGGATCGACGGCTTCCAGGCTGGCCTGCGCGCGGCCGGCCTGCCCGAGGCCGCGGTGCTCGACGGCGGCTTTTCCTACGACCAGGCGCACGCCGTCTTCGTGGATGCGGTTGCCCGGGGCGCCCGACCTGACGCGATATTCTGCGCCAACGACCAGATGGCCATGGGCGTCATCGATGCCTGCCGCCATGAGCTGGGCTGGAAGATTCCGGACGAGGTCATGGTGGCCGGCTTCGACGATGTCCCGGAAGGCGCGCGGGCGCCCTACAGACTGACCACGGTGCGCCAGCCCATCGACGCCATGGCGCGCCAGGCCGTGGAACTGCTGCGCCAGCGCCGCGCCACGCCCGAGCGGCGCCCGCGCCGCCAGCGCCTGCCGGGCGAAGTCATCATCCGCGCGTCGGCGGCCTGGCCGGGGTGAACGGACTGTCATGGCTCAGGCGGACAGGCGCGCTTCGGTGGCGGCGTCGAACAGGTGGCAATGCTCGCGCGGCAGGCACAGCCCGACACGCTCGCCGATGGCATAGCGCAGGTGGCGGTCGCCGCGCACGCAAAGCCGCGAGCCGCCCACATCCAGCGTGACCAGCACCGCATCGCCCGTCAATTCGAACATGTAGACCACGCCGTCCAGGTCTCCCCCGCCCGCGGGCGCCAGCGCCACGTCTTCGGGGCGCACGCCCAGCACCAGGGCCGTGTCCGGCGGCGCGTCGAAGCCGGCCAGGCGGAAGCCTTCGACCTCCAGCCCGCCCGCCGTCGCCCGCGCCGGCAGCAGGTTCATCGACGGCGAACCCACGAACCCGGCGACGAACAGATTGGCGGGCCGGTTGTAGACATCCGCGGGCGTGCCGACCTGCTGGATGAGGCCGCCGCGCATGACCACCACTCGATCGGCCAGTGTCATGGCCTCGATCTGGTCGTGGGTGACGTAGATCGTGGTCACCCGCAGTTCGCACTGCAGCCGGCGGATTTCCGCGCGCATGCTGACGCGCAGCTTGGCGTCCAGGTTGGACAGCGGTTCGTCCATCAAGAAGACCTGCGGGCGACGCACGATGGCGCGGGCCAGGGCCACGCGCTGGCGCTGTCCGCCGGACAGGTCGCGCGGACGGCGGTCCAGCAAGTGGGCCAGCTCGACTTTCTCGGCCACCGCGCGGGCCCGCTCGCGCCGCTCCGAGGGCGCGACGCCGCGCACCTTGAGCGGATAGGCGATGTTTTCGCCCACCGTCATGTGCGGATAGAGGCCATAGTTCTGGAACACCATCGCCACGTCGCGGTCCTTGGGCAAGGCGTCGGTGACGTCCTGCCCGCCGATCCAGATCTCGCCCGCGCTGGGCGCCTCCAGCCCCGCCACCATGCGCATGGTGGTGGTCTTGCCGCATCCGGACGGTCCCAGGAAGACGACGAATTCGCCGTCGGCGATCTCCAGCGACTGGCGGGCCACCCCGACCACGCCGCCCCAGCGTTTCTCGATATCGATCAGTTTTACGGAAGCCATTTTTTCCCTCAGCGAATCGCGCCTGTGACCAGGCCCTTGACGAAATAGCGCTGCACGAAGCGCGAGATCAGCAGCATGGGCGCAATGATGAAAAGCCCCATGCTGGCCATGATTTCCCAGGCGTCGCCCTGCTCCGTGCGGGCGCTCATCAGCGCCACCGGCAGCGTCACGGCCTGGTCGCGCGTCAGCACCAGCGCATAGAAGAATTCGTTCCACGACACCACGAACGAAAAGATCGCGGCGCTGGCGATGCCGGGCAGCGCCACCGGCACCACCACTTCCCAGAGCGCCCGCAACCGCGAGGCGCCATCGATCTGAGCCGCCTCTTCCATGTCCGGCGGCAAGGCGTCGAAGAAGGCCTTGATCATCCAGGTGGCGTACGGCACCACGAATGACAGATTGGCCACCATCAGCGCCCAGGGCGTATCCAGCAGGCCCAGATTGCGGAACACCACGAACAACGGAATCACGATGATGACGGGCGGCAGGAATTGCGTGGCCAGGAGCAGCAGCGGCCCCAACTGTCCCCCCGGGAAGCGAAAACGCGAAAATGCATAGGCAGCCAGCGTGGCCACCGGAATCGCCATCAGCAAGGTGCCCGCGGTGACGAACACGCTGTTGAACAGGCGCTCTCCCAGCAGGTAGGGAGAGCCGAAGGCCGCGACGATGCTGTCGAGCGTGGGACGGAACCACAGCGCCAGGCTGTAGACGTCGAGCCGCGGCTTGAAGGCGGTGGCGACGATCCAGGCCACGGGCGCGAACCAGGCCAGCGTGACCAGGCAGATCGCCAGTCGGCGCGCCAGGCCCCGGCGGCGGCGGCGGCGCGTGGCGGCGGCGGGATTGAGAATGGCAGTCTGGGTCATGATGGGCGTCCCATGGCAAAGCGGGAATAGACCAGCGCCAGGCCCATCATCACGATGGCCAGCAGCCAGGCCATGGCCGCGGCATAGCCGATGTCGTAGAAGCGGAAGGCGGTGCTGTAGATGGCGTGGGGCAACGTGTCGGTGGCCGCCCCGGGGCCGCCCGCCGTCATCGTCACGACCTGGTCCAGCGCCTTGAGCGAAAAGATGGTCTTGAGCAGGATGGCGATGGTCAGCACCGGCCGCAGTTGCGGCAGCACGATTTCGAAGAAGATGCGGCCGCGTCCGGCGCCGTCGACCTGGGCGGCGTCCAGCGTGTCCTGCGGCAACGCGGCCAGCGCGCCGATGAAGGTCAACATGAAATAAGGCGCCCAATGCCACACATCGACCAGGATCAGGGCCGCCATGGCCAGCACCGGATCCGCCAGCACGGGCGCTCCGCTCCATCCCGGCATCACCGCCTTGAGCAGCGCGTCGACCGCGCCGAATTCCGGATTCAGCATGAAACGCCAGGAGATGCCGATCAGCGCGGGCGACATCGCGAACGGAATCACCAGCAGCGTGCGGGCATTGACCTGCAACCGGCCGTCGCCGGCCAGCAACACGGCCAGGCCCAGCGCCACCGCCATGGTCAGGACCACCGACGGCACGGTGAACACCAGTGTGACCCAGGCGCTGTCCAGGAAGACCGGATCATGCCAGAGCAAGTCGGCATAGTTCAGCCAGCCCACATAGCCCTCGGGCGTAGCCGAACGGCCCAGGTTCCAGTCGTGCAGCGAGTACCAGAGCGACTGGCAAAGCGGATACAACAGGGTCGCCGCGCAGATGGCCAGGGCAGGCGCCAGCAAGGCGTATTTCAAGGTACGGTCTTTCATGGCCCTACCCTCGCCCGCGTGCGCCGGCGCGGCGATTCATGCGGGCCACCTGGGCGGCCGCGTCGTCCAGCGCCGCCTGCACCGGCTTGCCGCTGGAGACGATTTCGGACACGGCGGCCTCCAGCGCAGTGGCGATCTGCGGCCAGTTGGCCAGCTGCGGCACGGTGCGGGCGCCCTGCAGGCTGGCCAGCGCGGCGCGATGCAGGCCGTGGTTGACCTGGTTGACCTCGTCGTCCAGATAGGTCGCCGTGTGCGTGGCGACGATATCCGCGCTCTGCGGGTCGCGCTTGTCGCAGACGATGGCCTTTTCCAGCGCCGGGTTGGACACCCACTTCAGGAATTCCCAGGCCGCGTCCTGCTGGCGCGACTGCCTGGCAATGCCGAAAGGCATGACGATCGCCACGGTCGGCGACTGCGGCGAGCCCACGCGCAGCATGGGCGCGAAGCCGACCTGGCCGGGCTTCAACCGCGAACGCTCCCCTGTCAGCACGGAATAGGTCCACCACCACACCATCATGGTCGCGCCGTTGCCCTGCGCCATGGCGTTGACCATGTCGTACTCATTGAACTGGCTGGAACCGGGATTGGCGATCCGGTGCTTGAGCAGCACGTCGACATAGGCCTGGGTGGCCTGCACGCCGGCCGGCAGCTGAAAGGACGGCCTGCCGTCGGCATCCAGCACCTCGGCGCCGTGGCCCCACAGGCAATTCAGCCAGATCCACAGGTTCTGGAAGCCGCTGCCCTTGACGTAGTCCATCACCACGCCAGGCACGCCGCTGGCGGCCTGCACCGCGGTCGCCGCGGTCAGCATCTGGTCCCAGGTGCGCGGCGGCTCGACGCCGGCCTGCTCGTACAGGTCACGCCGGTAGAACAGCAATTGGGGATGGGCCCGCACCGGCAAGCCATAGGTGGCGCCGCCATACTGGCAGGCCTTGCGATAGACCTCGGGATAGCGCCCCAGATCCACCACGCCATCGGCCAGCCGCGCGTCCAGCGGGCTGAGGTACCCCGACAGCGACGCCAGCCAGCTGTCCTGGTAGGCCATCAGGTCATAAGCGCTGCCGCCGCCGACCGCTTCCGTCGTCAGCTTCTCCAGCAACTGGCCATAAGGCACGTACTGGTAGGCCACCTTGATGCCCGTGGCCGCCTCGAACTCGTCCAGGCGCTTCTCCTGTGCCCGGAACTGCGACGACGGCGGCAGCATGATCGCCAGTCGCGTGCCGGCATAGGGCCTGCCCGGCTTCAGGTCCGGGCCGGCCTGCGACCAGGCCGGCATGGCGCTCCACCCGGAGCAGGCAGCCGCGGCCACCAGGAACTGTCTTCTTTTCATGCTTGTCTCCTCTCGCGGCGTACCGGATCGTGGTCGCCGTTATTTTGTGCATTCGAATGCATGAGCAGGCGATGATAACCGGGCCACCCTCGCGGTCGGCCCGGTCTGGAGGCTGCTCAGTAACGCAGGCGCGCATCCCTCCCCGCCGCCGCGGCCTGGGCCAGCGCGCGGGTGATGATGCTGGTGGACACGTTGGCGAAGTAGCGCGCGCCCCAGGCGCCGTACTTCTCTTCGTCGGCCGGCGTCAGCGCCACGATGCCGGCGCACTTGCCCGCCGCCACGATGGCCCCGAGGCCCTGCTCGATGGCCTGCTGCACCGGCGCGGCATTCCAGTCGCTGCCGTAGCCCATCGCGTGCGCCAGGTCATTGGGGCCGATGAACACCGCGTCCACGCCGTCGACGGCGGCGATCTCGCCGGCCGCGGCAATGGCTTGCGGCGTCTCGACCATCGCGATCAGCGCCACGCCGTCATTGCTGCGTTGCGTATGCCCTGCCCCGCCGAATGCGCCATAGCCAGCCGCGCGGGTGCTGAAGGCGCTGCCGCGCCGGCCCAGCGGCGGATAACGCATCTGGTCGGCCAGGCGTCGCGCCTGGGCGGCGCTTTCCACCATCGGCACCTGCACGGCGCTGGCGCCCATGTCCAGGATGCGCGGCAGATCGTGCTCGAAGCAGCGCACCACGGGGGCGATGCCGGCGGCGCGGGCGGCGCGCAACATGTGTTCGGTGGTGTCGAGGTCGGCGCTGCCGTGCTCGTTGTCCAGGATGATGAAGTCGAAACCAGCGTAGGCGCACATTTCGACCACGGCCGGGCTCGGCAGGCCGTTGAACAGGCCGCGCACTGGACCGCCGCCGCGCAGCATCGCGGGCAGGTCGCCATTGAGGGGATAGCAGGGTTCATTCATGGGTTGTCTTCTCTGTGGGTGTCGAGGAATGCGTGTCAGTCGGCCTGGATGCCGGCGTCTTTGATGACCTTGCCCCATTTGTCGATTTCGCTGCGCTGGAACTGCGCGAATGGCGCCGGGCCGCGGCCGTCGGGCGCCACGCCCAGCGTCAACAGTTTGGCCCGCACGTCCGGGCTCTGCAGGGCGGCGCCGATCTCGCGCGCCAGTCGTTCGACAATGGGAGCGGGCGTGCCCGCCGGCGCGAAAATGCCTTGCCACGATTGCATCTCGAAGCCCGGCAGGCCCAGCTCGGCCAGCGGCTTTGCGCCCGGCAGATCGGCCAGCGGCGCGGCAGCGGTCACGCCCAGCACCTTCACGCGCTTCGAATCGATCATGGGCCGGGCCGCCGCCACCGTTTCAAACACCATGTCGATCTGGCCGCCGATCAGGTCCACCATCGACTGCGAGCCGCCCTTGTAGATGATCTGGCGCAGCCGGGTGCCCGAGATCGACTGGAACAGCTGGCCCGACAAGTGCTGCGAGGTGCCGGCGCCGGCGGTGCCGTAGGTCAGCCCGTCCGGTTGCGCGCGGGCGGCATCGATGACCTGCTGCACGGAATTGAACGGACTGTCGGCGCGGACCACCAGCGCGTTGCTGACCATGCCCACCAACGCCACCGGCGCGAAATCCTTGACCGGGTCGTAACCCAGCGACTTGATGAAGAATGGGTTGACCGCGTGCGTGGTGATGGTGCCGCCGACCACGGTGTAACCGTCGGGCTCCGACCGCGCGACCAGCTGCGTGCCGACCACGCCGGACACGCCCGGCTTGTTCTCGACGATGACGGGCTGGCCCAGGCGCGTGCTCAACTGTTCGGCCATCAGGCGGGCCACGCCGTCGGACACGCCGCCGGGCGAGAACGGCACGATGTAGCGAATGGGCTTGGCCGGCCAGGCCGCCCCGCCCTGGGCATGGGCCGGCAGCGCGGCGCAGGCCAGCGCCCAGGCGGTCGCCAGGGTGCGAAACAAGGTAGTACTGCGCATGGATAGTCTCCTGTTAGGGGCGGCTTGCGCCGCTCTTGAATCATCATGTTGCCGGCCGCACGGTGCCCCGTTCGACCAGTTCGACCGGCACGACGACGTCGCGCGGTCGCAGTTCGGCATGCATCTGCTCGCGTAGCAGCGTCACCGTGGCCTCGACCATGGGGTCGACGCCTTGGCGCACGGTGGTCAGGTCGTAGGCGCCCCAGGCCGCCTGCGGCACGTCGTCGAAACCCACGACGGCGATGTCGCGGGGCACGCGCAGGCCGAGTTCCTGGCGCAGCACGTCCAGGCTCGCGATCGCCATGTGGTCGTTGGCGGCGAACAAGGCGTCCGGCGGGTCCTGCGCGAACATCGCGCGCACCGCCTGCTTGGCGCGCTCGAAGTCGTAATGCCCGACGGCGCGGGCGTGCAGCGCATGGCCCTCGGCCTCCAGCGCGTCGCGAAAGCCGCGCTCGCGCTCCAGGCTGGTGGAGGAATCCTCCAGCCCCGCCAGGAAGCCGAAACGCCGGTAGCCGCGTCCCGCCAGCAGCCGCGCCACCGCCTGGCCGCCGGCATAGTTGTCCGACGTGACCGAGCTGCTGGCATGGCGCGCCAGGCCGCCCAGCGCCGACACCCGGTTGAACTGCAGCACCGGCACGCCGACTTCGGCGCAACTGCGCGCCAGCGTGGGGGACAGCATGGCCGAGGCCATCACGATGCCGTCGACCTGGTATTCCAGGATCTCCGCCAACACGCCGTCGGCGGCCTCGCCCACCTCGGCGATGAACATCAGCACGTGGTACCCCTCGCGCTGCAGGCGCTGCGACAGCCGTTCCATCACCAGCGGGTAGAACTGGTTCTCGAGGTAGCTCATCACCAGCGCCACGATGCGGCTGCGGCGCGTGATCAGGCTGCGCGCCAGGGCATTGGGGCGGTAGCCCAGCCGCTGCGCGGCCGCCAGCACCTTGCGCCGCGTTTCCTCCGACACGCTGGCGCCGGGGGTGAACGTGCGGCTGACCGCCGACTGCGACACCTCGGCCAGATCGGCCACGTCCTGGGCGCGGGGGGCGGTTCTCATGCGGCCGTCCAGCCCGCGTCCAGCATCAGCGCGCTGCCCGTGACCAGGCTGGCGGCATCGCTGGCCAGGAACACCACCGCGCCCATGACCTCGTGCAACTGGCCCACGCGGCCCAGCGCATTGCGGGCGCAGACCCAGTCGCGAAAGCCGGGTTCGGCCAGCATGCCCGCTGTCATGGGCGTCTCGATGAAGGTTGGGCACAGGGTGTTGACGCGGATGCCGTCCGGCCCGAGTTCCCACGCCAGGGCGCGGGTGAAGCCTTCCAGCGCGTGCTTGCTGGCGCAGTACAGCGTGCGTCGCGGGCTGCCCACATGCCCCATCTGCGAAGACACATTGATGAGCGAGCCCGGCCGGCCCGCGGACCGCAGGCGCCGCGCCACGGCCCGGCTGACGTAGAACGCCGCCTTGACGTTCAGGTCCAGCACGGCATCGATATCGGCGTCCGGCTGCTCCACCAGCGGCAACGGGCGGTTCATGCCGGCATTGTTGACCAGGATGTCGAACACCTCGCCCTGCCCCAGCGCCGCATCGACCGCCGGCGCATCGGTGACGTCGAGCACCAGGGCGTCGCAGCCGATGTCCTCGGCGCGCAGGGCCGCGCAGACGTTCGCCAGCTCCGCCTCGCGGCGGGCCGCCACCGTCACGTGCGCGCCGGCCCGGCCCAGCGCCGCGGCCGCGGCCAGGCCGATGCCGCCGCTGCCGCCCGTGACCAGCGCGCGCCGGCCGTGCAAGCCGAAGTCCGGTCCCTGGGGCAAGGCGATCATGCCTGGGCCTCCACGGGCTGGTACCAGGGCAGATCCGGCCGGTTGCCGTAGCGGCGCACGCGGATGTTGGCCTGCTCGCCATGACCGGCGAAGTTCTCCATGTGGCACAGGCGCGAGCAGTATTCGCCCATGGTCGCGCTGGCGGCGTCGGTCAGCACGCGCTGGTAGGTGCAGGTCTTGAGGAACTTGCCGACCCACAGCCCGCCCGTATAGCGCGCCGCGCGGTTGGTGGGCAGCGTGTGATTGGTGCCAATGACCTTGTCGCCGAAGCTGACGTTGGTGCGCGGGCCCAGGAACAACGCGCCGAAATTGCTCAGGTTCTTCAGGAAGTAGTCCGGATCGCGCGTCATGACCTGCACATGCTCGAACGCCAGTTCGTCGGCCACGGCCAGCATTTCCGCCTCGCTGTCGCAGACGATGACCTCGCCGCAATCGGCCCAGGCCTGCGCCGCGATACCCGCGGTGGGCAGCAGGTTCAATTGCCGCTCGATCTCGACCAGCGTGTCGCGGGCCAACGTTTCGCTGGTGGTCAGCAGCACCGCCGGCGACGTGGGGCCATGTTCGGCCTGGCCCAGCAGGTCCACTGCGCACAATTCGCCGTCGACGCTGTCGTCGGCAATGATCAGCGTTTCGGTCGGGCCGGCAAACAGGTCGATGCCGACGCGACCGTAGAGTTGCCGTTTGGCCTCGGCCACGAACATGTTGCCCGGCCCCACCAGCATGTCGACCGGATCGACGCTGGCCGTGCCCACCGCCATCGCCACCACGGCCTGGACGCCGCCGAGCACCAGGATTTCGTCGGCGCCGGCCATGTCCATGGCGGTGACGATGGCCGGGTGCGGCTTGCCCTGGTAAGGCGGCGCGGTCGACACGATGCGCTTGACGCCGGCCACCTTGGCGGTCAGCACGCTCATGTGCGCCGAAGCCAGCAAGGGATACTTGCCGCCGGGGATATAGCAGCCGACGGCATTCATCGGCACATGGCGATGGCCCAGCACCACGCCCGGATACGTTTCCACCTCCACCTCGCGCATCGAGTCGCGCTGGATCTGGGCGAAATGGCGCACCTGCGTCTGGGCAAAGGCGATGTCTTCGATCTCGCGATCCGACAGTTGCTTGCGCGCGGCTTCGATCTCGGCGCGGGACAGGCGGAAATCGGCCGGATCCCAGTTGTCGAATTTGCGGCTGTAGTCGCGCACGGCGTCGTCGCCGCGGGTTTCGATGTCGCGGATGATGTCCTCGACAGTGGCGCGCACCTTGGCGTCGGCGTCGGTCTTGACCGCGGCGCTGCGGCCGCGCTTGAGATAGCGAATCATGTATTCAGGTCCTGGAAAAAGGAGAAAAAGAAGAAAGTCGTGGCGACACTTTTTGTTCCATGCATACGTATGCAAATAAGGGTTTTCACTAGGCCTGGCCTTGAAATGCGGCGCCTGCCAGCAGGCCGGGCCCCAGATCGCCGACGGCGCGGCAGCCCAACAGCGCCAGGTCGCGGTCCAGCTCGCTGCGCAGGATCTCCAGCACATGGCGCACGCCAGCCTCCCCCGCCAGCGCCGCCCCGAACAACGTGGGACGGCCGACGAAGACGAAGCGGGCGCCCAGCGCCAGCGCCTTGATGATGTCGGTGCCCCGCCGGAAGCCGCTGTCGACCATCAGCGCCACGTCCGGCGGCAGCCCCGGCGCGATGGCGGCCAGCGCCTGCAATGACGAGGCGGCGCCATCCAGCTGGCGCCCGCCGTGGTTGGACACGATGATGCCGTCGGCCCCCAATGCGGCGGCTCGGCGCGCGTCATCCGGGTGCATCAGGCCTTTGATGACCAGGCGGCCGCGCCAGCGTTCGCGCAGCCAGGCCATGTCATCCCAGTCCAGCCGATCGCGGCCCGTGCGAAAGCCATGCGCCGGCTCGCGCGTGACCGGGGGGCCGATTTCTTCATACAGATTGGCAAATCGCGGCACGCCGCCGGCCAGCAAGGTGCGCAGCAGCACGCCGACGGTCCAGCGCGGCCGTGCCATCCCCTCCCCCACCAGCCGCGGCGTCAAGCGGAACGGAATGGTGAAATCGCGCCGCGCGTTGTTCTCGCGATTGGCCGCGACGCAGGTGTCGGCGGTGACCACCAGGGTGCCGACCCCGGCCGCCTCGAGCCGCGCCAGGATCCGCGCGATACGATCCCGGTCTCCCGGGAAATAGGCCTGGTACCAGGTATCCGGCGACTCGCGCAGGACCCGTTCCAACGGCACATTGGAGGAGCCGCTCAGGATGAACGGCACCTGCGCCTGGCGCGCGCCGCGCGCCAGCGCCAGGTCGCACTCGTGGCGCACCATGCCCGCCAGGCCGGTCGGCGCGATGCCCACCGGCATCGCATGGGTGATGCCGAACAGGGCCGTGCGCAAGTCGCGCCCGGCCACGTCGTTGAGTCCGCGCGGCAGCAGCCGATAGTCGGCAAAGGCACGCCGGTTCTCGGCCAGTGTGGCTTCGTCCTCGGTGCCGCCGCGCACGAACTCATAGACGCTGCGTGGCAAGCGCCGCCCCGCGGCGCGCTCCACGTCGGCCACCGACAGCAGCCGCTTCAATCCCGTCATCGTCGCGCTCCCCGCCTCAGTTCTCGGGCTTGAGGTCCATGCGCTGGATCAGCGCGCCCCACTTGGCTTCATCCTCGCGCATGCGCCGCACCACTGCCGCGCCGTCCGACACGTGCAGGCTGACGCCCAGTTCCTGCAGGCGCGCGGCCAACGGCGCATCGTCGCCCAGGGCGCGCATGGCCGCGCTCAGGCGCTGCGCGATGTCGGGCGGCAGGCCCTTGGGCGCCATCAGCGCCAGCCAGAAGACCGCTTCGAAATCCGTCAGCCCGGCCGCCTCGTTCATGGTCGGCACCTGCGGCAGCAATTGCAGGCGCTGCGCCGTGGTCACGGCCAGCGCCCGGGTGCGTCCGCCCTGCACCAGCGGCGCGGCCTCGTTGGCCGCCGAGAACATCATCTGGATCTGATTGCCCACCAGGTCCTGCGAGGCCGGGCCGCCGCCCTTGTAGTGCACCACCGTCATCTTCAGCCCGAAGCGGCTCATGAAATACTCGGCCGCAAGGTGGTTGATCGACCCCACGCCCGACGTACCGATGGCATAGCGGTCCGGCCGTTGCCGGATCAGGGCGATCAGCTCCTCCACGCTCTTGACCGGCAGGTCCTTGTTGACCTGCAGCACGAAGGGCGACTCGATCATCATCGAGATCGGCTCGAAGCTGTCGTAGGGCCGGTAGCCCACCTTGCCCTGGATCAGCGGGTTGAGCACCAGCGACACCGGCGCGGCATACAAGGTGTAGCCATCGGGCTTTTGCTGGGTCATCCAGTTGCTGGCCACGGTCGAGGCGGCGCCCGGCTTGTTCTCCACCACGATGTTGCCCTCGAGCTTGCGCGCCAGCTCGGCCATCACCGTCCGACCCGACACGTCGGTCATGCCCCCGGCCGGATACGGCATGACAAGCTTGATGGGTTGTTCGGGATAGGCGGCGCCGGCGGCGGGGGCCAGCGCCGCCGCCAACAACAGCGCGCTGGCCGCGCGGGCGGCCTGGATCATGATACGCATGGGTAAGTCTCCTGGATTCCGGGGGCCGCTCTTGGTCGGCCCCTCTGGTCGCGCCAGCGCCTCAGAGGGCGATGCCGGCTAGGTTGACGATGCTGTCCCGTGGGGGACGGCCTTCGAAGAAATCAATGATGTTGGTGGCGCACTCCGTGGCCATGCGCTCGATCGATGCGTCGGTCAGCGACGCGGCATGCGGCGACAGCACCACCTCCGGGCGGCGCAGCAACGCATCGGCGGCGCCGGGCGGTTCCGGATCGAACACATCCAGGCCGGCGCCCGTGAGGTGGCCGCTTTCCAGCGCCGCCAACAGGCGCGCCGGATCCAGCAGGCCGCCGCGGGCGGTATTGACCACGATGGCGCCGCGCTTGAGCGCCAGCGGATCGATCAGGCCCCGGGTGGCGTCCGTCAACGGCAGGTGCAGGCTCACCACGTCGGCCTCGGCCAGGGCGGCCGCCAGGTCCGTGCGGATCTCGATCCCCTGGGGCAATGCCGCATCGGCGGGCAGAAACGGGTCATAGGTGAGCACCCGCATGTCGAAGGCCCGCAGCCGCTGCGCGGTGGCGCGGCCGATGCGGCCGGCGCCCACGATCAGCGCGGTCTTGCCCGCCAGCTCGAACATCGGGCCGCGCAATGCCGCCTGCCACTGGCCGGCGCGCACGCCTGCGTCGTGCCCGATGACGCGCCGGGCGACGGCCAGCAACAGCGCCAGCGCGTGCTCGGCCACGCCGATGGCGTTGGCCCCCGGCGTGATCGCCAGCGGAATACCTCGCTCGGTCAGGGCGGCGACATCGACCGCGTCGTAGCCCACGCCATGGCGCGCCACGAAGCGCAACTTGCCGGCCGCCTCGATGTCCTGGCGCGACAAGGCCTGGAAACGCAGGATGACCGCGTCGGCGCGCGCCAGCCTGGCCCGGAACTCGGCCGGCGCCGGGCGCTCGACCAGGTCCAGTTCGTGGCCCGCGTCCTCCAGGCGCCGCAAACCGGCCGCCGCCACAGGCATGGTGATCAATACCCTGGACATGTCTCCCTCGTTATCGTTGTGTCTACCATGAGGGAAATTCTGGAGGGCGCGGACTTAGTCGTCCAATATATTATTCAACTCAGATTGAGTCGATTTCCATATTGCAAGGCCCTCCGATGAAGATGGATCTACGCCAGTTGCGCTACTTCGTGGCGGTCGCCGAAGAGCTGCACTTTGGCCGCGCCGCCGCGCGCATGCATATTTCGCAGCCCCCGCTGTCGCAACAGATCCGGCTGCTCGAAGACACCCTGGGCACGCAGCTGTTCCGCCGCAACCAGCGCAATGTGCGCCTGACGCACGAAGGCGAAGTCCTGCTGGCCCACATCAAGCCGCTGCTGGCGCGCTGGGACGAAACGCCGGGCATCGTCGCGGCCGCCAAGCGTGGCGACGCCGGTTTCCTGCGCGTCGGTTTCACCGCGGCCAGCGCCTACTATCTGATCCCGACCGCCATCGGCTCTTTCACGCAGCGGTTCCCGGCCGTGGAGCTGGCGCTGCATGAAATGATCTCGAACGACCAGGTCAGCGGCCTGCTGGAGAACCGGCTGGACGTGGGCTTGATGCGGCCGCACGCCCGCCATCCCGACCTGATGAGCCAGAAACTGCTGGACGAGCCGTTGATGGCGGTGCTGCCGGCGCAGCATCCGCTGGCCGCGCGCCCGGCCATCGACCTGCCCAGTCTGCGCGACCTGCCGTTGATCAGTTTCACGCCGGCCAACTCGCCCTACCTGCGCGACATGGTCGAAGGACTGCTCGGCCGTGACGGCCACACGCCGCTGGTGGTGCAACGCGCCACCCAGCCCCACACGCTGGTGTCGCTGGTGGCCGCCGGCCTGGGGGTCGCCCTGGTGCCCGAACTGACCTCGCGCAACCGGCTCGATGGCGTGGTTTACCGGCCCCTCGCGGTGCAGGACCCGCCGGTGGCCGAGATGTACGTGTGCTGGCGCAAGCAGGCCACCTCGACCCTGCTGGAGAACTTCCTGGCCAGCCTGGCCGAGGCGGCCCGCAGCCGCTGACCGCCGCGCCTCACTCGATACGGATGCCGGCCGTCTCGATCACGTGACGCCAGCGATCGCCGTCGGTGCGCACCAGGTCACGCATCTGCGCCGGCGTGCTGCCCACCATGTTCATTCCCATCGCCGCGTACTTCTCGCGCATCTGCGGCGATTGCACCACCTCGGCGATATCGCGTTGCAATTTGTCGACGATGGCCGCGTCGGTGCCCGCCGGCACCGCCAGGCCGAACCACAGATCGGTGGCCAGGTCCGGATAGCCCGCTTCGCCGATGGTGGGCAAGTCCGGGAATTGCGGCAGGCGCTCGCGCGTCATGGCGGCCAGCGGCCGCAGGCGACCTTCCTGGAGATTGCCGATGTTCGACGCCATGATGTCTATCATCATCTGCACCCGCCCCGTGCTGAGGTCGCCCACCGCCTGCTGCGAGCCCGGATAGGGCACGTGCACCATCTGCGTGCCCGTTGTCTCCAGAAAGCGCTCGCCCTGCAGGTGCAGGATGCCGCCCACGCCCGCCGAGGCATAGGACAACTCGCCCGGCCGCGACCTGGCCAGCGCCACCAGCTCTGCCACCGACCGGGCCGGCAGGTCGCGCGACACCATCAGGATATTGGGCGCCGTGGACACCAGCGTCACCGGCGCCAGATCCTTGACCGGATCGAAGCGCAGCTTCTTGTACAGATAAGGCGCCACGGACAGCGTGCTCGACGTCGCCATCAGCAGCGTGTAGCCGTCCGCCGGCGAACGGGCCACGTACTCGGCGCCGATCATGCTGGCCGCGCCCGGCTTGTTCTCGACGACGACCGGCTGGCCCCACTTGGCCGCCAGCTGCGTCGCCAGATCGCGGGGAATCAGGTCGACCATCGCGCCCGTGCCAAACGGCACGATGATACGCACGGGCTTGGAAGGAAAGGCCGGATCGGCGGCCGATGCGGACGGACTGATGCCAAACAGGCAGGTGGCCGCGGTCGCGGCCAGGATGCTGCGCAAGGTCTTCATGGTGGTCTCCTCTATTGTTTTGGTGCGGGCCCCTGTCCTGGTCCGGCGCCCGCGCGCCGACGCGATGTCAGCGATGCGAGTACGGCGTGCGGCCCTTGACCGGCAGTCGGGCGCGCAGGATCGATCCGGTCTCGCTCTCGGTGATATAGAGCGTGTGTGGATCGTCGGGATCGAAGGCCAGATTGGTGTTGCGGATGCCGGCGCATGATTCGATGCGCCCGCGCACTTCGCCCAGCGGATCCAGCCACCACACCACGCCCAGGCCGGAATGGGCCACCACCAGGCCGCCGTCCTCGCACACGGCCAGCCCATCCGGTCCGGCCAGGCCGCCACTGAAACGGGCGTAGACGCCAAGATTGCGTACCTGGACGCCGCGGCGGGTCGCGCGCAGGACTTCCAGCGACCGCGTGCTGGCCACGCAGAGCGCGGCCTGGTCCGGCATCACCACCACGCCATTCGGAAACGGCAGCCCTTGCAATACCGGCGCCGCCGCGCCACCTTCCTGCCAGGCGAACACGCGGCCGTGCGGATCCTCCAGCGCGCTGTGGCCGGGATCGGTGAAGAACACGGTGCCATCGTCGGCGAACGCCAGGTCATTCAGGCCGGAGAACCGCTGGCCCGGCGCCCATTGCGCCAATTCGCCGATGCGCCGACCCGTGTCCGGGTCGAACACCAGCAAGCCGTGCAGCGCGTCGGCCACGAACACCCGCCCATCGCGGTGGATGCGCAGGCCGTTGGGACGCCCGCCATAGGACGCAAAGACTTCCCAGGCGCCGTCGCGGCCGATGCGGAAAATGCGCCCGTGGCATACGTCGACGCAGTACAACCGGCCCTGACGGTCAAAGCCCGGCCCCTCAAGAAAGGAGTGCAAGGGACCGCCGCCGCGCGCCCGGCTCCAGTCGGTTTCCTGATTCAGGCGCAGATGGGCGGGGACGGCGGTATGAACCTCCGTGGGGATGATGGACAGCATGCGGATTCCAAAGCCGTGGATGAGCGCCAAGGCTAGGACAGGCGATGCGGAGCGTCCAATATGTTTGCGCGGCGGGATTGAGTGGCGTGCCGAATGGCTGGCGAGGACCCGCCCCGGCGCGCGGTATTACCCTCGCTTGCGCGGCCCTCAGCGCTCCCAGAGCCCGCACGCATGCCGCTGCTGGAACGCAGGATCGGCCTCGATCCTGTCGCCATCGGGATGCAGGATCATCGTGCCCGAGGTCGGCCAGTCCGCCGCCGGCACGCCGGACGCCGAGAAGCGTGCGTAGTACCCGAGCATGCGATCGGACAACGCCTTCTGGGCCGGCGTCCAGGCCGGCGCATCCGCCTGCTGTTCGTGCGGATAGCCGCTCTGGAACACGTACGGGATGTCGGAATTGTGGAACGGCCCGTCCTTGGGCTCGTCGACATGGAAGATCGTCGTCGGCGCCCGCGGATCGGCGAACTCGTACAGATAGACCGGCGTCGACGCCGCCACCACCCTGGCCCACTGCTGCACCTGACATCCCCAGCGGTCGCTGGCCAGCGCGATGGCCGCCCGCGTCGGCGAGCCATAGGCCGGGATGGTGTAGCGCGCCTCGACCCGCGCGCTGTCGGGCAGCGCGGCGATCTGCTTGGCCAGGGCGGCCGCGCTCAGCGGGGGCTGGCCGGCGGCGCGGCGCGCCTGCAGGAAAAAGCCATTCTCTTCGCGGGCGAAGCCCACCAGGATCGGAACCCGGTGGAATTCGCCGCGCGCAAACCGTTCCATCTGATTGTCCGGGATGCTGTCGCCGTCGATGACCATTCGCCAGCCGGCCGCGCGCGTCGCCTCGCCGCCGCCGGCCTCGAAGATCGCCTCGGTGGATTTGGCGCGCAGGCAGGCCAGCGCGTCCGGGGCGTTGGCGCAGCCAGCTTTCTCGACCATCGTCGCGGTCGGCCCGCTGCGGCGCTCCTGTTCGGCCGTGATGGAATCATGGATGGGGCCGACCGGCAGGCTCATCGCAATGGCGCGCTGGAACAGTCCGGCGCTGGCCGGTGACACCAGGTGCGCCGTGACCGAATAGGCGCCGGCCGACTGGCCCATGATCGTCACCTGGCCGGGATCGCCGCCGAACGCCTTGGCGTTCGCCTTGACCCAGCGCAGCGCCGCCTGCTGGTCGCGCAGCCAGAAATTGCTGCCGGATTGCGCGAACGACGCCATGCCGAACGCGCCCAGGCGGTAGTTGACGCTGATGACCACCTGGCCCGTCTTGGCGGCGAAGACCGAGCCGTCGACATCCTGCGAAGATCCCGCCACCGCGGCGCCGCCATGGAACCAGACCAGGACCGGACGCGCTTGCGCGGCCGGCGCCGCCGGGCGATAGACATTCAGATAGAGGCAGTCCTCGTTGCGGTATTGGCGGATGGGCGCAACCCAGCCATTCTGGACGCACTTGCTGGCGTACTCCGTCGCGGGCCGCAAGCCCGTCCACGGCGTCACCGGCGCGGGCGCGGCCCAGCGCAAGGGCCCCACCGGCGGCGCGGCAAAGGGAATGCCCAGGAACTGCTCGACGTCCCCCCGCCCGATTCCCTCGATTTTTCCATCCTGGGTGGAAACGATGGGGCCGGCCAACGCGGCCGACAGGCCGAACCCCAGACAACAGACCGCCGCCAACAGCCACTTCGCGACCTTGCCAACCACGCCCTCACCCATACCGCCCTCCTCGCCTCATCATCATTGACCAAGTCACATCAGCGCTGGGAGCCGGAACGCAGCGTCAGCACCAGCACCCCGGCGCCGATCAGCGTCAGCCCGGCGCCGGTGTTGAGCCGCGCGGCGACGGCGGGACGGGACACCAGCCAGCCCGACAGCCTGGCCGCGAAGGCGCCGACCAGCGAAAACACCATCAGCGTCAGGACGGCGAAGATGCCGCCATAGACCAGCATCTGGACCTGGACCGGGCCGCGCGCGCTGTCGACGAACTGCGGCAGGAACGCCAGCACGAACAGGCCGGGCTTGGGATTGAGGACATTGGAAAGGAAACCGACCGCCAGGACCTTGCGCAACGGCAGATGGTCGGACTTGCGGATCGTGACGAGATCCCGGGCGCGCAGCGCCTTCACGCCCAGGTAGATGAGATAGGCGGCGCCGGCCAGCTTGATGCTCCAGAACAGCATGTCGGAGGTCTGCATCAGCAGGGACAGGCCGAAGGTCGCGGCCAGCGTGTGCACCATGATGCCGCCCGCGGCGCCCAATGACGACACCGCCGCCGCCACGCCGCCTTGGCTCAGTCCGCGGCTCAATGCCAGGATGTTGTCAGGTCCGGGCGACACCACGATGATGCCGCAGGCGAACAGGTAGGCAATCAGGACTTCCGTGGGGAACATCGTCATCTCCTGGCGGGAACCGCGGGCCCTGCCCGCGGCGCCGCCCATGATAGCCGAGCTCCGCCCGCCCGCGCACTCAATACTCGAATTGCGCCGACAGCTTGGCCACGCGCGGCATGCCCTGCAGCAAGGTGCCCGCGCTCGTCATCCAATAGGCCTTGTTCGCCAGGTTGTCGACGTTCAGGCGCACGGTGACGCGGGTGGCGCCCAGCCGCGTGACGTAGCGCACGCCGGCATCGAACAGCGTGTAGGACGGCAGCGACACGGTGTTGCCGGCATCGACGAAACGCGAGCCGTAGTACTGGCCGCCGGCCGTCAAGGTCCATTGCGTCTCGGGAATCGTGTATTCGGCGTAGGCCGCGAACTGCTGGCGCGGCACGCCGTCGATGCGGTTGCCAATCAGATCGGCCACGCCCTGCGTCACCTTGCTGCGCAGGAACAAGGCGCTGGCGTTGACCACCCACTGCCGGCTCAGGCGCGCCTTGCCCGACAGTTCCAGGCCGTCATAGCGCGAGCGCCCGTCCTGGGTGAAGACGTTGTTGGCATCGGTGTAGGTCAGCCCGCGCTTGATCTGGAACAGCGCCGCGGTGGCGCTCCAGTCCTCTCCATCGAGCTTGGCGCCGACCTCGACCTGGCGGCTCTTGAGCGGCGGGAACGACTGGTAGGCGTTGGCGGCGGAAATCGGTGCGATGGCGCCCTGCTCCAGCGATTCGATATAGCTGCCATACAGGGACAGCTGGGACAGCGGGCGGAACACCAGCGCATAGGTCGGCGACAGCGCCGAACTGTCGTAGCCGGCGTAGCGGTCCTTGATGTTGCTGCGTCGCAGGCCGGCGATGAGGTCCCAGTCCTGCCCCAGGTGCAGCGTGTCCGACGCGAACACCGAGCGCTGCGTGACCTCGCTGGTCTGCGTGTCGACGGGCGCGGCATGCAGGTGCGGATTGGCGAACCGGGGCGGATGGTAGATATTGCCCGAGCCCAGCACTTCATAGCCGGACACGCTGGAGGTGTAGCCCCGGGTCTTGCCATAGCTGGCCCCCAGCGCGATCTCGTGCTCGATCGGCCCGGTGGCGAAGCCCCCCGTGACCAGGGCCTGGCTTTCGGCGGTCTTGTAGCGGTCGGTGCCGGCGTACATTTCCTCGGTGTAGTCGCCCTGCGCGTTGGCGTAGAGCGCGCCGTTCTCGTAGATCCGGTCCATCTTCGACTGGCGGTAGGCCAGCTTGACGTCCCACTTGGGCGCAACGTGCCAGGCCAGGTCGGTGCCGATGGTGTCGCTTTTGGTTTCGTAGCCGGTGAACGGCGAATAGATCGGCTTGTTGCCCTTGATGGGGTCCAGCACGGCCGCCGGCGCATAGTCGCCCGTCTGGCCGCTCGCGTTCGGATACAGGCCCCAGCCGGCGGAGCCCTTGACCTTGCGGTCCTGCTTGAGCGCGTCGACGCTCCAGACCAGGTCCGGGGTGATGCGCCAGTCCAGCGCGACCGAGCCCGAACGACGGCGAATGCTGCCGCCGTCCACATACGTGTCGCCCTGCTCGTCCACCAGGTTGACGCGGTAGCCAAAGCGGTCCTCGCCGCCGAACCGGCCGCCGGCGTCGCCGTGCAGCAGCACGGTTCCGCTATCGGTGACCTGGGTCGTCAGGGCCAGGCGGGTCTCGGCGGTCGGCCGCTTACTGACGTAATTGACCACGCCGCCGGGTTGCGCAAAGCCGTAGAGAAAGCCGGTCGCGCCTTTCAGGATCTGCACGCTCTCGAAGTGTTCCAGCGGCAGCTCGCTGCTCCAGCTGAAGACGTTCAGGCCGTCGATCTTGCGGCCGTTGACCAGGTCCAGCCCGATGCCGCGCACCGACACCTGCGAGGCCAGGCCGCTGATGTCGTTGGCCAGCATCGACACCGAGGCATCGCCCTTGAGCGCGTCCGTCAGCGAAGTCGCCTGGCGATTGTCCAGCAGATCCCGCGTGATCACGTCGATGCTGTACGGCGTGTCCTTCAGGGACCGCTGCCCCAGCACCCCGACGCTGGCGCTGCTGGCGCGATAGGCCTGGTCCGCGCCGCCTTCCAGCTGGCTGCCTGTCACGGTCACGGCGGGCAGTTCGGTCGCCCCTTTCAGCGCCGGCCGGACGACCAAGGTATAGCCGGACTCGCCGCGCCGGGCATCCAGGCCGGTGCCGCTGAGCAGCGCCGCGAAGCCCTCGTCCACGCCGTAGCTGCCGTGCAGCCCGCGGCTCTGCAGGTTGGCGACCTGGTCCGCCATCAGCGACAGCACGACGCCGGACTCCTGGGCGTAGCGGCTCAGCGCGTCCATCAGCGGCCCGGCGGGAATGTCGTACTGCTGGCGCGACTGCTGCTGCGCCTGGGCCGGCGCGATCGACGCGCAGGCCAGGCCGGCCAACGCCAGCCGTAGCCCCCAGGCCGCGCCGGCGTGGCGAGGCGATGGGAAAAGGAAGCGGTGGCGTGAGCCCGCCGGGTACGGCTTGTGCATGATTTCGTGTCCTTGGGTGGAACGCCCGGGGCGGTCGAGAGCGGAGAAGACGCCCCTGGCCGTCGTCTTCACAGGACATGACGCGCCAGATTGCAAAACACGAACCGCGTGCGAAAAATATTTCTCCGGGGCTAGCGCGCCGCGACGGGCGCGCCGCGGCCGACCCAGACCAGGTACGGGGTCAGGGACGTCAGCGTCAGCCCGGGCACGCTCTCCTGCAACAGCCGCAACGCCCGGTCGGTGTCGTCCAGCGGCAGCACCACCACCATCCGCACGCCCGCCAGCGCCGCGCGGTCGTAGAAGATCCGGCCCGGCCGGTAGCGGCCGAGCTCATCGAGCACGTCGGTCAGGGGCCGGTCCCGCACCACCAGATGGTGATGCTTCCAGGCATCGGCGATCTCGCGCGGATCGATGGTCTCGACCTTGCCGGCGCCGGATCGCGCGATCACCACCCGCTGACCCGCCTCGACCACCAGCGCCGGGGTGGCCGCCGCGCCGCCCGGGGCCGCCGCGCGGGCGCCCTCCCCGCCGCCCGCCGTCTCCACGCGCACGCGGGATTCGATGACCGTCAGGATCGTCACGCCCTCGCGCCGCTCGACCACATAGCGCGTGCCCAGCGCGGTCAGGCGGGCCTCCGGCGTGGAGACGACGAACGGACGCGAGGCGTCCTTGGCCACGTTCACCAGGACTTCGCCCCGCACCAGCTCCAATTCCCGGCGCCGCGTGTCGAAGCGCAAGTTGATAGCGCTGTTGCTCGCCAGGGTCACCTGCGTGCCGTCCTCGAGCAGCTGGGAACGCCATTCGCCGGTCGCGGAACGGGCATCGGCCATCAGGTACGGCAGCGAATCGCCTTGCAGCGCGGTCCAGGCGACCGTGGCGGCCAGCAGGAAGGCCCCGACCGACAGCAGCAGGCGCCTGGCGCGCTTCCTGCCGGCATGGACGAACGCCGCCTCGAACCCCGCCCGCGCCGCGCCGGCCGCCGCCGCGTCCTCGCCGCGCAGCCCCTGCATGGAATCGACCACCTGCCGCAGATGGCTCACCGCCGCCTCGTGGGCGGGACTCTGCCGCATCCAGGCGTCCAGTCCGGCCTGCGCCGCGGCGCGCTCGGCGGCGTCGCCCGCGCTCAGGCGCACCACCCACAGGGCGGCCTCTTCGGCGATGGCATCGGGAATGGCGGAGCGCGCGCTCATGCCGCCGCGCCCTCCGCGGGACAGGCCGCGCGGCCGGCGCTCACGGCGCGACGACTTGATGGCAGCGCAGCAGGCCCTGCGCCAGGTACTTCTGCACCATCCGCACGGAAATGCCCAGCCGTTGCGCCACGGCCGGCTGGCTTTCGTCTTCCAGGTAGTGCAGCAGAAAGGCCTCGCGCCCCTTGGGCGCCAGCGTGGACAGCGCAGCGGCGAGCTGTTCCACCGCCTGCACCGCGCTCATCACGGCCTCGGGCGACGGCGCCCAGCGCGGCAGCGCGGCCGCGGCCAGCGACATGGCTTCGAGGTAGGCCCGCTCGACCCGTTCCCGCCGCGCGCGGTCCAGCACCAGCCGCGACGCCGTGGTGGTCAGGTAGGCGCGCGGCTCGGCCAGTTCGACCAGCGAGGCTTTGGATGTGAGGACGCGCAGGAAGGTGTCCTGGGCCAGGTCCGCCGCCTGTTCGGGGCAGCCCAGTTTGCGGCGCAGCCAGGACCGCAGCCAGCCATGATGCTCGGCGTAGAGGGTCTTGAGGGTCGAGGTCGGAAGATTGGCGGCAGTCACGATTCAGTCCGCCCAAACCCGGCCTGCAAGTGAACGTCTTGACGGTCAAATAAAAATGATTGTCAATATTATCCAAGAAGGTACCCCGGCGCAAGCATGCCGCGCCGCCCGGCCGAGGCGGGCCGACGATGGTCGGCGCCACCCCTTCCCCGCGGCCGGACCGCGCCTACCAGCGGATCTGCACTCCCACATTGCCCTGCACCATCTCGCGCCGCTCGCCGCCCAGATTGAAGCCATAGCCCGTCGACGCATAGACGCTGACGCGCTCGCTGGCCTTGACCGACATGCCCAGTCCCAGGCGCGCCTGCGTGCCGCCCATGGCCGACTTGCTGGTGGTGCCGCCGCCGAAGCTGACGCTGTCGTTGCCGCCCAGCGTATGCAGCAGGTCGGCGCGCAGATAGGGTTTCCAGGTGGCGCCGCCCGCCTGGTACTCGCCCTGCAGACGCGCCCCGACCCGTCCGATCAGCGCGTTCCGGGGCGCGAACGAGACCTCCGAGGCCGAATCGCGCACCGCGTCGATCCGCGTGTTCTGGTAGATCAGCTGGGCCTGCGGTTCGAGGCTCAGGTCGGGCCTGAGCGCGATCGGCAGCCCCGCTTCGACCGACGCCGTGAAGGCCTTGCCGTCGGTGGACGCGGTATCCCCCGCGCGCGACCCGGGCTTGACCTTCAGGTGGCTGCCCATGATGACGGTGTCGGTGTACCAGCCGCCGGGGCCGACGTGGGTCCAGTAGCCGCCCAGGCTGTAGGCGTCGATGGCCAGCTTGCCGGCGCCGTAGCCCTCCTGCCCCATCGCGAACCCCTTGACGTCGCCATCGGCGCGGGCGTAGCCCAGGAACAGGCCATAGCGGTCCTGGTGGCCGCTGTCGGTGCGGCGGGCGTAGAGGTCCTGCCCCGCCTGCATGCCGAAGATATTGCCGCTGAACGACTGCCGCACGGTGCCATCGCGCCGCTCGGAGAAGTGATCGCCCCAGGTGCGCGCCCAGCCGGACGGCAGGCCGCCGGTTCCGCCCAGCAGGTCCTGGTTGCCCTGGCGGTCGTGGAACGTGCCGATCTGCTGCACCGCCAGCTCGCGCGCCAGCGAAGGCACTTCCGTGTAGATCGACACGCCGGGCCGGTAGGTGGGCGTCGGGTCGGGGCCGTTGGCCAGTTCCGAGCGCAGGTACCAGCTCTGCTCGTTGCCGGCCGCGACGCCGCCGCGGAACAGCTGGTACGAATAGGCGCCGGCATAGACGCCGCCGCTGGTGAAGGCGCCCGGCGTGGTGGTCGCGCCGTTCAACGCCTGCACCACCTGGATGCCGTCGCCGCTCGTCTTCGCGCCCAGGCCGCCCTTGTTGGTGATGCGCAGCGTGGTGCTGCCGCTGGCGGCGCCGCCGCTCAGCACCAGCTTGTCGGTTGGCGAATTGTCGGCGCCCAGGAAGGTGTTGAGCGCCACCACGCCGGACTGGCCCTGGTAGTTGCCGGTCACCGTCAACACGTTGCCCGGCGCCGCGCCGCCCAGGTCGACCACGCCGCTGTTGACCAGGTTGCCGGTGATGGCGCAGCCGCCCGCGCCGCCGCCCAGGCCGGGAAACGCGTCGGCCACGGCCAGCGTGCCGGCGTTGGTGACGTTGCCCTTGACGCTGCCGTAGCCGCCGAAGCGGGCCCCGGCCTGCACCGTCACCGGACCGCCGCTGTTGATGGCCGCGCCCGCGTGGCCAGCGTCGCCCACCGCCAGCCCGCCGGCCGCCACGGTGGTGCCGCCGGTATAGCCGTTGATGGCGTTGAACACGGTGGTGCCGCTGCCCTGCTGGATCACCTGCCCGCCGCCGTTGATCACGTCGGCCTGGACATAGCGGTCCGAGCGGTTGAAGGCCAGCACGCCGTCGTTGCTGACGATCCCCATGATGTTGCCGCGGGTGCCGCCGTCGCCGACCTGCAGCGTGCCCGCCTTGATGACGGTGACGCCGTCCTTGACGACGGTGCCGCTGCCGTAGCTGTTGTTGCCCGTCAGGATGACGGTGCCCCCGCCCAGCTTGGTCAGCGATCCGGCGCCGCCGATGTCGCTGGCCACGGTCAGCGTGGTGCCCGCCAGCGGCTCCAGGCCGCCGCCCATCGCGCCCAGCGTGATCGGACGCGACTGCGTCAGGCTCTGCGTGGTGCGCAGCGTGCCGCCGTCCATGCCGAGCGCGGCGCCCGCCGCGCCCAGCGCCGTGTCGGCCGCGATCTGCAGCGTGCCGCCATTGATCGCGGTGCCGCCGCCGTAGGTGTTAGCGGCATTCAGGACCAGCGTGCCGAGATCGGTCTTGACCAGCCGCGAGGCGCCGGTCAGCACCGCGTCGAGGGTCGTGGTGTAGCCGGCGCCCAGGCTGCTGCCATCGCCCACGCGTAGGGTCGTGCCGCCGCCGGCGTCGGGCACCAGTTCGATGGCGCCGCCGATCAGCCGGTAACCGTTGCTGGCGAATTGCATGCCGCCGCTGCGCACCTGGCCCAGGCTGTTGTCCACCGTGACCGTGCCGGGCGCCGCCATGAAGATGCCGAAGGTCGCGTCGGCGTAGGCCGCGTTGGGCACGCCCAGTGAATTGGTCCAGTTGTCGTTGCCGGTCGAATTCTGCCAGGTGCCGTTGCCGCCATCGACCGTGCCGTTGTTCTTGCCCGCGGCGGCGGCGCCGTCCCAGAAGTTCAGGGTCAGCCCGGCGGTATTGACCAGGTTCACCTGCTTGTCGATCGCGGTCTGCAGCGAGAACGACGGCGACGGAATCGTGCCGATGGTCAGGCCGTTGTTGGTCAGGGCGCCGTCGTAGCTGATGACCCGGTAGACGCCCGGATCGAAGCTGCCGCCCGGCGGCGTGGCGACGTTGAGCGTGCCGTCCAGCGTCAGGTTGCCCTTGACGATGGTCAGGTCGTTGAGCGGACCGCCCACGGTGCCGGCCTGGCCGAAGTTGTAGGACAGCGTGGCCGTATTGCCCAGGGTGAGATCGCCGTTGATCGTCAGCGTGCCCGGCGCGCCGGTGGTGTCGCCGGGCGAGAGCGTGCCGGCCACGAAGGCGCTGCCGCCAAGGGTGCCGGTGCCCCCCAGGGTGGCGCCGGTGGCCACGAAGGTGTTGCCGGTGGCGGCGCTCTGGTTGCCGTTCACGAACAGCGAGCCGGCCAGCACCTGGGTCAGGCCCGTATAGCTGTTGTTGCCGCTCAGCACGGTCTGCCCGCCGCCGTTCTGCACGAAAGCGCCGGTGCCGGAGAGGATGCCGTTCAGCAGCACCTGGTCGCTGCGCTCGACCACTAGCACGCCGTCGTTGACCACGTCGCCGGTCAGCGAGCCGCTGGTGCCGCCATTGCCCAGTTGCAGCACGCCCGCGGTGATGGCGGTGCCGCCGCTATAGGTGTTGTTGCCGGTGAAGACAGTGGTGCCCGTGCCCTGCTGCACGAACTTGCCGGTGCCGGTGATCGGGCCCGCCAGCGCGAACGTGTCGTTGCGGTTCACCGCCAGCGTCCCGGCGTTGACGATGGGCCCCGCCACGTTGCCGCTGGCGCCGCCGTTGCCCAGCTGCAGCGTGCCGGCGGTGATGCGGGTGGCGCCGGCATAGGTGTTGTCGGCCGTCAGGATGGTGGTGCCGGCGCCGGCCTGGGTGACGTTGCCGCTGCCGCTGATGAGGCCGCCAAAGGTGTAGGTGTCGCTGCGGTTGAAGACCAGCGCGCCGTTGTTGGCCACGTCGCCGACGATGCCGCCGGTCGCGCCGCCCGCGCCCAATTGCAGCGTGCCGGCGGAGATCGTGGTGCCGCCGTTGTAGGTGTTGTTGGCCGTCAGGATGGTGGCGCCGCCGCCGTTCTGGCTGACCGAGCCGGTGCCGCTGACGAGGCCGCCGAAGGTATAGGTGTCGCTGCGGTTGAAGACCAGCGCGCCATTGTTGGTCACGTCGCCGACGATGCTGCCGCTCGCGCCGCCCGCGCCCAGCTGCAGCGTGCCGGCCGAGATGGTGGTGCCGCCGGTATAGGTGTTGGCGCCCGTCAGCACCGTGGCGCCGCTGCCCAGCTGCGTCACGCCGCCCGTGCCGCTGACCACGCCCGCATAGGTATAGGTATTGCCGCGGTTGAAGGCCAGCGTGCCGTTGTTGGTCACATTGCCCAGGAGGCTGCCGGTGGCGCCGCCCGCGCCCAGCTGCAGCGTGCCCGCGGAGATCGTGGTGCCGCCGGTGTAGCCGTTGTCCGCGCCCAGGACCAGCGTGCCCGTGCCCAGCTTGCCCAGGGCGCCGGCGCCGTTGACGGCGCTGTTCAGCGTCAGCACGTTGGCGCCCGTGACCTCGAAGCTGCCGCCGCCCGCGCCCAGCGTGGCGGCGCGCGCCGTGGCGAAGCTGCCGGCGGCGCGCAGCGTGCCGCCATCCAGCGACAGCGCCGTGCCGGCGGCGCCCAGGTTGGCGTCCTGCGACACCTGCAGCACGCCGCCGTTGATGGCGGTGCCGCCGGCATAGGTGTTGACCCCCGACAACACCAGTGTGCCCAGGTCGGTCTTGACCAGCCTGGCCGCGCCATCGAGCACGGCCGCGATCGTCGCGGTGTAGCCGGCGCCATCGGCCGAGCCCGCGCCGACGCGGATGATCGCTTCGGCCGGCCCGCCGCCGGCAACCGGCGCGCCGGTCAGCGTCAGCTTGTCGCCGGCGGCATTGCCTTGCAGCAGGTAGCCGTCGGTGGCGAACTGCATGCCCTGCACGTTGATCTGGCCGTTGGTGGCGCTGTCCACCAGCACCGTGCCGCTCTGGCCGGTGAAGACGGCGAACGCGCCCTGGCTCCAGGGCGCGTTGAGCGCGCCGCCCGCGTCAGTCCAGTTGTCGTTGACGCCGCCCGGCGCCACCCAGGTGCCCGAGCCGCCATTGACCTGGCCGTTGTTCTTGGGGCCGGCGTCGCCGTCCCAGTAGTTCAGCGTCAGGCCATTGGTGTTGACCAGGTTGACCTGCTTGTCCACCGAGGTCTGCACGAAGTAGTTGGCGGGGTTGGAGCCGGCCGGCAAGGTGCCCAGGGTCAGGCCCGCGGGGTTGGTCAACGCGCCGCCGTAATTGATGATGCGGTAGATGCCCGGGTCGAAGCGCCCGCCCGGCGACAGCGAGACGTTGAGCTGGCCGCCCAGGCTGACGTTGCCGGCCACGTTGGTCAGGTCGTTGAACGGTCCGCCCGCCACGTTGGCCTGGCCGAAGCCATAGTTCAGCGAGGTGCCGCTGCCCAGCGTCAGGTTGCCCTGGATGGTCAGCGTGCCTGGCGCGGTGCTGTTGTCGCCCGGCGAGAGGATGCTGTTGCCGGTCAGCGTCACGTCGCCGCCGATCACGCCCTTGCCGCCCAGCGTCGCGCTGTTGTTGACGGTGGTGGCGCCGGTGGCCGCGCTCTGGTCGCCGTTGACGAACAGGCCGCCGGCGTTGACGGTGGTCGCGCCCGTGTAGCTGTTGTTGGCGCTGAGCACGGTGGTGCCGGCGCCCTGCTGCGTGACCGTGCCGGCGCCGCTGACGGCGCCGCCGAAGGCGTAACCATTGCCGCGGTTGAAGACCAGCCCGCCGTTGTTGACCACGTTGCCGACAATGCCGCCGGTGGCGCCGGTGGCGCCGCCGGCGCCCAGCTGCAAGGTGCCGGCCGAGATCGTGGTGCCGCCCGTGTAGGTGTTGTCGGCCGTCAGGACGGTGGTCCCGGTCCCGATCTGCGTGACGCCGCCGGTGCCACTGACGACGCCGCCAAAGGTGTACGTATTGCTGCGGTTGAACGCCAGCGTGCCGCTGTTGGCCACGTTGCCCAGGATGCCGCCGGTGGTCGACCCGCCCGCGCCCGTGCCCAGCTGCAGCGTGCCGCTGGTGATGGTGGTGCCGCCCGCGTAGGTCGCATCGCCCGCCAGCGCCAGCGTCCCGGTGCCCAGCAGGGTCAAGGCGCCCGCGCCCGTCACCGGGCTGGTCAGCGTCAAGGTGGACCCGCCCGCCATGTCGAAGCGCCCGCCGCCGGCGCGCAACTCGGTGGCGCGGTTCGAGCTGAAGCTGGCGGCGGCGCGCAGCGTACCCCCATCCAGCGTCAGGCCCGTGCCCGCCGCGCCCAGGTTGCTGTCCTGGCTGACCTGCAGCACGCCGCCGTTGATGGCCGTGCCGCCGGTATAGGTGTTGACGCCCGACAGCACCAGCGTGCCCAGGTCGGTCTTGACCAGCTTGGCCGCGCCCGCCAGCGTGGCGCCGATCGTGGCTGTGTAGCCGCCGCCCTCGGCCACCCCGTTGCCCACGCGGATCACGGCTTCGTTGGGGCCGCCGCCCGCGGCCGGCACGCCCACCAGGGTCAGCGCGTCCCCCACCGCATTGTTCACCAGCGTGTAGCCATCGGCCGCGAACTGCATGCCCTGCGCCAGGATCGCGCCATTGGTGGTGCTGTCCACCCTGACGGTGTCGCCCTGCCCCATGAACACGGCGAACGCGCTCTGGCTCCAGGGCGCGTTGAGCGCGCCGGTCATGCCGGTCCAGTTGTCGTTGGTGAGCGCGCCGTTGGCCGTCCAGATGCCCGGCCCGCCGTCGATGGTGTTGTTGTTCTTGTTCAGCGGGCTGGCGCCGTCCCAGTAGTTCAGCGTCAGGCCGTTGGTGTTGACCAGGTTGACCTGCTTGTCCACCGAGGTCTGGATGAAATAGTTGCCCGGCGACGGCACCGCGCCCAGCGCCAGCGTGCCGCTGAGCGCGCCGGCGTAGTTGATGACCCGGTAGACGCCGGGGTCGAACGAGCCGCCCACCGAAGTCTGCACGTTGAGCGTGCCGCCCAGGGCGAGATTGCCGCCGACATTGGTCAGGTCGTTGAACGGTCCGCCGACCACGCCCGCCTGGCCGAACGAATACGCCAGCGCCGAGCCGTTCTGCAGGGTCAGGTCGCCGCCGATGGTGAGCGTGCCGGGCGCCGCGCCGACGCCGCCCGGCGCCAGCGTGCCGCCGGTCTGCACCGTGACGCTGCCGCCCAGCGTACCGGTGCCGCCCAGGGTGGCGCCGTTGCCCACGGTCGCCGCGCCAGTGCCGCTCTGCGTACCGTTGACGTAGAGCGCGCCGGCCGTCACCGAGGTCGGTCCGGCGTAGCTGTTGTTGGCCGTCAGGACGGTGGTGCCCGATCCCATCTGGCGGATGCCGCCGCTGCCCGTGATCAGGTTGCCGAAGGTGAACAGGTCGCTGCGGTTGAAGGCCAACGTGCCGTTGTTGGTGATGGCGGCGGCGCCCGGCAGGTTGCCCGACGCGCCGCCGTTGCCCAGTTGCAGCGTGCCGGCGGCGATGGTGGTGGCGCCCGCCCAGCTGTTGGCGTTGCTGGTCAGCACCACGGTGCCGGCGCCGTCCTTGGTCAGCGCGCCCGCGCCGGTGATGGCTTGCGTCACGGTGCCGGTCACGCCCGCATTGGCGCTGAGCGTGCCGTTGTTGGCGGTGACGCTGACATTGCGGCTGCCCGCCAGGCTGAAGCTGTTGGTGAACGCCAGCGCGCCGCCATCCAGCGTCACCCCGCCCGTGCTCGCGCCCAGCGCGCCGTCGGCGCTGATCGCGACGGTGCCGCCCTGTATGCGCGTGCCGCCCTGGTAGGTGTTGGCGCCGGTCAGCGTCAGGATGCCCGCGGCAATCTTGTTGACCGCGCCGGTGCCGCTGATCGTGCCGGCGTAGGTGCCGTTGTCCGGCTGGTTGAACAGCACCAGGCCATTGTTGGTCACGCTCGGCGGCAGGCTTTGCGCGCGCGCTTCCAGCGTGCCGGCCGCATCGACCCGCACCGAGCCGTTGAAGCCCGTGTTGTCGCCGGTCAGGGCCAGCGTGCCGTCCTGCACCTGCACCGCCAGCGGCGTGCCGCCGCCGTTGCTGCCGACCGAGCCGGACAACGTCCATTTGCCATCGCCGGTCTTGATCAGCGACTGGAAGTTGCGGATGGTGCCGGGCAAGGTGTCGCTGGAGCCGGCCTCGCCGGTCAGCGTCAGGCTGTTGGTGCCGCCGCCGCCATTGAAGCCGCCGGTGATGATCGACCCCGGATACAGCGTGAGCGAGTCATCGCCGCTGGCGAAGGTCAGGCTGCCGTTGACCACCGCGCCGCTGCGGTTGATGAAATTGACGTTGCCGCTGCCGCTGTTGCCGATCACGTTGCTGCTGGTGCCGTTGCCGGCCTGGATCGTGCCGTAGTTGTCGACGGTGTTGGCCGCGCCGCGCGTGCGGTCCTCGAACCAGATGGCGGCGGCATTGCCGCCGGAGATCAGGCCGCGGTTGATGATGGTGTTGCCCGCGCCCATGACGTTGACGGCCTCGGCGTTGGCCTGCGTGCCCAGGGCCTGGACCTTGCCGCCCTGGGCGATGGTCAGCGTGCCGTTGGAACCGAATTCCACCGTGTTGTTGCCCGCGCTCCACAAGCCCGCGCCCGACGTGGCGAGATTGGAAATGACCGCGCCGGCCGCCACCGTGATGGCGGCGTTGTCGCCCAGGCTGACGGCATTGGCGTTATTGACTTCGAGCCTGGCGTTGGGCTGCATCGTGACCGACGCGCCGGCCGCCGTGGACGGCCCCTGCCCGATCGGCGCCGTGGCCGGATTGGGCGCGGCGGTGTTGCAGGTGGTCGCTGAACCGGTGGTGACGCAAGCGGCCTGGACGCCCGTGCCGGGCCAGCCGCCGAATAATGCCGCGCCGACCAGGACGGTCAGGCGCCGAGGGACGAGCGTGAACGACTTCGCTGCTTGCATCGCGTTCTCCAGCCGACGGGCGAATAATGATCTGGCGTATCAATCGTTAATGCCTGAACTCGCGCGGCGATTATGGAGGCTATTTTTTCGATTTCCGGCTTTGGGTTTTTTCTTTGGATATTCGAAATAATGGATGCACCGAGTGGCGTATTAATAAGCGCCAGTGCGCGACGCGGCCGCGAGAAGCGTGTCGGACAAAATAAAAAAAGCCCCTGTAAAAGGAGCTTTTTTTGTTTTCGCTGACCGGCGGATATTGCCGGATCCGCTGGCGGCGGCGAACTGGAATACCATGCCGGTTCCGCCACCGCCACGCCAGGAGCCTTCCATGCACACCGCGCTGTTCCTGCTTGCCTGCCTCGCGGCCTACGGCCTGGCCACCTACCTGCTGCAGGTGCCGTTGTGGGTGGGGCTGGCGTATCTCTCGCTCAGCCTCATTACCATCGCGTTCTACACCTGGGACAAGGCGCAGGCGCGCGCCGGCCAGTGGCGGATTTCCGAGCGCACGCTGCATGCGCTGGCGCTGGCCGGCGGCTGGCCCGGCGCGCTGCTGGCGCAGCGCTGGCTGCGGCACAAGACCATCAAGCGGCGTTTCCGGATCCAGTTCTGGGCGACGGTGGCGTTGAACCTGGCCGCGTTCGTCGTCCTGTCGCCCGTGGCGCAGGCCTGGTGGCGGCCGTGATCGTCACGCCGCCCGCGGCTCAGTTGGCCAACAATTTGACCGTCTGCGGGTTGTAGCCGGCATACGCGCCGCCATACGCGCCGCCGCAGGCCGCATGCGGCTGCGCCGCCGCCGGCAGTCCCGTGGCGCGGATCGCCAGCTCGCCGCCGCGCAGGCGGATCTCGCGGAAACGCTCGGCGGCCACCGCGCCATCGGGCAGGACATACAGGCGCACGCGCATCAGCCCCTTGTCGGGATCGGCCTGACTGGCCGCGCTGAATGCCGGCACCGTCACGCTCGCCTCATGCCAGCGCGCCGGTTCTTCCAGCGTCTGCCAACGCACCCGCAGCGCCTGCTGCAGGTCGAGCATGGCCGGGCTGCCGCCCCGCACCGGATCGCACCGCTGCCCCGCCAGGCTGCGGGCCGCGTACGCCAGGTCCAGCGTCTGGCCATTGACCTCCAGCCGCGCGATGGTCTGCGGCGTGTAGTTTTCCAGGCTGACGATCGTCAGCCCCGCGATGCGGGCCGCCGTCATCTCATCCTCGGTGGTCGCGGCGAATCGCGCGAGGCCGGGCGCCACCTCGACGTGGTCGGCGTAATGGAAATATTGATACAGCAGCAGCCCGGCATCGCCGTAGCGGAACGCCGGCCGCAGCGCGGCCAGGGAAGGCGCCGGCAACTGCCGCAGCGGCAGCGTCGTGGCCGGCGCGCCGTCGCTGCTGGAATAGGCATAGCGGCTGACGTCCGCCTTCAG
Organism: Achromobacter sp. 2789STDY5608621; assembly: GCF_001299375.1. Taxonomy (NCBI): domain Bacteria; kingdom Pseudomonadati; phylum Pseudomonadota; class Betaproteobacteria; order Burkholderiales; family Alcaligenaceae; genus Achromobacter; species Achromobacter sp. 2789STDY5608621. Next base: position 56,924 of record NZ_CYTU01000016.1, on the reverse strand, counting down.
GCGCGCGCCGTCGTAGGGAAAGTCGCCCGCGGCCACGGTGTTGGCCGTGGGATAGCGGACAAAGCGCGAGAACTGGATATTGTCCGCGGAAGCCGGTTCCATGTAGGGCGAGCCGCCGCCCGACGAGGACGACGCCGCGCGGTAGTCCAGCCAGATGGTGCGCCCGCTGAAGTTGACGTGGCTTTCGGCGATGGCCGGATTGGCGTCGCGGAAGCGGTTGGAGCGGCCCTGGCGGATCTCCTCGTTGACCGGCACGATCATCAGGGCCAGCAGCGTGGGCAGGAACAACAGCGCATGGATGCGTCCGGGCACCTGGCCGCGATCGCGCACCAGGTACACGATCCAGGTCAGCGCCAGCACGATCGCCAGCGGCCCGCCGTACAAGACCCCATACGACAGCAACGCCACCATGCCCCAGCCGAAGTTGTCGCTGAACACGGCGATCAGGCCCAGGGCGGCCAGCAGGCCGGCCAGCACGAACGAAACGATGATGCCGAACAGATAGTTCTTGGTCTTCAAGCGATAAGGCCTCGTCGGATTGCCCGGGCATGGGCGGCGGGGTCTTGCGGGTCGGGCGTGGCGCGATGCGCCGTCCCGCCAACAATAACAGAGCCCCGGCCTGGCGCCGCCGCGGGGCGTCAGGCGGCGTCGGCGCGACCGTCCGGCGCCTGGCTCACACGCCGCGTCCGTAGCACCCCAGGAACATCGCCACCGCCGAATCCACCACCCGCTCGCGTTCGGCCGGTTGCAGCGGCGGCAGGCCCAGCGTGACCTGCGGCCAGAAGGCGAAGCTCTTGACCAGCCCCTGCAATTGATGCCCGGCGAATTCCGGATCGACGTCGGCCAGGCGGCCGTCGGCGATGGCCGCGCGGATCCAGGCGACCTCGCCGCCCTCCTTCGCGCCCATGCGGCAGACGATGGCCTGGGCCCGTTCCGGCGTGTGGATGATCTCGGCCATGGCGACGCGCGCCAGGTCGATGAAATTGGGATCGCCCAGCAGTTCGAGCTTGCGCATCAGCAGCTGCCGCAGCTGCGCCGCCAGCGGCTGGTCGGCGTGATAGGCCACGCCGTCGTTGGCGATGCTGCGGTTCCACAGGTCCTCGAGCATCAGCCCAAACAGTTCGTCCTTGCTGGGGAAATGGTTGTAGACCGTGCGCTTGGAGACGCCGGCGGCGGCGGCGATGCGGTCCATGCTGGTCGCCTCGTAACCCGCCGTGCGGAATTCCTCAACCGCGGCGCGCAGGATGGCCTCGCGCTTCCTGTCGGTGAGCCGCTGCGGAACTTCTGCCATGGGAACGTCCTAAATCAGAGGGATAGCGAAAATTTTACACTCACCAGTGTACTTTCAGAAAAAAGGAAACTACACTGCTCAGTATACTTTTGACGCCATCCCGGTCCGTCATTGCCTTCGCCGCCAGGAATCCCGCCGTGAATCTCCCCTCGCCCGACGCCTCCCCCACCCCGCCGTCCGCGCATCACCGCGACGGCCGGTTCCACAACGCCCGGCCGCGCCCGCCGATGGGATTCTGGCAAGGGCTCAAGCTCACCTGGGCGGTGCTGTTCCGCAAGCCCTCGAACACGGTGCCCGACCAGCCGATCCCGGTACGCCCGCTGACCCGCGCCGAACTCGGCGCCGCGCCCGACCGCAGCCTGTTTCGGCTGGGGCATTCGACCATTCTGCTCAAGCTGCGCGGCCGCTACTGGATCACCGATCCGGTGTTCTCCAAGCGCGCCTCGCCGGTGCAATGGGCCGGCCCGGCGCGCTTTCACGCGCCGCCCATCGCGCTTGACGACCTGCCGCCGATCGCCGGCGTGATCCTTTCCCACAACCACTATGACCACCTGGACCGCGCCGCCGTCACCCGGCTGGCCGCCCGGACCGGCCGCTTCATCGCGCCGCTGGGCGTGGGCGACCAACTGATCACCTGGGGCGTCGACCCGGCCAAGGTCGAGCAGCTCGACTGGTGGCAGTCCACCGAGGTCGACGGCCTGCGCCTGACGGCCACCCCGGCCCAGCATTTCTCCGGCCGCGGCCTGACCGACAGCGATCGCAGCCTGTGGGCCTCGTGGGTGATCGACGATGGCGGGATGCGGGTGTTCTTCAGCGGCGACAGCGGCTACTTCGACGGCTTCAAGGCCATCGGCGACGCGTTCGGCCCATTCGATCTGACGCTGATGGAAACCGGCGCCTACGACAAGCGCTGGGCCTACGTGCACATGCAGCCCGAAGAAACCCTGCAGGCCCACCTGGACCTGCGCGGCCGCTGGCTGCTGCCGATCCACAACGGCACCTTCGACCTGGCCATGCATGCCTGGCAGGAGCCGTTCGAGCGCATCGCCGCGCTGGCCGCCGAACGCGGCGTGCCATTGGCCACGCCCGAAATGGGCGAGCGGCTGGACCTGGACGCCCCGCATCCGGGATCGCCCTGGTGGCGGTCGGTTGCCGCACGCCAGCCGGCGTCCGGCGCGTGCCGCCGCCTGACGCCTTGCCGGGCCAGGTGAGCCGGCAAGACCGGTCACCGCGGCCGGTCAGGAATCAGTCGAAACGCCCGAAGATGTGGCTGCAGTGGGTATACGGGTCGTTGGGCGTGCGGCGGTCCTTGGTGAAGTAGTCGATGATCATGCCGCCCTGCAGCTCGAAACTCAGCGTGCACTCATAGGTGTACTGATAGCTCTGGGTACCGGCCGACGGGGCGCAGCGCGGCGGCGCGTTGGGGCCATGCGTCAGCTGCAGGGTCTGCCCGGGCGGGCAACTGCCGCTGCCGCTTGCCGAGGTCGAGCGCGCTTCCGTGCGGTAGTACTGCAGCATGCGGTTGCCGCTCTTTTCCGTAGTGCCGGTGGGTGGCCCCCAGACCCGCAGCAGTTCGGCCTCGGGCTGGCCGATCCAGGCATCCATCGTGCGCCGCACGGCAGACATTTCCCGCTTGCGGCGGGCATCGGCGCGCGCCTGCGGATCCTGGACGGTGGCGATCTGGCGGCTGGCCTGCTTGTCCTGCTCCACGCTCTTGTCGGCCTGGGCGCCCGCGTCGGCCAGGGCTTTCTTGCGACGCGCCTCCAGATCCTTCATCTCGCGTTCCAGCTCGGCGTCCGAGCGCGGCTTGCTGGCGGGCCGGGTGCCGTCGGTCCACATCGTGTTCCAGGCCAGGTCGCCGATCTCGCCGGTATTGAGCGGGCCCAGGTACATCCAGCCGCGCGACCGGTTGTCGGCCTTGCGCGCCGCCACGCGCTGGGCGCCGCTCTTGGGCCCCATGTCGCAGGCGAAGTCGATCAGCGCCTGGCCCACGGCGTTCTTCGGCGGCCGGGCCGGCTGGTCGGGCGCGGTGGCCAGCTTGCCGCCGCGCGGCGACAGCTGGATCAGCTTTTCCTCGAGCGTCTGCCGGCCGCAGTCGATGATCATGTTGGACGACACCCAGTCCGGCGACTTGGCGTTCTCCAGCACCGTCAGGGTTTCCAGCTTGTAGGTCTTCTCGGCCCGGGGCACGGCGTCGAGATAGCTCTCGTCGACGGTGACGAAGATGCGGTTCGGCTTGTCGCCGCCGGCATAGACCACCCAGCGTTCGCCGGCAAGGACGGGCGACGCCGCCACGGCGGCCAGGACAGCGCTGATCAATAGTCGGTTCAAGGATGGACTCCGGATTCCCCGGCCAGGATCCGGACCGCGGGCGCGCCAATATTAATGGAACCTGAATGGGAAGCACCATAGCCCCACGGCGCGGATCCGGTCGCGCCAGGGACCGGTGGCGCCAATGTGTTTACAATCACGGCGCAACGCGTATTGCGCCAAAACCAATGCCCGCGACCCGGGTATTGCGGCAGGACGAAGCCGCTTCGTCTAGTCTAGGGCCTGCACGCAAGACCTGACACAGGCTCCCGCCCCAGGGATGCCCGGCCGCTTGGCCGGGAGCCGGGGCCGGTCAGGCGCCCACCCAACCCTGTTCGCAACCTCCCCCGCCCCGGCTTGCCGCCTTGGACGCGTGATCGCTGTTTGCGTGTTTGATCGCCCCGGAGGTGCCCTCGCCCGTTTTCTCCGTAGTTCCTACAACGACAACAACATAATCCTTTGAACCGTAAGGTCTAATACCCATGAGAAAGTTTCTCAAAATCGTGGGCAGCCTGGTGGTGACGGTGGTGGTCGCGGCCGCCCTGTTCCTGTACTGGCCCCTGCACCAACGTTCGGTCCCGGCAGCCGACAACGACAAGCCCCTGGACGCCGTGCTCGTCGGCGGCGGCATCATGAGCGTGACGCTCGCCACCTACCTGCAGGAATTGCAGCCGGACTGGCGCGTCGAGCTGTTCGAACGCCTGGACGGCGTCGCGCTGGAAAGCTCCAATGGCTGGAACAACGCGGGCACCGGCCACTCGGGCTTCGCCGAGCTGAACTACACCCCCGAAATGCCCGACGGTTCCGTCGACATCAAGCGCGCCATCAACATCGCCGAGCAGTTCGAGGTCTCGCGCCAGTTCTGGGCCCACCAGGTCAAGACCGGCCGCCTGGGCCAGCCGTCGGACTTCATCAACCCGACCGGCCACATGAGCTTCGTGTGGGGCGATGACCGCATCGAATACCTGCGCAAGCGCCGCGATGCGCTGGTCAAGAGCCCGCTGTTCTACGGCATGGAATACTCGACCGACGCGGCGCGGATCCGCCAGTGGGCGCCGCTGCTGATGGAAGGCCGCGACGCCAGCCAGAAGGTCGCCGCCACCTACATGCCGCTGGGCACCGACGTCAACTTCGGCGTCATCACCAACCAGCTGACCCAGGGCCTGCAACGCAACCCCAACTTCAAGCTGCAACTGCAGCATGAGGTCACCGCGCTGCGCCAGAACGACGACAAGACCTGGAACGTCACGGTCAAGGACCTGAAGACCAACCAGGAACGCACGGTGAAGTCGCGCTTCGTCTTCATCGGCGCGGGCGGCGCCTCGCTCAAGGTGCTGCAGCTGTCGGGCATCCCGGAATCGAAGAACTACGCCGGCTTCCCGGTGGGCGGCCAGTTCCTGGCCTTCGACGCACCCGCCATCGCCGGCCGCCATGAGGTCAAGGCCTACGGCATGGCCGACACCGATTCGCCGCCGATGTCGGTGCCGCACCTGGATGCGCGCAAGCTCGACGGCAAGCCGGTGGTGCTGTTCGGACCGTTCGCGCTGGCCACGACCAAGTTCCTCAAGCAAGGCTCGTCGTTCGACCTGTTCTCGTCGGTCAACCACAACAACGTCGCCAGCATGGTGGACGTGGGCCTGGAGAACCTGGACCTGGTCAAGTACCTGATCAACCAGGCGCAACTGACCGACGCCGACCGCCACGCCCAGCTGCTCAAGTACTTCCCGCAGGCCAAGCCCGAGGACTGGCGCCTGGTGACGGCCGGCGAACGCGTCCAGGTCATCAAGCGCGATCCCGAGAAAGGCCCGATCCTGCAGTTCGGCACCGAAGTCGTGACCGACAAGGACAACACCATCGCCGCGCTGCTGGGCGCCTCGCCGGGCGCCTCGACCTCGCCGCCCATCATGCTGAACCTGCTG
>NZ_CYTU01000016.1:7544-51099 GCF_001299375.1 Achromobacter sp. 2789STDY5608621 | reverse complement strand
CGGCCGGTGCGGTCGCACCCGCCGCCGCCCGGCCGCGCGCTTTCCGGCGCGGGTCGGCCGCCTCCGTCATTGTGCTAAGGTGCCCCATCGGCTATAGGATGATGACAAGAAACATGCGCAATCCCCTGGCTCGCCCGCGGTGGTTCCTGGCCCCCGCCCTGTTGTCGCTGGCCCTGGCCGCCATGGCCGGGCCGCTGCAGGCCCGCACCATTTACAACGACAAAGGGCTGCGCGTCGAGGAAACCGACATCGGCTTCCAGGACTACCAGGAAGGCAGACGGCGCAACGCCAGCCAATACACCCTGACCTACCAGCGCCAGCCGCTTTGCGGCAAGGGCGTCAAGCTGGGCGAACGCTTCCTGCCCGCTGACGATCCGCGCCGCGCGCGCGACTATTTCTGCGGCCCCGCCAAGGCCATCAATCCCAATGGCGTGCTGGCCTTCGTCACCCGCACCGCCGGCCACGGCAACCTGCTGTACCTGGACGTCGGCGGCGGCGAGCTGCGCATCCGCGACATCCCGGTGCAGAAGGAAGGCGACAGCATGGGCGGCCTGGTGTTCCTGGACGCCGGCGAGCCCGGCTGGACCCGCTACGAAAGCGCCTGGTATGAAACCACCCTGATCCGCCACGAGCCCTTCCAGGTCGTCAAGCTGGGCCCTGGCCGCCTCCTGGATATCGACAACGGCGTGGCCTTCCTGCTGGTGCCGCGCGGCCAGGAGGTGCAGACGGTCAAGCCGGCCAGCATGGGCCAGACGGCCAACGGCACGCCGGTGGTGATCGCCGCCGAGCTGCGCGCGCGGCCCACGGCGCTGCGCTTTCGCGCGGTGGACCTGGCCACGGGCCGCGAACTGGCCAGCGTGGCCGCGCGCGACGTCTGCCTCGACGCGCCCGGCATGGACTTCTGGGGCACCGGCGGCGCCTCGTCGGCGCAGGTGCCCTACACCGAACTGGCCGTGTGGCGGGCGCGCAATCTGGTCTATGCGGCCGGCGCCAAGCCGTCGTTGCGCCTGGCGGCAGCCAACGAGCTGCGCCCGGCGGCCAACTGCCAGCCGGATTGGCGGCCGGCGCGCTGACGCGCTGCACGGCCCCGTGCGCGCATCGTCGCTCAACACTAGGGTTTCCACTCATAAATTCGCTGAATTTCGCGGATAAGAATTCAGAATTTTTCTTATGGCAGGGACGCGCGTATAACGATCTACGCAGCAACCTCAATCCATCTACAGAGAGAAAATTCATGAGGGGAAATACCAAGACGGGCCACCAGCCGGTGCGCGCGTCGACCGCCGCATTCATCGGTACGATGATCGAGTGGTACGACTTTTATATCTACGCCACCGCCGCCGCGCTGGTGTTCGGCAAACTGTTCTTCCCGTCGGCCACCGGCTTCTACGGCACGCTGGCCGCCTTCGGCACCTTCGCCGTGGGCTTCTTCGCGCGGCCGCTGGGCGGCGCCCTGTTCGGCCACATCGGCGACCGCATCGGCCGCAAGAAATCGCTGGTCATCACGCTGTTGATGATGGGCACCGTGACGGTGCTGATCGGCCTGCTGCCGACCTATGCCTCGATCGGCGTCTGGGCGCCGGTGCTGCTGGTGCTGTTGCGCATCGTGCAGGGCGTGGCGGTGGGCGGCGAATGGGGCGGCGCGGTGCTGATGGCGGGCGAGCATTCGCCCGACAAGAGCAAACGCACCTTCTTCGCCTCGTTCGCGCAGCTCGGCAGTCCGGCGGGCCTGATCCTGTCGATGCTGATGTTCAAGCTGGTGACCGGCCTGGACGACGCCGCCTTCCTCAGCTGGGGCTGGCGCGTGCCGTTCCTGTTCTCGGCGGTGCTGCTGCTGGTGGGTTTCGTGATCCGCCTGAGCGTCAACGAGTCGCCCGACTTCCTGGAGGAAAAGCAGGCCCAGGCCAAGCGCGCCAAGCCGGCGCGGGCGCCGCTGGCGCAAGTGCTGACGGGCGCGCCGCGCCTGCTGGCGCTGGCCGTGGGCGCCAACGTGCTGGGCATCGCCGGGTTCTATTTCACCAGCACCTTCATGATCGCCTACACCACCCAATACGTGGGCCTGAACCGCGCGGTCATCCTGGACTGCCTGCTGGTGGTGTCGATCATGCAGTTCTTCATTACGCCGCTGGCGGCGTATATCGCCAGCCGCGTCGGCAACCTGCGCTTCCTGGGCGCCACGGCGCTGATCTCGGTCTTCACGCCCTACGCCATGTTCAACCTGGTGGACCTGGGCTCGCTCGGCGCGATCACGCTGGGCATCGGCGTGGCGGTGCTGTTCATGGGCGCCTATTATGCGGTGATCGCCGGCTTCGTCAGCGACAGCTTCCCCACGGCGATCCGCTACACCGGGATCTCCATGGCGTACCAGCTGTCGGGCGCCATCTTCGGCGGCCTGACGCCGATGCTGGGCACGGTGCTGGCCGAGAATTTCAAGGGCCAGTGGTGGCCGCTGGCGCTGCTGTTCTCGGCGATCTCGCTGCTGTCGCTGGTATCCGTGCTGTCGCTGGGCGCCTATCGCCAGCGCCATGTCCAACTCCAACCCGAGGTTCAACAAGCATGAAGGCGTACTTCCACGACGACCAGAAACTGCACCATCCGCAGACCTACTTCTCGCGCGGCAAGATGCGCACGCCGCAGGAAGTGCCGTCGCGCCTGGACGCGCTGGCGCATGCCGCGCGCGCCCTGGGCTTCGACGTGCAGGCGCCGGCCGACCACGGCAGCGCCGCGCTCGAGGCGGTGCACACGCCCGCCTACCTGCGCTTCCTGCAGAACGCCCACGCCGACTGGAAGAAGCTGCCCGAGGATTGGGGCGACGAGGTCGTCTCCAACGTCTTCGTGCGCGAACCCAACGCGCTGCGCGGCGTGCTGGCGCAGGCCGCGCGCTACCTGGCCGACGGCAGCTGCCCGGTGGGGCCGCACACCTGGCACTCGGCCTACTGGTCGGCGCAGTGCGCCATCGCCGGCGCCGACCGCATCGCGGCCGGCGACCGCCACGCCTACGCCATCTGCCGCCCGCCCGGCCACCATGCGCGCCGCGACGCGGCCGGCGGCTTCTGTTACCTGAACAATGCCGCCATCGCCGCGCAACGCCTGCGCGACACTTTCGGCCGCGTCGCCATCCTGGACACCGACATGCACCACGGCCAGGGCATCCAGGACATCTTCTACGAGCGCAGCGACGTGCTGTATGTGTCGATCCACGGCGACCCCGAGAATTTCTATCCCGTGGTGGCCGGTTTCGAGGACGAGCGCGGCGCGGGCGAAGGCTACGGCTACAACCTCAACCTGCCGATGCCGCACGGTTCGCCCGAGTCGGTGTTCTTCGACCGCCTGCGCGAGGCGCGCGCCGCGATCGAGCAATTCCAGCCTGATGCGCTGGTGCTGTCGCTCGGCTTCGACATCTTCGAGAAGGACCCGCAGGCCATGGTGGCGGTCACGGAAGACGGCTTCGAGCGGCTCGGCCGCGAGGTCGCCGGCCTGAAGCTGCCGACCTTGATCGTGCAGGAAGGCGGCTACTATATCGAGGGCTTGGAATCCAACGCAGCGCGTTTCTTCGCGGGGCTGGCCGGCGCCTGAATCCAGGCGCGGGGCCGCGGCGGCGGGCGCCGGCCCGCCCCTTTCGCAGCCATCGCCCCGGCCACCCATGTCCTCTGCCCCCGCCCGACCCGCCAATACCCTCTCGCTCGCGCCCGAGCGCATGGACTGGAACCTGCTGCGCACCTTCATGTTCGTGGTGCAGGCGCGCGGCGTGGGCCGGGCGGCGCAGGCCCTGCACCTGAGCCAGCCGGCGGTCAGCCAGGCGCTCAAGCGGCTCGAGGACGCGGTCGGCGGCATGCTGCTGCATCGCCGCAACGGCGAATTCCGCCTGACCGGCCTGGGCGAAGAGATCTACGCCGTCGCCCGCGACATGTACGGCACCATGGCGCGCATCGAGACCGCCGCCTCGCAGGAACGCGACGAGGTCGCGGGCACGCTGCGGCTGCTGGTCATGAGCCGCATCCAGAGCGCGGCCTACGACGATTTCCTGGCGGACTTCCACCAGCGCCATCCCAAGATCGAGTTCCATATCGAGGTGCTGCCCAGCGCCGACATCCTCGACGCGCTCTCCAAGCGCGTGCCGGCCCTGGGGCTGTGCCTGTGCCGCAAGCCGGTCGAGGCGCTGGAGCGCCGGCTGTTCCTGCGCCACCACTACGCGGTGGTGTGCGGCCGCCGTCATCCGCTGTTCTCGCGGCCGCGCGTCGGCATCGAAGACCTGATGGACCAGAATTTCGTCTGTTTCGCCAGCGACCAGATCGGCGACACGCTGTCGCCGCTGACCATCTTCCGCGACCAGCAGGGCTTCACCGGGCGCATCGTCGGCACCTCGCCGCATATCGAGGAAGTGCGGCGCATGGTGGTGGCCGGCATCGGCCTGAGCTTCCTGCCCGAGCACCTGATCGTGCAGGACGTGGTCAACGGCGAGCTGCGGCGCCTGCCGCCCAACGAGAGCGTGGCCGAGATCGACGTGTTCCTGGCCTGGCACCGGCAGCGCAAGCTGAGCGCGGTCGAAATGGCCTACCTGGCCGCGTTCGAGCGTTTCCTGGCGCGCACGCCGCTGGCCGCTCGCGCGCGCTGAGGCCGCCGCGCCTCGGGCCGGCCGGCCGCCGGCAAGATAACGCCGCCCAACGGCGCCGGTTCTGGCGATAATGGCTGTTCCCCTTTCGCTTCGCCACCTGAGGACACCCATGTCTCGCTGGACCTTCTACACCGCGCCGGGCACCTGCGCCCTGGCCACCCATATCGCCCTGCATGAAGCCGGCGCCGACTTCGAGGTCGTCAAGCTGGACTTCAGCGCCGGACAGCAGCAAAGCCCCGAATACCTGCGCGTCAATCCCAAGGGCCGGGTGCCGGCGCTGGCCACCGAGCATGGCGTCCTGACCGAGACGCCGGCCCTGCTGGCCTTCGTCGCGCAGTCCTTTCCCCAGGCGAGCCTGGCGCCGCTGGGCGACGCCTACGCCTTCGCGCGCCTGCAGGAACTGAACAGCTATCTGGCCTCCACCGCCCACGTGGCGCACGCGCACAAGCGGCGCGGCGCGCGCTGGGCCGACGACCCGGCCGCGCACGAAGCCATGCGCGCCAAGGTGCCCGAGACCATGACGGCCTGCGCCGCCTACCTGGAATCGCAGATCGCCGGCCCGTGGGCGCTGGGCGAACAGTTCAGCGTGGCCGACGCCTATCTCTACACCATCGGCAGCTGGCTGGAAGGCGACGGCGTCGACCTGGCGCGGTTCCCCAAGCTGGGCGCCTACCTGGCGCGGGTCGCGGCGCGGCCGGCGGTGCAGCGCGCGCTGGCCGACGCCAGCCAGTAAGGTTCAGCGCGCCGCGTCCGCCGCCAGGCTGCGCGGCGTGGTGGCGCCGTAATCCTCGTCCGCATAGATGCAGGCCGGCAGCGGCGACACGGCGCGGCCGCCCTGCTCCCACAGCGCTTCGAGCCAATCGGCCGCGGTGTCGGCGATGGCGTCCTGCACGCAGAAGCCCGGCTCGCGCGCGAACAGCGGCACCTTGGGCGATACGCCGCTTGCCTTGTGCACCACGTCGAACAGGTGCCGATGGCCTTCGATGGCCTTGTTCAGCACGTACAGGTCGGGGCCATCCAGGCCGATGACGATGGAGAAAGTCCCTTCGCCGTCCTGGTCCGGAAAGATGCCGAACTGGATCTCGCGCGCCTTCTCGGGCAGGCGCGGAAACAGGCCTTGAAGGGTGCGCAGCGCGCGGTCGGAGTGGGCATCGAGCACGCGCCGCAGCGCTGCCTGGTAGTCTTGTTGGTTCATGGCGCCAGCTTAGCGGATCGAATTCATTTCTGTTATTTCTGTCTTGACAGAAATAACAGAAATACCTACAGTGGCCGCATGACACTGACACCGATCGCCGAACGCTTCATCCTGCACTGGGGCGAAATGGGCTCGCGCTGGGGCGTGAACCGCACCGTGGCGCAGATCCACGCCCTGCTCTACCTGCTGGGCCGCCCCGCGCCGGCAGAGGAAATCGCCGAGACCCTGGGCGTGGCGCGCTCGAACGTCAGCAACAGCCTCAAGGAATTGCAGGCCTGGCGCCTGGCCAAGGTGGTGCACGTCATGGACGACCGGCGCGACCACTTCGAAACCTCCACCGACATCTGGGAGCTGTTCAAGCTGATCGTCGAGGGCCGGCGCCAACGCGAGATCGATCCCACGCTGACCATGCTGCGCGATACGCTGGCCAGCCCCGAGATGGCCGACGAAACCCCGCTCACGGCGCAGCGCGTGCGCGAGACACTGGATTTCCTCGAGATCCTCACCACCTGGTCGGACGAGATGCTGCGCATGAAGCCCGACACCCTGATGAAGACGCTCGGCATGGGCGCGAAGATCAGCAAGACGATGCGCCGCACCAAGGGCTGACGACATGGCGGGACCTCGATCCCGCTTTTTTTTGTCCACATATTTCTGTCTTTACAGAAATATCAGAAACTAAAGAATCGATGATGCAGACTCACGGAGGGCGGAATCCATGAACATCCTGGTATGCGGCGCGAACGGCTTCATCGGCCGGGCGTTGTGCGAGGCCCTGGCGCGCGATGGCCACCGGGTGCTCAGGGGCGTGCGCCAGCCCCGGCGGCAGGACGAGATCGCGGTGGATTATCTGGCGGACACGGCCCCCGCCGACTGGATGGACCGCCTGCGCGGCATCCACGTCGTCATCAACGCGGTCGGCATCCTGGTCGAAAGCGGCGGCCGCGATTTCGACCGCATCCACCGCCGCGCGCCGATCGCGCTGTTCGACGCCGCGGCGCAGGCCGGCGTCAGGCAGGTGCTGCAACTGTCGGCGCTGGGCGCGCAGCGCGGCGATACCCCCTACTTCCAGAGCAAGCGCGCGGCCGACGACCATCTGCGCGCCTTGCCGATCGCGCACCACATCCTGCGGCCGGCGCTGGTCTATGGCGCGCACGGCTCGTCGGCGCGCTTTTTCCGCGCCGTGGCGTCGTTGCCGCTGCATCTGCTGCCCGCCGGCGGACGGCAGGCGCTGCGGCCGATCCACGTCGACGAACTGGCCGAGGTCGTTGTCCGGCTGGTGCGCGGCGCGGCGGACGCCCCGGCGGTGCTGGACCTGGTGGGCGGCGCCGAAGTCAGCTTCAAGCGCATGCTGGCGACCTACCGGCAATTGCTGGGGTTCCCCGCCGCGTGGACCCTCGCCGTGCCCGGCGCGCTGATCAGCGCCGGCGCCGTGCTGCTCGATCGCGTGCCCGGTTCGCTGCTGACGCGCGACACCTGGCGCATGCTGCGCGCGGGCAACAGCGCCGACCCGTCCGCCACGGCGCGGGCGCTGGGGCGGATGCCGGCGGGGCTGGAGACCTTCATCCCCGCCGCCGAGGCGCCCGCGTTGCGCCAGCAGGCCCTGGCGGCCTGGCGGCCCGCGCTGCTGCGCGGCGCGCTGGCGCTGATCTGGCTCTGGACCGCCGTGTGCAGCGCCTTCGTCTATCCGGTCGCGGGCAGCCTGGCGCTGCTGGCGCCGGTCGGCCTGCACGGATCGGCGGCCCTGGCGGCCCTCTACCTGGCCGCGGCGCTGGACGCCGCGCTGGGCCTGGCCACGCTGTGGCGGCCGGGGCGGCGGCTATGGGCCGCGCAACTCGCGCTGGTGCTGGCGTATTCCGCGGTGATCGCCATCGCGCTGCCGGAATTCCTGTGGCATCCCTTCGGCCCGCTGCTGAAAAACGCCGCCGTCATCGCGCTCCTGTTCATCCTGCTCTGCGAGGAAACCCAGCCATGAATACCTATCTCACGATCAAGACCCTGCACATCCTGTCGTCCGTCCTGCTGGTGGGAACCGGCTTCGGCACGGCGTTCTACCTGTTCTTCGCCAACCGCACCGGCTCGGTGCCGGCCATCGCGGCGGTCTCGAAGCTGGTGGTGCGGGCCGACCTGTGGTTCACCACGCCGGCCGTGGTGGTCCAGCCGCTGTCCGGATTGTGGCTGGCGCATGCCGCCGGCTGGCACTGGAGCACGCCGTGGATCGGCCTGTCGATCGGCCTGTATCTGCTGGCGGGCGCCTGCTGGCTGCCGGTGGTGTGGCTGCAGTACGAGATGGCCAGGATGGCCGCCAGCGCCCAGGCCGACGGCGCCACGGCGCTGCCGCCGCGCTACTGGCGATTCGCGCGCTGGTGGGAATGGCTGGGCTATCCGGCGTTCATCGCGATGGTCGCGGTGTACTTCCTGATGGTGGTCAAGCCAGCGCTGTAGCGGCCAGGACCGCGACGCTGGCGCGGTCCTCCCGGCCCCGGCCGGCCCGGACCGCCAGCAACGCCGCGCCGGTCAGTCGACCGCCGCGCCGGCGGTCTTCACCTCCTGCCCGCCGGGTTGCGTGACGGTCAGAACCAGCGGCGCACGCGCTCGCGAATGGCGCCGGCATAGGCCCAGCACCACACCGCCAGCGCCAGCATCGCCACCGTGAAATAGGCGCGCGCCTCGAGCGGCACCGGATTCAAGCGTGACAGCGTCGGGAACGGCTCGTAGCCGATGAAGTCGCTGGCGGCCAGCGCGCTGAACAGCAGCGCCAGCGCCGGGCCGGTGAAATGCGGGCGTTCGCCGCGGGTCTGCGGATCGGCCCGGAAATACCAGTGACACCAACGCAGCAGCTGGATCACGACGGCGACCAGCGGAACGACCAGGGCAAGCTGCAGCACGAGCAGCGCAACGATGACTTGAGTGGGAAGCATGCCCGCGATTTTACGCGGCCCGGCGATCCGTCCTCGGGACAACCCCAATTACCCGCCTCATCCCGACCAACTATCGTATTCGAGAATTATCAAATAAGAGAATTCTCGCTTCCGACAAAATGGCCGCAGACACAACCTACGATTACGCCGTCATCGGCGCCGGCATCGCCGGCGCCTCCGTGGCCTACCGCCTGAGCGCGGCCGCCTCCGTGGTGGTGCTGGAGCGCGAGGCGCAGCCCGGCTACCACTCCACCGGCCGTTCGGCCGCCATGTTCATGGAGACCTACGGCACCGCCCAGATCAAGGCGCTGACGCGCGCCAGCCGCGATTTCTACGAACATCCGCCGCAGGGTTTCTGCGAGCATCCCCTGCTGAGCCCGCGCGGCGTGCTGTACATCGCCGCGCCCGGCCAGCAGGACCTGCTGCAGGAGGTCTACGACGATTTCCGCAGTCAGTCGCCCAACGTCACGCTGATCGACGCCGAACAGGCCATGGCGCGGGTGCCGTGCCTGCGCCCGGACCAGCTGTGCGGCGCCATCGAGGAACCGGACGCCCGCGACATCGACGTGCATGCGCTGCACCAGGGCTTCCTGCGCGGCATGACGCGCCAGGGCGCGGTGCTGCGCAACCACGCCGAACTGATGGCGGCCGCTTACGCGGACGGCGCCTGGACCCTGACGCTGGCGGGCGGCGAATCGCTGCGGGCGCGGGTGCTGGTGAACGCGGCCGGCGCCTGGGCCGACCATGCCGCCACGCTGTGCGGCGTGCGGCCGGTGGGCCTGCAGCCGTGCCGCCGCACCGCCTTCACCTTCACCGGGCCGGACGATGTCGACTTCGCGCACTGGCCGGCGGTGGTCGGCGTGGACGAGAGCTTCTATTTCAAGCCCGACGCCGGCCAGCTGCTGGGCTCGCCCGCCAATGCCGATCCGGTGCCGGCGCACGACGTGGTGCCCGAGGAACTGGACGTGGCCACGGGCATCTACCGCATCGAATCGGCCACCTCGCTGACCATCCGCCGCCCGCGCCACACCTGGGCCGGCCTGCGCTCGTTCGTGGCCGACGGCGATTTCGTGATCGGCTGGGACAGCGCCACGCCCGCCTTCTTCTGGCTGGCGGCCCAGGGCGGCTACGGCATCCAGTCCGCCGCCGGCGTCTCGCGCCTGGCCGCCGACCTGCTGCTCGACCTGCCCTTGAATGCCAGCCTGACCGCGCAGGGCGTCGACCCCGCGCGCCTGTCGCCGGCCCGTTTTTCCCCATCCTGATAGGAGCCCGTTCCATGAGCCAAGCCATCCAGCGCCTGCCCAGCAGCCTGCCCTTCCCGTTCTCGCGGGCCGTGAAGGCCGGCGGCTTCCTGTTCCTGTCCGGCCAGGTGCCGATGAGCGCCGCCGGCGAGGTGGTGCGCGGCGACATCCAGACCCAGACCCGCGCCGCCTGCGAGCGCATCGTCGAAAGCCTGGCGGCCGGCGGCGCGCGCCTGGACCAGGTGGTCAAGGCCACCGTGTGGCTGTCGGACATGGGCCATTTCGCGGGCTTCAACGAGGTCTACAAGGAATTCTTCGGCGCGGCGCTGCCGGTGCGTTCGACGGTGGCGTCGGCGCTGGCCCTGAACGTCGACGTGGAAATCGAAGTGCAGGCGTATATCGGGCAGGACTGAAGCGTACAGACCGACAACCATCCAGAACGGAGCGATCGCATGAAGATTTTTTCCGGGTCCCTGGCGACCGAGACCAACACCTTCTCCCCCATTCCGACCGGCCTGTCGGCCTATCGGTCGCGCGGCTACTACCCGGCCGGCCAGCACCCGGACCGCATGCAGATGTTCTCCGGTCCCCTGTGGGCCGCGCGCCAGCGCGCCCAGGGCAAGGACTGGACGCTGATCGAGGGCATGACGGCGGGCGCGACCCCGGCCGGCCTGACCACCCGCCACGCCTACGAAACCCTGCGCGACGAACTGCTGGAAGACCTGCGCCGCGCCGGCAAGGTCGACATCGCGCTGTTCGGCCTGCATGGCGCCATGGTGGCCGACGGCTATGACGATTGCGAAGGCGACCTGCTGCGGCGGGCGCGCGAGATCGTCGGCCCGGACACGGTGATCGGCGCCGAGCTGGATCCGCACTGCCACCTGACCGACGCCATGGTGAACAGCGCCGATTTCCTGGTGTGCTTCAAGGAATATCCGCACACCGACATCCTCGACCGTGCCTACGACCTGGTCGACCTGTGCGTGGCGCGCGCCGAGGGCCGCATCAAGCCGGCCCGCGCGGTCTATGACTGCGAAATGATCTCCATCATGCACACCAGCCGCGAGCCGATGCGCGGCTTCGTCGACCGCCTGCTGGCGATGGAAGGCAAGGAAGGCGTGCTGTCGGTGTCGATCGCGCACGGCTTCCCGTGGGGCGACACGCCCGACATGGGCTCCAAGGTGCTGGTCTACACCGACGGCGACGCCGGCCAGGCCGAGCGGCTGGCGCGCGCGCTGGGCGAGGAGATCATCGGTTTCCGCGACCAGCTGGCGCCGCCCTACCCCGGCGCCGACGACGCGCTGGACCAGGCGCTGGCGCTGGCCGATTTCCCCGTGGTGCTGGCCGACTCGGCCGACAACGCCGGCGGCGGCGCGCCCAGCGACGCCACCTTCATCCTGGAACGCGTGCTGGCGCGCGGCATCCAGGACGTGGCGACCGGCCCGTTCTGGGACCCGGTGGCGGTGCAGCTCTGTTTCGAGGCCGGCGACGGCGCGCAGATCTCGCTGCGCATCGGCGGCAAGGTGGCGCCGGTGTCGGGCCAGCCGCTGGACCTGGCCTGTGAGATCGTCGCGCTCAAGCGCGACGCCATCATGACCGGGCTGGCCGGCACGCCCGCGCTGCTGGGCGACGTGGCCGTGGTGCGCAGCCAGGGCGTGACCATCGTCATGACCACCAACCGCACCCAGGCCATGGACACCGACCTGTTCACGCAGTTCGGCGTCGATCTGGGCGCGATGAAGCTGGTCATCCCGAAGTCGTCGCAGCACTTCTACGCCTCGTACTCGAAGCTCGGCCGCCACGTCATCTACGTCGAGACGCCCGGCGCCATCACGCAGGACTACAACGCGCTGCCGTTCACCAAGCGCAAGTTGCCGAAATGGCCCTTCAAGGGCTGATATCCAACCATTGCCCACGCAGGCAACCGGACAAAACAAGGGGATGACCATGATGAAACGATTCAGCCTGCTGGGCGCCGCCGCCCTGCTGGCCTGCGGCCTGGCCGCGGGCCAGCCGGCCCAGGCCCAGACCAAGACGCTGCGGATGGTGCCGCACGCGGACCTGAAGACGCTGGACCCGCTGTTCAATACCGCCTATATCACCCGCAACCACGGCTACATGGTGTTCGACACGCTGTTCGCGCAGGACAGCCAGGGCCAGCCCAAGCCGCAGATGGTGGAAAGCTGGACCGCCTCGCCCGACGGCAAGGCCTGGACCTTCAAGCTGCGCCCGGGGCTGAAGTTCAACGACGGCACCCCGGTGACCGCCGAGGACTGCATCGCCTCGCTGCAGCGCTGGGCCAAGAAGGACACGATGGGCCAGGCCCTGATGGCCGCGGGCGCCGAAATGGCAGCCACCGGCCCCGACAGCTTCTCGCTGACGCTCAAGCAGCCGTTCGGCCTGGTGCTGGACGCGCTCGCCAAGCCGTCGGGCATGCCGCCGTTCATCATGCCCAAGCGCCTGGCGCAGACCGACCCGAACACGCCCGTGACGGAAATGGTCGGCTCCGGCCCGTTCCTGTTCAAGCGCGATGAGTGGGTGCCGGGCAACAAGGTGGTCTACGTCAAGAACCCGGCCTACGTGCCGCGCAACGAACCGGCCGACGGCCTGGCCGGCGGCAAGGTCGCCAAGGTCGACCGCATCGAGTGGATCTACATCCCCGACGGCAATACCGCCACCGCCGCGCTGATGAACGGCGAAGTCGACATGATCGAGCAGACCACGCCCGACTTCCTGCCGGTGCTGGAGACCAACCCCGCCATCACCCTGAACACATCCGTCGCCACCCAGGGCATGGCCATCGTCAACGCGCTGCATCCGCCGTTCGACAAGCCGCAGGCGCGCCAGGCCCTGTATTACCTGTTCAGCCAGAAGGAAATGCTGGCGGCCATCGGCTACCCGGAGAAGTACCGCGTCGACTATTGCGCCACGCTCTACATCTGCGGCTCGCCGCTGGCCACCGACGCCGGCGCCGCGCCCTATGCCAAGCCCGACCTGGCGCGCGCCAAGCAGCTGCTGCAGGAGGCCGGCTACAAAGGCGAGAAGATCGTGGTGCTGTACCCGACCGACCACATCAGCGCGCCCGCCGTCATGGTGCTGACGCAGAACATGAAGAAGGCCGGCCTCAAGGTCGACCTGCAATCCATGGACTGGGCCTCGCTGGCGGCGCGCCGCCTGAAGAAGGACCCGCCCGAGCAAGGCGGCTGGAGCCTGTTCCTGACCTGGGGCGGCTACTACGACGCCAGCACGCCGCTGACCAACCCCTGGCTGTCGGCCGCCTGCGGCAACAGCCTGCCGGGCTGGCCCTGCGACAAGGAACTGGACGCGCTGCGCACGCAGTGGATCCAGGAACCCGACGCCGCCAGGCGCAAGGACATCGCGGCCAGGCTGCAGGCGCGCGCCTACGAGTCGGTGCCGTACGTCATGTGGGGCGAATTCAAGCCGGTGTCGGCGATCCGCGGGCTGTCGCACACGGAGCTGATGAAGACCGGCATCCCCGTGATGTGGAACGTGGAAAAACCATAACGCGGCGCGGGGCCGCGCGTGATCGCCACGCGCGCCCCGCCCCTGGACAATCAGGCCGCCGCCCAGCGCCCCGTGCGCGCCGCGTCAGGCCGGGGGGAAACCCAGCGTGAAAACCATTCTGCGCCGCATCGCGGCCGTCATACCCGTCATGGCCGTGGTCGCGGTCGTGGTGTTCCTCTTGATCCACCTGTCGCCGGGCGACCCGGCGGCGGTGATCGCGGGCGACAACGCCACCACCGAGGACGTCGAGAAAATCCGCCAGAACCTGGGCCTGGACAAGCCGCTGCTGCTGCAGTTCGGCATCTGGGTCGGCCATCTCGCCACGGGCGACCTGGGCACCTCGATCGCCACCCAGATGCCGGTGGCGCAACTGATCGGCCAGCGCATGGGCCCGACGCTGTCGATCGCCATCTTCACCATGCTGTTCGCGGTGCTGGCGGCGCTGCCGCTGGGCGTGCTGGCGGCCTGGAACGCCGGCAAGTGGCTCGACCGGCTGGTGATGGTCGGCGCGGTCTGCGCGTTCTCGGTGCCGGTGTTCCTGATCGGCTACAGCCTGGTGTACGGCTTTTCCATCAAGCTGGGCTGGCTGCCGGTGCAGGGCTACAAGCCGCTGGCCGACGGCCTGGCGCCGTATCTGCGGCACCTGGTGCTGCCCTGTCTGTCGCTGGGGCTGGTGTACATGGCCCTGCTGACCCGCATGACCCGCGCCACCATGCTGGAGGCGCTGTCGGAAGACTACATCCGCACCGCCCGCGCCAAGGGCCTGGCGGCCGGCCCGATCGTCTGGCACGCGCTCAAGAACGCCGCCAATCCCATCGTCACCACCATCGGCGTGGGCGTGGCGCTGCTGATCGGCGGCGTGGTGGTCACCGAAACCGTGTTCGCCATTCCCGGCCTGGGCCGCCTGACCATCGACGCCGTGCTGCGCCACGACTACCCCGTGATCCAGGGCGTGCTGCTGGTGGCCTCGGGCATCTACGTGCTGATCAACCTGCTGGTCGACCTGAGCTACCGCCTGTTCGACCCGCGCATCCGCTATTGAAGAGGGGCGATCCATGACCACCACCACCCTGCCCCTGGCCGTGCCGCGCCCGCGCTGGCGCCGCGCCGCCCGCTCGCTGCGGCGCCATCCGATGCTGTACATCGGCTGCGCCATCCTGCTGGCGCTCGCGGTGATCGCGCTGGCCGCGCCCTGGCTGACCGCGGTCGATCCGCAGGACATCAACCCGATGGCGCGCATGAAGCCGCCGTCGGCCGAACACTTCTTCGGCACCGACGCGCTGGGCCGCGACGTCTATGCGCGCACCCTGTGGGGCGCGCGGGTGTCGCTGCTGGTCGGCGTCGTGGTCGCGCTGGTGTCGACCGCGGGCGGCGTCCTGCTGGGCATGCTGGCCGGCTACTTCCGCCGCCTGGATGCCCTGATCATGCGCATCATGGACGGCCTGATGGCGATTCCCGGCGTGCTGCTGGCGATCGCGCTGATGGCCACGCTCAAGGGCGGCCTGGGCACCGTGATCGTGGCCATCGTGGTGCCCGAGGTGCCGCGCGTGGTGCGGCTGGTGCGCGCCCTGGTGCTGACCATCCGCGAACAGCCCTATATCGAGGCGGCCGTGGCCGCCGGCACCCGCGTGCCGGCCATCCTGCTGCGCCACATCCTGCCCAACCTGTTCGCGCCGCTGATGGTGCAGGCCACCTTCATCGCCGCCTCGGCCATCCTGACCGAGGCCGTGCTGAGCTTCCTGGGCGTGGGCATCCCGCCGCAGACCCCGA
Organism: Achromobacter sp. 2789STDY5608621; assembly: GCF_001299375.1. NCBI lineage: Bacteria > Pseudomonadati > Pseudomonadota > Betaproteobacteria > Burkholderiales > Alcaligenaceae > Achromobacter > Achromobacter sp. 2789STDY5608621. The sequence continues at coordinate 35,832 of NZ_CYTU01000016.1, read as the reverse complement.
GTTGGGGCAACATCATGGCCGAGGGCCGCAACTTCGTCGCGGTGGCGTTCCACATCATCCTGTATCCGGGCCTGTTCCTGGGCGTGGCCGTGCTGGCCGTCAATCTGGTGGGCGACGGGCTGCGCGACATGCTCGATCCGCGCCTGGCGAAAAAGCTGTAGGAGCGCGCATGCCATCCCAACCTGTCCTGCAAGTGAATGACCTGACCACCTGTTTCGACGGCGACGAGACCACGGTGCTGGCCGTGGACGGCCTGTCGTTCGACCTGATGCCGGGCGAGACCCTCGGCCTGGTCGGCGAATCCGGCTGCGGCAAGAGCGTCACGTCGCTGTCCATCATGCGGCTGCTGCGCACGCCCGGGCGCGTGGCGCGCGGCAGCGTCGAATTCGACGGCCGCGACCTGCTGGCCCTGCCCGAGAAGGCCATGCGGGCCGTGCGCGGCAACCAGCTGTCGATGATCTTCCAGGAGCCGATGACCTCGCTCAACCCGGTGTTCACGATCGGCCGCCAGATCAGCGAGCCGCTGATGCTGCACCAGGGCCTGTCGCGGCGCGAGGCCATGAAGCAGGCCGAGGCACTGCTGGAACTGGTGCAGATCTCCGACCCGGCGCGGCGCGTGCACGAATACCCCTACCAGCTGTCCGGCGGCATGCGCCAGCGCGCCATGATCGCCATGGCGCTGGCGTGCCAGCCCAAGGTGCTGATCGCCGACGAGCCGACCACCGCGCTGGACGTCACCATCCAGGCGCAGATCCTGCACCTGCTGCGCGACATCCAGGCGCGGCTGGGCACCGCCATCGTGCTGATCACCCACGATCTGGGCGTGGTGGCGCAGATGTGCCAGCGGGTCATCGTCATGTACGCCGGCCGCAAGGTCGAGGAAGGCAGCGTCGACGACGTGCTGGACCATGCCGCCCATCCCTATACCCAGGCGCTGATCCGCTCGCTGCCCGACTTCGTCGACGGCCAGGACCATACCGCCCGCCTGGCCGAGCTGCCCGGCATCGTGCCGGTGGTGACGCCCGAATCGCGCGGCTGCGCCTTCGCCGCGCGCTGTCGCGAGGCCCTGCCGCGCTGCGCCGACGAGACGCCGCCCGAGGTCGCCAGCGGCGACCGCCACCGCGTCTGGTGCTGGGCGCGCCAGGCCGCGCCGGCCGCCACGATGGAGCAAGCCCCGCGATGAACCTGCACGATGCGCCTTTCCCCGCCGCCGCCGCGGCATCCGCCCCGTCCGCCCCCCTGCTGGAGGTGGTCGGCCTGAAAAAGCATTTCCCCGTGGACGGCGGCAAGGTGCTGCGCGCGGTCGACGGCGTGTCGCTGTCGGTCGCGCGCGGCCAGACCCTGAGCCTGGTGGGCGAGTCTGGCTGCGGCAAGTCGACCACCGGCAAATGCCTGGTCCGGCTGACCGACCCCACCGAGGGCCGCATCCTGCTCGAAGGCGCCGACCTGGCGGGCATGAACAGCAGCCAGCTGCGCGCCATGCGGCGCCGGATGCAGTTCATCTTCCAGGACCCGTTTTCGTCGATGAACCCGCGCATGCGGGTGCGCGACATCATCGGCGAACCGCTGCGCAATTTCGGCTATGGCCGCGAGGCCATCCGCGAGCGCGTGGCGCAACTGCTGGCGCGGGTCAGCCTGCGGCCGGACGCGGCCGACCGCTATCCGCACGAATTCTCCGGCGGCCAGCGCCAGCGCATCGTCATCGCGCGCGCCCTGGCGCCGGAGCCGGGCCTGATCGTCTGCGACGAACCGGTCTCGGCGCTGGACGTGTCGGTGCAGGCACAGGTCATCAATCTACTGATGGACCTGCAGCGCGACCTGGGCCTGACCTATGTGTTCATCTCGCACGACCTGAGCGTGGTGCGCCACATCAGCCACCACGTGGCGGTGATGTACCTGGGCAGGATCGTCGAGACCGGCACCCGCGACGCGGTCTTCAACCACCCGGCCCACCCCTACACCCGCGCCCTGCTGGCCGCGGTGCCCTCGGCCCGCCGCGGCGAACGCGCCCCGGTGGCGGTGCTCAAGGGCGAGATTCCCAGCCCGCTGGCGCCGCCGTCCGGCTGCGCCTTCCGCACCCGCTGTCCGCAGGCCCAGGCGCGTTGCGCCCAGGAAACGCCCGTGGCGCGCCCGGTCGGCGCCGGCCAGCTGGTCGCCTGCCATTTCGCCTGAGCCGCCTCGACATTCACCGGAGATCCCATGACTTCATCCGAATCGCAGCCCTTTGACTACCTGTTCGTCGGCGGCACCGTCATCGACGGCGCCAACACCCCCGGACAGCGCGCCGACGTCGGCGTGCGCGGCGACCGCATTGCCGCCATCGGCGACCTGTCGGACGCCCCCGCGCGCCACCGGATCGACGTCGCCGGCCAGGTGCTGGCGCCGGGCTTCATCGACTCGCACACCCACGACGACAACTACCTGCTCAAGCGCCGCGACATGACGCCCAAGATCTCGCAGGGCGTCACCACGGTGGTCACGGGCAACTGCGGCATCAGCCTGGCGCCGCTGGCGCACGCCAACCCGCCGGCGCCGCTGGACCTGCTGGACGAAGGCGGCTCCTATCAATTCGCCCGCTTCGCCGACTACCTGGACGCCCTGCGCGCCACGCCCGCGGCGGTCAATGCCGCCTGCATGGTGGGCCACTCGACGCTGCGCGCCGCCGTCATGCCCGACCTGCAGCGCGAAGCCACCGACGCCGAGATCGACGCCATGCGCGCGCTGGCCGAGGAAGCCATGGCCAGCGGCGCCATCGGCATTTCGACCGGCGCCTTCTACCCGCCCGCGGCGCGCGCCACCACCGAGGAGATCATCGAGGTCTGCCGCCCCCTGAGCACGCATGGCGGCATCTATGCCACCCACATGCGCGACGAGGGCGAGCACATCGTGGCGGCGCTGGAGGAAACCTTCCGCATCGGCCGCGAGCTGGACGTGCCGGTGGTGATCTCGCACCACAAGGTCATGGGCCAGCCCAACTTCGGCCGTTCGCGCGAAACCCTGCCGCTGATCGAAGCGGCCATGGCGCGCCAGGACGTGTCGCTGGACGCCTATCCCTACGTGGCCGGCTCCACCATGCTCAAGCAGGACCGCGTGCTGCTGGCCGGCCGCACCATCATCACCTGGTGCAAGCCCTTCCCCGAACTGAGCGGGCGCGACCTGGACGAGGTCGCGGCCGAGCGCGGCAAGTCCAAGTACGACGTGGTGCCCGAGCTGCAGCCGGCCGGCGCGATCTATTTCATGATGGACGAGCCCGACGTGCAGCGCATCCTGGCGTTCGGCCCCACCATGATCGGCTCGGACGGCCTGCCGCACGACGAACGCCCCCATCCGCGGCTGTGGGGCACCTTCCCGCGGGTGCTGGGCCACTACGCCCGCGACCTGGGCCTGTTCCCGCTGGAAACGGCGGTCTGGAAGATGACCGGCCTGACCGCCCAGCGCTTCGGCCTGGCCGAGCGCGGGCAGCTGCGGCCGGGCTACTTCGCCGACCTGGTGGTGTTCGATCCGGCCACCGTGGCCGACACCGCCACCTTCGAGCGGCCGACCGAACGCGCCGCCGGCATCCATTCGGTCTATGTCAACGGCGTGCCCGTCTGGCGCGAGCAGGCCTTCACCGGCGAGCATGCCGGCCGGGTGCTGGCGCGCACGCCCGCCTGACCGGCGCCCCCTTATACAATCCGGCGTATGCGCGGCGGGGCTTGCGGGCCCCGTCCGCTTTCCCTCCCAAACCCCTAGACGCCCAGACCGCTACATGGCCCCTACCCGCAAGACGGCCCCACCCGACATCGTGGGCAAGGAAGTAATGGGCGCCCGCCTGCGCGCCGAGCGCAAGGCCCGGAAAATGACGCTGCAGGCACTGTCGCAGGCCAGCGGCATCGCGGTATCGACGCTGTCCAAGGCCGAACTGGGCCAGATCGCCCTGAGCTACGAGAAGTTCGCCGCGCTGGCCCGGGCGCTGGACATCGACATGACGCGCATGTTCATGCTGGGCGACGCGCCCCAGGCCGAGGTCGCGCCCACCTACGTCAAGAACAAGCTCAGCGACGCCCGCGACTACGCCACCGACAACTACCACTACCGGCTGTTGATGGGCGAATACCCGGGCAAGAAGATGATGCCCATGCTGGCGCTGATCGATTCGCGCAAGGTGGTCGAGTTCGAGGATTACATCCGCCACCCCGGCCAGGAGTTCGCGCTGGTGCTGTCGGGCAAGGTGCGCATCCAGTTCGAGAACGGCGACAGCGTGGTGCTCAACCGGCTGGAGTCCGCCTATTTCGACAGCGGCATCGGCCACGTCTACCTGTCGCTGAGCAAGAAGCCGGCCGAAGTGCTGGCCGTCTGCAGCGATCTGGACGAAGTGCCGTCGCGCCTGAAGCCGGTTTCGCCCAAGCAGTAAGCCCTTTCGCGGGCCCGCCTCCCGGCGGGGGCTCGTCCCGCGCCTGACCGCGGCCCGCATCGGCTACGGGAAATCCCGTAGAAACTTTCCTTCCCCGCCCGGGGTCACTCTTTATTCAGCCTATTGTCAGGATGAACGCCTGGCACGCCGCACGCCCGTGCGCTGGCGATCCCCGGGAGACTTCGATGCCGCCTTTGCCCCCTTCCTTGCGCCCCAGCCCCAGTGCAGCCGGCGCGGGGAGCGGCGCGGGCGCGCACGCGCTCGGCCCGCCCGGTCTGTCGGTGATGGATGCGACCGTGGTGCTGGTGGGCGTGGTGATCGGCATCGGCATCTTCGGCTTCCCACCGCTGGTGGCGCAGCACGCCACGTCCGAGGCGATGTACCTGGCCTACTGGGCCGCGGGCGGGCTGGTGATGCTGGTGGGCGCGCTCTGCTATGCCGAGCTGGGCGCGGCCTATCCCGGCGCTGGCGGGGAATACCTGTATCTGTCGCGCGCCTGGGGGCCGCGGGTCGGCCTGCTGTTCGCCTGGGCGCGCTGCACCGTGATCCAGACCGGCGCGATCGCCGTGGTGGCCTTCATCTATGGCGACTACGCGCAGCAGTTGCTGCCGCTCGGCACGCATGGGGCCACCGTGCACGCGGCGCTGTCGGTGATCGGCCTGACCGCGCTGAACGTGGCCGGCACCCGCCACTCCAAGCGCCTGCAATGGCTGTTCACGATCCTGACGCTGGTGGCGCTGACGGCGGTGCTGGGCGCCGCCCTGTTCACCGCCTCGCCCGCCGCGCCCGCGCCGGCGCCGCTGGGCGGCAACCCGGCCGGACTGATGGGCATGGGCATGGTGTTCGTGCTGCTGACCTACGGCGGCTGGAACGAGGCCGCCTATCTCAGCGGCGAGCTGCGCAATCCCGGCCGCAACATGGCGCGGGTGCTGCTGATCGGCACCGTGGTGGTGACCGGCGCCTATCTCCTGACCAATCTCGCCCTGCTGGAACTGTTCGGCCTGCAGGGCCTGCGCGACACGCCGGCGCTGGGCGCGGCGGTGATGCAGCTGGCCGCCGGCCCCTATGCCGCCGCCCTGCTGAGCCTGGTGATCTGCGCCACCGCGCTCAGCACCATCAACGGCACCATCATCACCGGCGCCCGCGTCTATTACGCGCTGGGCCGCGACGTGCCGCGGCTGCGTGCGCTGGCCGGCTGGAACGAACGCAAGGAGACTCCGGTCAGCGCCTTGCTGGCGCAGGGCGTCATCACCCTGGCCCTGCTGGCGGTGGGCGCCTTCAGCCACAACGCGGTGCAGACCATGGTGGCCTACACCGCGCCGGTGTTCTGGCTGTTCATGCTGCTGGTGGCCGCGTCGGTATGGCGCCTGCGCCAGCGTGACCCGGCGCGCCCGCGGCCGTTCCGCGTGCCCCTGTATCCGCTGACCCCGGCCCTGCTGGCGCTGACCTGCGCCGGCCTGGTCTATTCCAGCGCCGCCTACGCTGGCGCCGGGGCCCTGATCGGCCTGGGCGTGCTGGTGCTGGGGGTGCCGATGCTGCGGCTGCTGCGCCCCGCCGAGACGCGCGCCCCGGACAGGCGCGACCCGCAATGAGCCGCCCATCCCGCTTTTCTTCGCCCTAGGAGTCTTCATCATGCAACGTGCCCATTCGTCCCTCTCGCCCGCCCGCCGCTGGACCATCATGGCATCGGCGCTGGCGCTGGCCTTGTCCCTGTCGATCCTGGCCGAGGCCCGCGCCGCCGGCGCAGGCACTCCCGCCGCACCCCAGGCCGCCGCGGCCGAAGGCTACGTGCCCGACGTCGGCCAGGACGGCAAGGACGTCATCTGGGTGCCGACCCCGCAGACGCTGGTGGACAAGATGCTCGACATGGCCCAGGTCACGCCGCAGGACCGGCTGATGGACCTGGGCTCGGGCGACGGCCGCACCGTCATCACCGCCGCCCAGCGCGGCCTGACCGCCAAGGGCATCGAGTACAACCCCGACCTGGTGGCGCTGTCGCGCAGCAACGCGGCCAAGGCCGGCATGTCCCGCCGCGCCACGTTCGAGGTCGCGGACCTGTTCGAGACCGACCTGTCGCAGGCCGATGTGATCACCATGTTCCTGCTGTCGACCATCAACGAGAAGCTGCGGCCCAAGCTGCTGGAATTGCCGCCGGGCACCCGCATCGTGTCCAACACCTTCCGCATGGGCGACTGGGAGCCGGATGCCTCCGAGACCGTGACCGAGGCCTGCCAGACCTACTGCAACGCGCTGTTGTGGGTGGTGCCGGCCAAGGTCGACGGCCGCTGGCAGGTGGGCGGCCGCACGCTGCAACTGGAACAGCAGTACCAGATGCTGTCGGGCAAGCTCGGCTCCAGCGAGATCTCGGACGCGCGCATGGACGGCCGCACCATCTCGTTCACCGCCGACGGCGTGCGCTACACCGGGGAAGTCAACGGCACCACCATCCAGGGCAGCGCCGCCGGCAAGGGCGAATGGTCGGCGCGGCGCATCTGAGCGCGCACCGCGCCGCAACCGGCCGCGGCATCAGCGCGCCGCGGCCCGGATCACCCGATGCACGAACTGCAGCTTGCCCACCACCGCGGCGGGCAGCACGAAGGGATAGAAGTCGCGCTGACCCATGCTGCGTGACAGCTCGTTGAGCACGCCGGTCAGCGCCACCCAGCCATTGACCAGGTCGAGAAAGCCCTGGCCCTCGGGATCGTCCGGGTCGTACAGCGACGCCCGGGTGAAGGGATCGCTGGCCTGCTCTAGCGGCACCCGCGCCACGCCAAAGCTGAAAGCGGTGTCCAGCGCGTCCATCATGTGCAGGTAATGGGCCCAGGTCTCGGCCCAGTCTTCCCAGGGATGCGACGAGGCGTAGGCGCTGATGAAGCGTTGCGCCCAGTCGGCCGGCGCGCCCTGCTCGTAATGGCGTCGCAACGCCTGCGCGTAGTCTTCGCGCTCATCGCCGAACACCTGACGGAATGGCGCCAGCCAGGAGCTGCCGGCCACCAGCCGGTCCCAATAGAAATGGCCGATCTCATGGCGGAAATGGCCCACCAGGGTGCGGTACGGCTCGTGCATCGCCTCGCGCACCTGGACCCGGTAGGCGTCGTCGGCCTCGTGGATATTGAGCGTGATCAGCCCATGGCCATGGCCGGTCAGGAGCGGCGCGCCGTCGTCAGAGGGCGCCAGCAGGTCGAACGCCAGCCCGCCGTCGCCCGGCGTGCGCGCCCGCGGAATCGGCAGCCCCAGCGTCAGCAACTGGGCGATCAACTGGCGCTTGGCGCTCTCGACCTTGCGCCACAGCGCGCCATTGCCCGGCACCGACAGGTCGGGGATGGTGCGATTGAGGCTGCAGGCGATGCAGAGATGATCCGCGCGCGCGGCCGGCAGCAGCCAATTGCAGGCGGCCGGCGACGAGAAATTGACGCAGCGCTTGAAGGTCCTGCCGCGCACCCGCCCGGCCTCGATCCAGCAACCATCTGTCTTGCCCGGGTCCAGCGCCACGATGTGGCCGTGGCGCGGATCGAAGCCCAGTTGCCGATGGCAGTTCAGGCATTCGGTGTTGTTGAAGAACACCCGCTGGCCGCAAACGCAATGGAACGCCTTGGCGCGGGCATGCCGCTGCCGCGGGCGCTGGCGTTCGGGCGCGTTCAACCGGCGGCTCAGGGTATCGAAGAAAGGATTCATGCGGCGGGTCTCCGGGCTACAGCGGCGCGGCCTGGACCGCCACGGCCTGTTCCAGCCGCAGGCCGCGTCGCTGGGTGTCCAGCGTCACCAGGGCGCCGAGCGGCAGCGTCAGGTTGGGGTCGCCATGGCCGCTGGGCCAGGCCGCCAGCACCGGGATGCCGCGCGCCTGGAATTGCTCCAGCAGCAGCGGGAACAACAGGCTCTGGCCGACCGCGTCACCCCCCGGTAGCCCCAGGCGGGTGAAATTGCCGGCCAGCACGCCCTTGATGCGATCGAACTTGCCGGCCGCGCGCAATTGCGACAGCAAGCGGTCGATGCGCGGCAGCGCCTCGTTGACGTCCTCGATGAACAGGATGGCGTCGCGCGTGGCGATCTCGTGGCGCGAGCCGATCATGGCGGCGATCAGCGCCAGGTTGCCGCCCACCAGCCGGCCGCTGGCCACGCCGGGCGCCAGCACCACCGGGTTGGATTCCGGCGGGGCGTCGATCCAGGCGCCCTGCCCGAACTGGCCGCCGACCATCGCCAGCACGTGGCTGGCGGTGGGCTCCTGCTTGCCCGCCACCAGGTCCTGCGCCAGCATCGGCCCGTGGAACGTCACGAAGCCGGCATGGCGCTGGATCGCCAGGTGCAGCGCGGTGATGTCGCTGTAGCCGATGAAGGGCTTGGGGTGCTGGCGCAGCAGGCCGATGTCGAGCCGGTCCGCCAGCCGCCACGAGCCGAAACCGCCTTGCAGGCACCAAATGGCGTCGATGGCCGGGTCGGCAAAGGCCGCGTGCAGGTCGTTCAGCCGGGCGTCGTCGTCACCGGCCAGGTAGTCATAGGGCGGATCGCTGCGCGTCAGCGCGGCCGGCATGATGCGCGGGTCGTAACCGCGCGCCTGCAGCCATTCCGCCGCCTCGAAGGCCGCGCCATCGGCCGCCGAGGCCGGCGCCACGATGGCGACACGGCCGCCCGGACGCAAGGCCGGCACGGGCGCATCGCGCCGCGGCGCCGCCGAAGACGGCCCGGAAGATGGCGCCGCCTCGCCACGGTCCGCCGGCGCGGCCACGCGGCTCGCGCAACCGGCCAGCGCCAGGCTGGACAGGCCCAGCGCGCCGGCGGCCTTGAGCAGGCCGCGCCGTGCCGGATCCTGCGGAGCGTGTCGCTCGTGCTGCCTTGCCGGCATATGCCATCCTTTTCAGATCATTTTTATTATTCTTATTTATCAATAAATTAAATAACAAACGGAGAATCAGGATGAAGTCTGGAATCGCATGATTCCAGAATCCACTTCAACTTATTCCAGAATCTACTTTAAGTCCGTAACAGCGCATGCGGCGGGCGAATGCCGTCTCGAACGCCCCGTCCCGTGGCCACGCCCGCGCCGCGGCGCTAGAAGCGCTCGTATTCCAGCCGGTAGCGCCACTGCCCCGCGGCCAGTCCGGCCATCGGCAGACGGCCGATACGGATGCGGCGCAGGGCTTGCAGTTGCAGCCCGACGCTGTCGCAGGCGTACTCGATGAATCCCAGGGCGGGCGTCTTCAGCGCGAAGCGCAGGTGGCTCTCATTCTGCCAGCTGACCTTCATCGGCGTGGCCGGCCGGCCCTCATAGGCCAGGCCGCGCTGCAGGCGCGTCAGCGCGGCCGCATCGAGCGTGCCGCGCACCTGCGCGATGTATTCCTGCTCGACGTGGCGCCCCTCTTCGATGAGCTTGCGCGCCACCGCGAATTCCTGGGTGTAGACCACCAGCCCGCTGGCCGCGCGTTCCAGCGGCGTGGCCAGCTTCAGGCCATTGAACATGCGCTTGAGATAGCGCTGGCCCGAGCGGTCGCCCGGCATCAGGTTGGCGGGCATGACCAGGTCCAGCGCCGATTCGGCCGGATCCGAGGCCGACAGGCCGGCCGGCTTGTGCACCAGCACGCTGACCGGGCGCATCTCTTCGAGGCGGGCGCCGGGCAACAGGCTGACGGCCTGGCCGGGCTGGACGCGGTAGCCGGGTTCCTCGACCACCTTGCCGTCCACGGCGACCCAGCCGCCCTCGATATAGCGTTCGGCGTCGCCGCGCGAACAGGATTGTTCGGTGGCCAGGCGCTTGGCAAGGCGGACGCTGTCGCTCATGGCCGGCCCGCCTGTCGGAGGGAGGCCTGGGAACGGGAAGGAAAAGCAATCGGCGGGTACGTCGTCATCTTGGAAACTGCGTCAAAAACGGGAAAGGCCGGCGCCGCGAGGCAGCGCGCGAACGCGGCGGCAGCGCCTGGCTCGAGATGTTACGCCCTTTCCGGCGGCCGCCGCCGCGAGCGGGCGCCGCGACGGCCGTTCCCGCGCCTGGGTCAGTGCACGGCTCCTGGTCGCGTGAACAGGCTCTAGGCCAGCGCCGCGAACGCCTGTTCCAGGTCCGCGATCAGCGCGGCGGGCGGCTCCAGCCCCACATTCAGGCGCACCAGCCGGTCGCCATACGGACGCAGCGTGCGGCGCAGGTTGAAGTATGGCGCCGCCAGGCTGGTCACGCCGCCCCAGCTGTAGCCGATCTTGAACAGCGCCAGCCGGTCGACGAAGGCCTCGATTTGCGCACGGCTGGGGCCGTCCCGCAGCACGATCGAAAACACGCTGGCCGAGCCGGTGAAATCGCGCCTCCAGATCTCGTGGCCCGGGCACGATGGCAAGGCCGGGTGCAGCACCGTCCGCACCTCGGGCCGGCGCGCCAGCCATTGCGCCACCTCCAGCGTGCCGCGCTCCAGTTGCGCCAGCCGCACCCCCAGGGTCTGCAGTCCGCGCAGCGCCAGGCTGCAATCGTCCGGCGAGGCCGCCATGCCGAGGAAATTGCGCGCCTCGCCCAGCGCCCGGTAGTGCGCCTCGTCGCGGCAGGTCACCGAGCCCAGCAACAGGTCGCTGTGGCCGCCGATGTACTTGGTCAGCGCCTGCATGGTGACGTCCGCGCCGTGGGCGAAGGCATCGAACAGCACGCCGGCGGCGTAGGTATTGTCCAGCGCCACCACCGCGCCGGCCCGGTGCGCGGCCGCCGCGATCGCCGGCACGTCCTGGATTTCCATGGTGGCCGAGCCCGGGCTCTCGCACCAGACCAGCCGGGTATTGGGCCGCAGCAGCGCGGCGATGCCCGCGCCGATCAGCGGATCGTAGGTCTGCACCTCGATGCCCAGCCGCTTGAGCAGGCCGCCGGCCAGCCCCTGGTTGGGACCGTAGGCGGTATCCGGCAGCAGCGCGTGGTCGCCGGCGCCGCAGAAAGCCAGGTAGATCAAGGCGATGGCGGCCTGCCCGCCCGGCGTGATGAAGCAGTGGCGCCCCTGCTCCAGCTGCGCGATGCGCGCGCCCAGCTCCAGCACGGTGGGGGTGCCGTGCAGGCCATAGGTATACGGCGCCTTTTCCGCGTCCCAATCGTCGCGCAGGTCGGCGGCGCGCTCGAACAGCGTGGTCGAGCCGCGACTGGTCGGCGTGACCAGCGAGCGGAAGCCCGCGGGCGCCCGTGGCGTCGGATCGACCACGGCGAGGCGCCAATCGAAGGGTTGCGGGGAGTCGGTCGTCACGGAGGTCTCCTGGTTGCGGGCGGGCGACGCGCCGCGGATCGCGGCGCACCCGCCAAGGATACGGACCTGGCGGCAATAAAAATTGCACCAGCTTGCGGTCTCGCCGGACGCCTAGGCGGCCAGGCAGGCGCGGGCCGATGCCCGGCCCGCGACGCCTCAGAGATCGGTGGGCTGACGGGCCACGGCCGGCGCGTTGGCCTCGGGCGGCGGCACCTCGTCGACCCAGGCCTTGAGCAGCGTCGAGGTCACCGCCAGGATCACCGGGCCGATGAACAGGCCGACGATGCCGAAGGCGAACATGCCGCCCAGCACTCCCGCCAGGATCAGCAGCATCGACAGATTCACGCCGCGCTTGATCAGCATCGGCCGCAGCAGGTTGTCGAGCATGGTCACCAGCACCGCCCACACCAGCAGCAGGACCGCGGCCACCTTCATGTCGTTCTGGAACAGCCAGACCACGCCGCCCAGCAACGGCAGGAACGGCCCCAGCTGGGCCAGGCACAGCATCAGCATCAGTGCGGTGATGATCCCGGCCGCCGGCACCCCGGCGATCCACAGGCCCAGCCCGCCCAGCGCCGACTGCACCACCGCCGTCACCACGATGCCCAGCGCCACCGCGCGGATCGACAGGCCCGCCAGGCGGATCGCCGACACGCCGCGATGGCCAGCCAGGCGATTGGCGAAGCGCTGCACGAAATTGGCGGCGACATCGCCCTGGCTATAGAGAATGCCGGCGATGACGATGGTGATCAGCATGTGCATCACGAACACGCCGACGATGGCCGCATTGCTCAGCAGCCACTTGGCCGCCATGGTCACATAGGGCTCCAGGCGCGCCAGCAGTCCGCCCGCGCCGGCATCGGCCAGCGCCTGCCATTCCTGGGCGATGCGCGGCCCGCCCAGCGGGATGCCCTGCACCCAGCCCGGCGGCGCCATCAGGGCGTAGTCGGGCAAGCTCTTGATGGCGGTCATGATGGCGCCGCCATGCAGCGCCAGGGTGGAGATGGCCTGGTACAGCGGCAGCACGATCACCACCAGCAGCACGATCAACATGGCCACCGTCGCCATCCAGCGCCGGCCGCCGCAGCGCTTCTGCACCGCCAGCATCACCGGCCAGGTCGCCACCACGATGGTGGTGGCCCAGATCAGCCCGAACAGGAAGGGTTTCAGCACATACAGGCTGCCGATCATCAAGGCCGACAGGATGACGATGACGAGCAGGTTGCGGGCAAGGTCCGCGTTCGGGCGTGGGTTCGGGTTCAAGCGGTGCTCCAGGCAACGGCCGCGCAAGGATCGGGCCGTGTACGAATTTATCCGAAAACCCCGCCGGTACCCCCTATTTCGTCCCGCCCGGCGTGGGCCGCATGGCGACCCGGGCGGCAATCAGGTGCCGCGTCAGTTCCAGCAACTGCCCGTCGCGGGTCCGCAACTGGCCCAGCAGGTCCGCCTGCTGGGCATCGCTGGCCGCCAGGCGCTGGGTCAGGTCCTGCTCGCGGCGGCGCGAGGCCTGCAGCGCTTCCTGCGCGACGGCCACATCGGCCAGTTGCCGGCTCAGCTGCGCCTGGGCTTCCCCGCGCGCGGCCAGGACCTCGGCCTGGGCCGCCCGCAGGCGCTCGGCGGCCTCTGACTCGGCGCCGCGCTGGCGCTCGGCCGCCTGCGCCAGGGCCTGGCGCGATTGTTCGGCCTGTTGCTGCTGGGCGGCCTGCAATTCGTCCAGCCGGGCCTGCAGGCGCTTGACCTGGCCGCGCTCGGCGTCCAGCTCGTTGAGCCAGCGGCGCTCATGGGCGGCATGACGCTCCTGGGTGGCGGCCAGGGCCTCGGCCTGCTCGCCCCGGGCGCGCTCGGCATCGGCCACGTGAGCCAGCAAGGCGCCGCGGGCGTCCGCCAACTGCCGTTGCTCGACCGCCACGGCTTCGTCGCGCTGGCGCAACTGGGCCTCGGCCGCCCGCAGGCGTTCCTCGGTGGCGGCCAGTTGGCCGGTGGCGACCTTCAGGCCGGCCTCCAGGTCGCGTTCGCGGTGTTCCAGATTGGCTTCGCGCTGGCGCAGCTGTTCGGTGAGCGCATCCAGCCGCTCGCCCTCTTCATGTAGTTCCGCCCAGCGCTGTCGGTTGGCCTCGGCCTGCTCGGCGCGGGCGGCGGCCAGCGCCGATTCCCAGAAATGCGCGGCGGCCTGGGCCACCGGCTCGGGCACCGCGGCGGGCGCCGCGAACGCGCCCGGATCCTGGATGCGCGCGCCCAGCGATCGGAACCAGGATTCCAGGTGCGGACTGACCGTATTGGGCGAGCCACGCCCGATCTTCTGGCGCACCCGCTCGATGGTGGGCCGCGCGCCCTCCAGCAGCAAGGCGTCGGAGGCGCGCCAGACATCCAATTCCGTAATTCCCGTGGCCATGGCTCGATTTCCCGGTTCAAGTCGGTTATTTACTCACGATAATGGAATCTTATCGTGATTAATTTCATATATACGTTTTATATCATACAGCATATGTATGATTTTATATATTCAGCATGACAGAGGCGGTATTCGAGGGAATTTGCCTCTCGTACACGAAATCCGCCCCTCCTCCACCCGCTCGCCCCGTTCCTGCGGCATCGCCCATCGAAGCGCAAATGCGATTTATTTACATTGACCGACGGTCGGTCGATGAATATACTGCACCGCTTTCTGCCCACACGGATGTACACGATGACCTGCCGATTCGAGGCTCGCCCCGCCTCTGCTTGCCCCCTTTGCGCGCCCCCTGCCCAGGCAATTCGCGGCGTTGCCGCCCGCGCCGGGCTGCTGCTGGCGTCCCTGCTGGCCCTGCCCTCGCCCGGCCTGGCCGCGCCCCCGCAAGGCAACCCTGGCGACGCCGCCGCCGAAGTACCCACCCTTGCCGGCGTCACGGTCAGCGGCGACAGCGACGCGGGCGCCGAAGGGCCGGTCCACGGATACGTGGCGGAGCAATCCCGCGCCGGCACCAAGACCGCAACCCCCATCCTGGAGACGCCGCAGTCGATCTCCGTCATCACGCGCGGGCAGATGGACGTGCAGCAGCCGGCCAGCGCCAGCCAGGCGTTGCGCTATACCGCTGGCGCCTACAGCGAGAAGTACGGCGGATTCGGCGGCCAGCTGGACCTGACCCGGATCCGGGGCGTGGACGCGGACTACTACCTGGACGGCCTGCGCATGATCACCAACGTATCGACCTGGACCACGCAGGTGGATCCGTTCGCGTTGGAGCGCGTGGAAGTGCTGCGGGGGCCGGCTTCGGCGGTGTACGGCCAGGGCACGGGCGGCGGCATCGTCAACCAGGTCAGCCGCCGGCCGCAGGCGGAATCCGCCCACGAGATCAATCTGCAGATGGGCAATTTCGGCCGCCGGCAGATCGCGATCGACACCACCGGCCCGCTCGACCAGGACGGCCAATGGCTCTATCGGCTGACCGCGATCGGCCTGGACGCCAAGGGCCAGGTCGAGGACGTCAGGCACCAGCGCGTCTATCTGGCGCCCGCCCTGACCTGGCGGCCCACGGCCTCGACTTCGTGGACGTTGCTGGCCACGCATTCGCGCGAACCCGAGATTCCCGACTACAACAGCCTGCCGGCGGTCGCCCTGGGCCTGAATGGCAGCCCGTATCCGCGGGTGGACCGCCGACGCAATTACACCGACATGGATTTCCAGGGATCGAGCCGCAAGCAGGATTCGATCAGCTCGTTGTTCAGCCATGATTTCGGCAATGGCTGGTCCTTCAACAGCAACATGCGCTACATGTACGTCGACTCCGACATCAAGCGCACCTCGATCTACGGCTATCAGAACCGGGCCGGCCACCTGTGGCTCGAAGGCACCTACGGCCTGGCCCCGGCCAGTTCCAACACCTTCTCGGCCGACAACAACCTCACTGGCAGCTTCGACCTCGGCCCGACCCGGCACACCCTTCTGCTGGGCGTTGACTACGCCAAGGGCACGTTGCGCAACGACTCGTATCGCATGGATCCGGTGGCGTTCGACCCTTACGATCCCGACCACTATCGCCCTGTCGCCACACCGGATTTCACCGACAGCAGGACCCGTTGGCCCTACAACGTGCGCCAGCGCTTTGACCGCGTGGGCGTCTACGCCCAGGACCAGGTGGCCTACGCAGGCTGGCGCCTGACGTTGAGCGCGCGGCACGACTCCTCCAGAACCGAGGATGAATCGCGCAGCTATTCGCCCGTCTGGAAGCGCAGCGAACAGAAAGACCGCAAATGGAGCACGCGCGCGGGCCTGGGCTATGTCTTCGATAACGGCCTCTCGCCCTACTTCAGCTATGCCACCTCGTTCGACCCGGTGTTGGGCAACGATTACGGCGGCAGCGCCTTCAAGCCGACCGAGGCGACCCAGTACGAAGCGGGCGTGAAGTTCCAACCCGCGAATTCGAGCACGATGCTGAGCGCGGCCGTGTTCCAGCTGAACCAGACCAACGTCAAGACATCGGATACCCGGCATCTGGGCTATTGGACGCAATCGGGCGAAGTGCGCTCGCGAGGCGTCGAACTGCAGGCCAACACCCGGCTGGCTCCCGGCCTGAACCTGATCGCCAGCTATGCCTACCTGGACAATCAATTGGTCAAGGATGCGGCGTATCGCGGCAAGAGCCTGGCCCAGACCCCGCGCCACAGCGCCTCGGCCTGGGTGGACTACCGCGTCGGCGGCGGCCCGCTGGCGGGCCTGCTGGCTGGCGTCGGCGTGCGCTACCTGGGCTCGACCTACGGCGACCCGGCCAACACCTTCAAGGTGCCCGCCGTCACGCTGCTGGATATGGCCGTCAGCTATGACCTGGCCCGGCTCTCGCCCGGCCTGCGCGGCGCCAGCCTGGGGCTGAACGTCAGCAACCTGACCAACAAGCATTACGTCGCCAGTTGCGTATCGGCGATGTACTGCTTCATTGGCCAGGACCGCAGCGCCGTCGCGACCCTGAGCTACCGCTGGTGACGCCGTGCCCGTGACACCCTCCCGCCCCCGCCGGGCGATCCTGCGCGGCATGGCCGGCGCCGCGCTGCTGCCTCTGGCCACGGCGGGCGCCACCGCGCAGGGCACCGCCACGCTGACCGATATCGCCGGCCGCCCGGTGCGGGCGCGCCTGCCGGCCCGCCGTATCGTGCTGGGCGACGGCCCGCTGGCCTACGTGGTCGCGCTACTGCGTCCGGACGATCCATTCACGCCCATCGTGGGCTGGGGCGACAACTTCCGTTCCGCCGACCTGGGGGGCTACCAGGCTTATCGCCAGCGTTTTCCCACGATCGACCGCATTCCCACGTTTCGCGGCTCCAATGTGGGCGCCATCGACATCGAACTGGCGATTTCGCTGGAACCGGACGTGGTGGTGTTGAACCTGAGCTCGCGCGCCGCCGCCGAATCGTCCGGCCTGGCGGCGCGCCTGGCGCGGGCCGGCGTGCCCCTGGCCTACGTCGACTTCCGCACGCGCATGTTCGAGAACACCCGACGCAGCATCGAAATCATGGGCGAGGTGCTGGGCGAGCCTGTCCGCGCCCAGTCCTTCCTGCGGTTTCGCCAGCGACAGATCGACCGTGTCATGGCGCCGTTGCGGGACCTCGGCCATCGCCCCAGCGTCATGGTCGAGCGGGCGGCCGGCCTGTATGACGATTGCTGCCTTTCCTATGGCGATGGCAATTTCGGCGAACTGGTCACGGCCGCCGGCGGCGACAACCTGGGATCGCACTGGTTGCACGGCACCTTTGGCACGTTGCACCCCGAGCAGGTGATCGCCGCCGATCCGGAAGTCATTCTGGTGACCGGGGCCGACTGGAGACTGTATTCGCCGACGGGCGACTGGGTCAATCTCGGCCCGGGCGCCGATCCGTCCGAAGGCCATGCGCGCCTGCGGCGCCTGATGCAGCGGCCGGCCTATCGCACGCTCGCCGCCGTGCGGCGGGGGCGGGTACACGCCATCTGGCACCCCTTCTATGACAACCCCTACTACTTCGTCGCCTTGCAGAAGGTCGCCAAGTGGCTGCATCCCGAGCGTTTCGCCACGCTCGATCCCGACGCCACCTTTCGCGAACTGCATGCGCGATTCCTGCCCGTTGCCTATCAACCGGGCTACTGGCTCAGCCTGAACACCGACTCATGACACACGAACGCTCTGCGCTGTCCGCCCCGCACCCCGCCTCGCCGGCCGAACGCGAACAAGGCCGGCGGGCCTACCGGCGACTGGTCCGGCGCCGGCGCCTGATCCTGCTCGGCATCGCCCTGTTGACGCTGGCTTGCCTGGGCCTGGATCTCTCGACCGGCCAGGCGGTCTATCCGCCCGGGCAAGTCCTGGCCGCCTTGTGGCGGCCGGATGCGCCCCTGGCGGTGCAGGTCATTTTCTGGGAATTGCGCCTGCCGGTCGCCCTGTCCGCGCTGGTGGTCGGCGCCAGCCTGGCGGTGGCCGGCGTGCAGATGCAGACCGTGCTGAACAATCCGCTGGCCAGCCCCTTTACGCTGGGCCTGTCCGCCGCCGCCAGTTTCGGCGCCGCCATCGGCCTGGTGCTGGGCGTGACGCTGTTGCCCGCTGCGGCCGTGGCGTATGCCATCCCGGCCAATGCCTTTCTCGTTTCCATGGGCGCCGCGCTGTTCATCCACCGCCTGAGCCGCAAACCGGGCATCAGCAGCGAGATGATCGTGCTGCTGGGCACGACACTCGTGTTCTCGTTTACCGCCCTGCTCGAAGCCCTGCAGTATGTCGCGCCGGACCAGGCGTTATCGGCCGTCGTGTTCTGGACCATGGGCAGCCTGTCGCGCGCGAACTGGCTCAAGCTGGCCATCATGGGCGGCGTGCTTGCCGGGGTCTGGCTGGTCTTTGCGCGCCAGGCATGGGCCCTGACGGCGCTGCGGCTGGGCGAGGCGCGCGCGGCCAGCCTGGGCATTCCCGTCGCCCGGCTGCGCCTGAGCAGCATCCTGCTGGGCAGCCTGCTGGCCTCGGTCTGCGTGTCGTTTGTCGGCACCATCGGGTTCATCGGGCTGGTGGGACCGCATATCGCGCGGATGGTGGTGGGCGAAGACCAGCGCTTCCTGCTGCCGGCCGCCGCGCTGTGCGGCGCGCTGCTGCTGTCCGCCGCCTCGGTGCTCAGCAAGTCGGTGCTGCCCGGCCAGACCTTGCCGATCGGCATTGTCACCTCGCTGGTGGGAGTGCCGCTGTTCTTCACCCTGATCCTGCGCCGGAGGCGGCCATGAGCGCGCCCCTGCTCGACGTGCGCGGCGTGGGCGCGTCATACGGCGCCCGACGCGTGCTGCACGGGATCGACCTGCCCGGGTTGATGCCGGGCAGCGTGACCGCCTTGCTGGGGTCGAACGCGGCGGGCAAGTCGACGCTGTTGCGCCGCATCGCGGGGGAGTTGTCCGGTCCGGGGGCGGTCGCGGTGGCGGGCCGGTCGGTCGTGTCGTGGCCGCCGCAGCACCCCAATCGCCCCGCCCACGTGCCGCAGGACATCTCCAGCGGATCGTCGCTGCGGGTGTTCGAGGCCGTACTGCTCGCGGCCAAGCAAGGGGCGGGCTGGTCGGTCGATGAGACCGAACTCGACGCCGTGACGCATCTGCTGAAAGCCCTGCGGATCGGCGACCTGGCCGGGCGTGAACTGGCGGCGTTGAGCGGCGGGCAGCGCCAGCTGGTGTCGATCGCCCAGGCGTTGATCCGATCGCCCCGCATCCTGCTGCTGGACGAGCCCACCAGCGCGCTCGACCTGCAACGCCAATACGAGGTGCTGGCCCTGCTGCGCGGGCTGTCGCGCCAGCGGTCGCTATGCATCGTCATGGCGATCCATGACCTCAATCACGCGCTGCGCTTTGCCGACCATGCCGTGGTGCTGCACCAGACAGGCGTGTTCGCCCAGGGCGCGCCGCGACAGGTCATCACCCCGGCCTTGCTCGCGCGGGTCTATGGCGTCGACGCGCGGGTCGAGCCCTGCTCCCAAGGGCACTGGCAGGTCATTGTCGACGGTTCGCTACGCCAGAATTCACCGGAGCCATCGCCATGATCACCTACTGGAAACAGGACGCGCTGCGCGCCCGCGTGGAACGCGCCTCGGGCGGACGGCGCACCGTGCTGTATACCCGCCGCGGACAGGCCAGCTACATGAACCTGATCCTGCGGCAGGATTTTCCCGGCGGCGAACACCCCGCATTCGTTCTGGCCGGACGGCAGCAGCAGGTGTTCTTCTACGGCACCTATGGCGGCGTGATACGCGCCGGCGAACTGCTCAGCCTGCCCGGCCAGGCGCCCGGCAGCGGCATGGATTTCGATCAAGCCCATCGGGCCGCGCGGGCCTGCGGCCCCGGCTGGCACCTGGCCACCAATGCCGAACGGGCCGCGCTGGCGCAATGGTGCCGCGAACGCGGCCACCTCCCGCGCGGCAATACCGACCAAGGCCGGGACGCCGTGGCGCCCGGGCAGCATGGCGTGCGGGTCGATGGCCGCGCGCCCGGCTGCGCCCAGGGCAACCCCGCCACCCTGACCGGCTCCGGGCCCGACCGCTGGCGGCACGACGGCACGGCGCACGGCATTGCCGACCTGTGCGGCAACCTGTGGGAATGGACCGCCGGCCTGCGGCTGCTGGACGGTGAAATCCAGATCATCCCCGACAACGACGCCGTGCAGGCCGACCTGTCCGCGCGCGCCGGCGCCTGGCGGGCGATCCGGCTGGCGGACGGGGCGCTGGTGCCGCCGGGCGCCGCCGGGACGGCCAAGTTCGATTGCCCGCGCCACGCGCCCGAGGGTAACGCGGGCGCGCCGCTGCTCTGCGCGGTCATCCACTGCTTTGCCGGCCAGGCGGGCAGCAACGCCAACACGGCCGGGCTCATGGACGCGCCGTTCGGCGCCATCCGCCCGGCGGCCGGCGTCCAGGCGCCGGCCTTGCTCAAGACCTTGGCGCTTTATCCCGTTGGCCATGCCGCCGAGCGCGCGCAGGCCTATCTGCGCAACTACGGCGAACGCATGATGCTGGCGGGCGGCGCCTGGTACTCGGGCCTGGACGCCGGACTGAATGCGTTGTGCCTGAGCCATGCCCGCGACCACGCCAGCGCCACCGTCGGCGCGCGCCCAGCCTTCATGCCTTGAACCGGGAGAACCCCATGTACGCCCAGGATCCGATCTCACCCTTGCTCGACGCCGCCCACGCGGTCCACAGCGACCATATCCCGCCTGCCACCCTGGCGTTCCAGCGTCTGCGCCTGCTCGACCACCTGGCCTGCCTGGCCGCGGGTTACGACGCCTCCGGGGTCGACGCCGCCCTGTCGCTGGCGCGGCGCTGGAGCGGCGCCGAGGAAGCCACCGTGCTGGGCACCGACACCCGCCTGGCCGCGGGCCAGGCGGCCTTCGTCAATGCCGTGCGCGCGCGGGCGCTGGATTTCTGCGACGTGATCTCTCCGGGCTGGCATCCAAGCTCCTCGGATATTCCGGTCGCGCTGGCCATGGCGGAGCACTGCGGCGCCTCCGGGCGCGAATTGCTCGCGGCGCTGGCCATCGGCCAGGATGTCGGCCAGCGTATCAATCTGGCCGCGCAGGCCCACGGTTTCTTCTACCGCGGCTTCGATTCCAATGTCCTGGGACTGTTCTCCGGCGCCGTCATCGCGGCCAGGCTTTTGCGCCTGCCGCGCGAATCCTTCACGTCGGCGGTGGGGCTGGCGTTCGATTCCGGCATCGGCACCTTCCAGCACTATCAGGACAAGGTCCTTGCGGTCCGCATCGGCCAGGCCATGGTGGCGCGCCACGCGATCGAAGCCGCGCAAATGGCGCAGGCCGGCCTGACCGGCCCCCGCCGCATCCTGGGCGGCGAAAATGGCTTTTTCCGGCTCTACGCGCCGGGTGAGCCGGACTTGAGCGCCTTGACGGCCGATCTGGGGCACCGCTACCTGGGGCGCGAGGCGACTTGCTTCAAGCCCTACCCGCATTGCAGCATCCTGCTGGCGCTGACGGACGCATTGCTGGCGCGTCGCCATGAACTGCCGCGACCGCGGCTGGCTGGCAGCACCTTGCGGCTGCATGTGTCGCCCACCATGCGCATGGTGTGCGGCGCGCCCTATGCCCCGGCGGAAACCGCCGAAATCGATGCGCAGTTCAGCGCCCGCTATATCGTGGCCAATGCCCTGCTGCGCGGCGCCGCCACCCCGGCGCAGTTCACCGCCAGGGCGGCCCGGGAACCGGCCGTGCAGGCGTTGGCGCAACGGGTGGAGATCATCGAAGATCCCTCGCTGGCGCGCTTCGATGCCTGCCGCCTGGAGATCCGGCCTGCCGATGCCGCGCCGGTCGTGGTGGCGGCCGCGTATGGACGGGGATGGCCGGAAAACCCGCTCGACCAGGCCGCGCTCGAACGCAAATTCATGCTGTGCTGCAGCCTGTCCGCCAGCGCCGCCATGCGCCGCGCCGCCCCCCTTGTCGCCGCGCGGATCAACGATCTGGCGCAGGCGCCCTGCGTCGCCCCGCTGGTCAACGCGCTGGCGGGGAGCGCATAGACATGGCTGGCGGCGGCACGCCCAGCATGCACAGGCAGTCCGCGGCAACGTCACGGGCGAATTCCGAGCAATCCTCCAGGCGTGCCGCGATGGCGTCGTCCGTCACGCCATGCACGCCCGAATAGATCAGCAGCGCCGTGATCCGGGGTCGGGGCAGCGCCCACACCCCGGCGGCCCTGCCCCCTTCCAGGATGCCGAGCAGCTGGTCCAGGATGGCATTCTTGTCGCGGTTCTGGCGGTCGTGGTGGTGGTGATTGCTGTAGACGATGTCGTGCGTGCGGTAGGTGTCGGCGTAGGTCTGGACGCTGGCATGCACCCACGCCCCCAGTTTGCCCACCCAGTCATCCGCGGCACAGGCATCGACGGCGCGTTCGAGCGCTTCCAGGTACTGGCGCGTGTAACGCTGGGCCAACGCCGCCAGCATGTCGGTCTTGGCGGAGAAGTAGTGGTAGAACGTGCCCTTGGCGACCTGGGCCTCTTCCACGATCGCATTGATGGTGGTGGCTTCGACCCCGTTGGCCAGGAACAGCTTTTCGGCGGCGGCCATCAATTCCTCCAGCCGGACCTCCGCGGGTTTGGTACGCGGCGGGCGCGGCGGCTTGTCATCGACTCGGGGGACTTTCATGGGCAACGATTCCGGCATCTGGCAAAGAGACACAGTTTAAAGGCGATCCGTTGCCGCCGCCCCACGATGCGACGATGGCGGCCTTGGGGAAGCAATCATCGGTTGCGAGACGAGCATCGCGGCGCGGCGACGACCCGGCGGCAACCCTAGCGCGCGACCACCTTCGCCGCGGCCTCCCGAACCAGGGCGGCCAGCTTGTCGGCGGCGGGCGCCAGCCGGCGCCCCCGCAGGGTCAGGAGCCCCATCTGGCGCGTCAGCGATGGCGACAACCGGCAGATCCGCAGCCCCTTGGGGGGCCTGGCGGGCAAAGCCAGCCGCGGAAGAATGGCCACGCCCAGCCCGGCCGCGGCCATCGCGATCAAGGTATGGGCCTGTATGCATTCGTACTTCGGCGTCAGGCGGATGCGCGCCCGCGCCGCCGCCTGGTCCAGCAGGATGCGCAGCGACGTGGCGTCGCTGAGCAGCAGCAAGGGCAAGCGGGCGACGTCCTTCAACGGCATCGGGTCCGCCGCGTCCGGGCACAGACGGGGCGCCATCAGCGCGCAGATCTCTTCGGTCACCAGCGGCTCGAACTCGCATTCGGCGCCCATCGGACCGGGCACCACGCCGAAATCCACCTCGCCCTGCAGCACCTGGGCCTGCACGTCCGCCGACTGCCGCTCGCGCACCGACATCCGGACGCCGGGATACAGGGTCTCGAAGCGGGCCAGCACGGGCGGCAGCAACGCGGCGGCGGCAATCGGCGTGGCCGCGACCGCCACGTGGCCGGCCTGCAGGGCCAGCGTCTCCCGCACCTCCCTCACCCCCGCCTCGACCTCGCGCACGCCGCGCCGGGCGGCGTCGAACAGCTGCTTGCCGGCCGCCGTCAGCTGGACGCTGCGCGTGGTGCGGTGGAACAGCTCGGCGCCCACCTGCGCCTCGAGCAATTTGATCTGCGCGCTGATCGCCGACTGCGAGCGATGCGCCTGTTCCGACGCGCCGCGAAAGCTCCTGGTCTCCGCGATCAGGAGAAAGGCGCGGAGCAGATTGAAATTGATGTCGGAAGTCATTGATCAGTTTTTTTGAATAATTCCGGTTGATTTTAGCGATTGTTCTTCATTGAGCGGGCCACTACAGTCGCACCCCGACACGCACAGCAAGGAGCAGATCGTGGCAGTTTCAGAGAGAGCAATCCGTCTATGAGCATTTCCGTTCTGGTGCTCTGCGAGCTGGGTCCCGCGCAAGAGGCGGCCCTGCGGCAGCGCCATCAACCCACCTTCGCGCTGACGCCCGAAGAGCGGGCCCGCGTCGTGCAGACCCGCGGCGCCGAATTCGAGGCGGTGCTGACCATCGGCCTGCTGGGGCTGCGCGCCGATGAAATGGACCGGCTGCCCCGCCTCAGGCTGGTCGCCAGCATGGGCGCCGGCTACGAGAACATCGATGTGGCGGCGGCCCAGGCCCGCGGCATCTGGGTGACCAACGGGCGCGGCGCCAACGACGAATGCGTCGCGGACCACGCCATGGGCATGGTAATCGCGGCGATGCGCGATTTCCGCACCCTGGACCGGCTGTGCCGCGCAGGCGTCTGGCGCACGGCCATCGCCCTGCCCACCAACGTCTCGGGCAAGCGCCTCGGCATCCTGGGCCTGGGCTCGGTGGGCGAACGCATCGCCGGCCGCGCCCAGGCTTTCAGGATGGCGGTCGGCTACCACAACCGCCGCGCGCGGCGGGAATTCGACTATCAGTACTTCGATGACGCGCTGGCGCTGGCGCACTGGTGCGACGTGCTGGTCTGCGCCATGCCCGGCGGCGCGGCGACGCGGCACATGGTCAATGCGGCCGTGCTGCGGGAGCTCGGCCCGGGCGGCTATCTGGTCAATGTCGGCCGGGGCAGCATCGTGGATACGCAGGCCCTGGCCGCCGCGCTGGCGTCCGGCGGCATCGCCGGGGCGGCGCTGGATGTCTATGAAAGCGAACCCGCCCCGCCCCCGGCACTGATCGCGCAGGACCGCCTGCTGCTGACCCCGCACGTGGGCGGCTGGTCGCCGGAGGCGATCGACGCCCAGTTCGGGATCTTCATGCTGAATCTGGAGGGCGTGTTCTTCGGACGGGGGCCGGTCACCCCGGTATAGCGTCGTCGCCGCACGCTCAACGTCCCGTTAAGGCGCGTTGACCATTTGTCGATGGCCGGCCCCGCGCCGCCTTCCTACACTGTGGCCGTCAATCCCTGGAGATGGCCATGATCCTCCCGCGCAGTATCCGCCTGGCAACCTTGCTGCTTCCGTTCTGCCTGCTATGGGGCGGCAACGCCGGCGCCCAGTCCGCCACGGCCGCGGGCGCCTACCCGCAACGGCCCGTCAACCTGATCGTGCCGTGGCCGCCGGGCGGCGCGGTGGATCTGCTGGCGCGCCAGCTGGGCACCGTCCTGGCCAAGGAGCTGGGCCAGCCCATCGTGATCGAGAACAAATCGGGCGCCAACGGCTCGATCGGCCACGCCCAGGCGGTGCGCGCGGCGCCGGACGGCTACACCACCCTGCTGGCCACCAACAGCACCTTCGTGATCGGCCCGCACCTGTACAAGCAGTTGCCGTACCAGCATGAACGAGACCTGGCGCCGGTGTCGCTGCTGGGCGCCAGCCCGCTGGTGCTGACCGTCAACCCCGCGCTGAAGGTCAAGACCCTGGCGCAACTGCTGGCGCTGGCGCGCGAAAAGCCGGGCCGGCTGACCTTCGCCTCGGGCGGCCAGGGGTCCACCAGCCACCTGGCGGCCGAACAGCTGATGGCCCTGACCGGCATCGAGATGACCCACATTCCCTACCAGGGCGGCGGGCCGGCCGCCACGGCGGTGATGAGCGGCGAAGTCGACATGGCCTTCCTGGACCTGGGCGTCTCGCTGCCGTTCCTGAAGTCGGGCCGGCTGCTGCCCCTGGCCGTCTCCAGCGATCAGCGCTCGCCATTGCTGCCCGAGGCGCCGACCGTGGCCGAATCCGGCGTCAAGGACTTCGAGATCGCCACCGCCTTCGCCCTGTTCGTGCCGGCGCGCACTCCCGCCCCGGTGATCGACCGGCTCCACGGCGCCCTGGTCAAGGCGCTCGGCGACGCCGACCTGCGGCAGAAGCTGATCCACCAGGGCGTGATCGTGATGGGCACCAGTCCGGCCGAGCTGCGCGACTACACCACGCGTGAAAACCAGCGCTGGGGCAAGATCATCAGCGACCGCCACATCTCGGTGAAATGACATGCCGCGCAACGATTTCCGTATCGCGATCGTCGGGGCCGGCGGCATCGGCTGCGCCACGGCGGCCTATCTGCGGGCCAGCGGCCTGCCGGTGGCGATGTGGTCGCCCACCGGGCGGCGCCTGCGGCCGCATGCCGAGCCCGGCCGGGCGCGCTTCGACTGCGTCGGCGCGCTGGAGGGCGCCGTGGCGGTGGAACGGCTGGCGCGGCTGGCCGACCTGTCGGACTACAGCCATGTCTTCATCTGCCTGCCCGCGTCCCAGTACCGGCAGGTCCTGCAAGACGCGGCGCCCTACTGGCGCGACGGCCAGACCCTGATCGTCAGCGGCGCCCTGTCGCTGCTGCCTCTGTGGCTGCGGCGGACGGCGGCGGCGCATGGCGCCGACGTCACCGCGGTCGGCTGGAGCACGACCCTCACCACCGCCCACTTCCTGCCTGACGGCCGCCTGCACCTGAACGCGCCGCGCGGCCAGATCGGCATGGCCTGGCTGGCCCCGTCCGAGGGCGGCGGCGACGCGCTGGCCGATTGCCGGACCCTGTTCGGCGACCGGTTCACGCCGGTCGACAACCTGCTGGCCAGCACCCTGGCCAACATCAACCCGATCGCGCATGCGGCGGAGGTGATCCCCAACCTCACCCGGATGGACCGCGGCGAGGCCTGGCCGCTGTTCGGCCACTTCACCGGCGTGGTCGCCAACATGGCGCAGGCGCTGGATGGGGAACGGCTGGCGCTGGCCGGGGCGCTGGGATTCACGCTGCCGACCCTGGCGCAGCATTACTCGCGCTCGTACCACGTGCCGCTGGGCCCGTTGGAGGACATCGCGCGGGCCATCGACGCCCGCGGCGCCGGCCCGCTCGGCCCGGCCCGGCTGGCGCATCGCTACGTGCTGGAGGACGTGCCGTTCGGCCTGGTGTTCCAGGAACGGCTGGCGCGCCTCTTGGGCATCGATTGCCCGCTGCTGTCCGCCTGCATCACCCTGCTGGAGGCGGTCTACGCCGAATCGTTCCGCGACCGCAATGACCTGCTGGCCGCGCTGCTGCCCGACGGCATGTCGGCCGAGGCGCTGGTGGCGGCCTGCAGGAGCGCGTGCGCGGCATCGTGAAAGCGCTCGATGATGTCGTCCTGGTGCCACGGCGTCCGGTACACCATCACGATCGGGATCGGCTCCGGCAGCGCCTCGACCGGTAGCGCCACCAGGCTGCCGCGGGCCAGGCGCTCCTCCACCGTGCGCCGGGCCAGCAGGCTCAGGCCCAGCCGGCGTTCGACCAGCTTGAGATTGGTGATGGCGTTCATGGACTCGATGGCGGGCGCGATGGGCGGCAGGTTGTGGTCCAGCAGCAACTGCTCGATCATCAGCCGGGCCTGCGTCGGCCGGGCCGGCAATACCCAGGCCTGCTGTTTCAGCTCGCGCCAGGTCCACGGCGCCGCGCGCGGCGCCAGGGCCAGCGGGTGATCGCCGGCGCACACCACGATCCACTGTTCCCGGCCCACCGGCCGGATCATCAGCCCCTCCTGGCACAACCCGCCCAGCTCGGACGAGGTGTTCATGGTCAGCAGGACGTCGATCTCGCCGCTTTCTAGCTTGCGCTGCGTGTCGTCCAGGCGGCCTTCGACGATCTGCACCGGCGGCAATCCCGCGTCGCCCGCCATGCCGCGCAGCACGTCGGGCAGCAGCGACCAGGCGATGAAGGGCGGCGCGCCGATGCGCAGGACCGCATCGTGTCCCAGCTTGCGGTCGCGCAGGTCATCGGCCAGATTGGCCACCTCGGACAGCAGCAGGCGGGCGCGGTGCACCAGGATGTCGCCGTCGCGCGTCAGGCTCACGCCGCGGCCATGGCGCTCGAACACGGTGATGCCCAGCAGCGTCTCGATTTCTCCCAGGCCCTTGCTGACCGCGGCGGTGCTCACGCAGAGCTTCTCGCCCGCGGCGCGCATGCTGCCGGTGTCCGCCAGCACCGTCAGCAATTCGAACTGGCGCATCCGCAGCGCGGCGATCATGCGGTAGGTGGAATCATGCATCCGGGCAGCACCTTCGGGGCGGGTAGCGACGTAGCGGAATGATAGTATCCACGGGCGTTGCCACGCCAGGCTCGCCGATCCCGGTCATTTCCCGCCCCGCATGCTGCCCTCCTCCCCGGCCCCGCTGCCCCTGCTGGACCCCCGCGCGCTCGACCGCCAGGCCGACGCCGCCATGCGCGACCTGCTGCGCGAAGGCAGTTCGCCCAATACGGCCGCCAGCTATCGCGCCGCGATCCGCTACTGGTCGGCCTGGTTCGGCCTGCGCTATGGCCAGCCGCTGGCCCTGCCCCTGTCCGAGGCGGCGGTGATCCAGTTCGTGGTGGACCACGCCCAGCGCACCGGCGCCGACGGGCTGACCTCGGAA